>NZ_JAIFJY010000004.1:0-351243 GCF_051835185.1 Klebsiella sp. K5-306
AATGGTGGAAAAAATAGCCTAAATAGGCTAATTCGATGTGTTTGCGGGAAAAAAATCGGCCCAGATCCGCGAAATTTTAATCAGCGAGTCAGCTTGGGAAGAAATGACCTGCTTATTCGCACCTTCCTTAACTTTATGCCCGGCGGGGATTTTGCAGGTGGTGGTGATATGAAACTCGGCAAAATCCACCCGCGTCAGCTGGGTTATCGTGCTTTTGTTATTAACAAAAACTTCTATCTCCGCCTGCTTTCGAAGCTCTTCCCTGAAAATAGCAATGATTTCATACTTACTCGTCTTTATCGTTCCCTCTGTCATGTGAAATCCTTGTAAATTGTTATTGTGTGGTTGATTTTTTATATGGCAATACAAACATTCTGATTGTGTTAACCAGATGTTTTTATGAGCGTTTGATGTTGTTAGCTATCTTTGCAGCTAAATTGATTTGTATAAACTTTGAATGCGATATTGTTTTTCCTGTAATCAAGAGTTCAAAAAGTTTGGCGAGACAAAAACGACAGAAGCCTCCATTTAGGAGGCCAGTCGGAAAAGGATAAAGCTATGCTTTGCATAGGGGTTATCCGTGAAGGAATAATGCAGATAACACCTAATTGTAGGATGTATAGTGCCAGTGGCGTAAAGGTAATTCCAGGCAAATATTGAGGAGCAGGCTTCTGCGAATATCCATTGGCAGAAGCCTGAGAATCAGGCGTGAGGCTGGAGGTTATCCAGAATGGCTAACGCATCGGCCGGAAGGGTTAATTCCGCAGCGGCAAGATTTTCGTGCAGGTGCTGTAGCGAAGAGGTGCCCGGAATAAGCAGAATATTTGGCGAGCGCTGGAGCAGCCAGGCCAGCGCTACCTGCATCGGCGTGGCATCCAGCGAAGCGGCAACTTCATTAAGCTCCCGGGCCTGGAGCGGGGTAAAGCCGCCCAGCGGGAAAAAAGGGACCCAGGCGATATTCTGCGCCGCCAGCTCGTCGATAAGCGGGTCATCCTGACGGTTTGCTACGTTGTACTGGTTCTGAACGCAGGCGACAGGCGTCATTTTTTGCGCATCGCTTACCTGTCTGGCGGTGACGTTACTCAGTCCGATATGGCGAATCAGTCCGCGTTCTTTCAGCTCCAGCAGGGTGGTTAAAGGCCCTTCCAGCGACCCCTCAACCGGGCCGTGAGTGCCGAGCATACTGCGCAGATTCACCACCTCCAGCACGTCGAGACCCAGATTGCGCAGATTATCCTCTACCGCCTGAGTGAGTTCCGCGGGCGACATGGCGGGTAGCCAGTTGCCTTTATCGTCCCGGCGGGCGCTGACTTTGGTCACGATACACAGATCGTCGGGGTAGGGATGCAGCGCCTGGCGAATAAGCTGATTAGTGATGTGGGGGCCGTAAAAATCGGAGGTATCGATATGATTAACTCCCGACTCGACCGCTTCCTGCAGGACGCGGATAGCGGTTTGCGGATCTTTTGGCGGACCGAAGACGCCGGGTCCCGCAAGCTGCATCGCCCCGTATCCCAGGCGATAAACCTGACGATCGCCTAACGTCGCGGTACCGGATAATTTTACGCTGGACATAGCCATCCTCGCTTTCATTGTATGCAAAGGATAAGTGTATGCCGTCAGGGAGAGTGGTGGGATGAGAATATTGGCAGAACGTGCGGCGAATAAAGAATTCGCCGCACGTCAGGGACTAGCTAAAAAACATCACCGATACGCAGAGCAAACCGACCACCAGGGTGATGAAGTTACCCACTGAACGGTAAGGCTTCAGCGCCGGAATAAGATACGTGGACAGGGTGGGCATGATGAACAGGATCATCGCAATAAGCGGGCCGCTGATCGCATAAATCATTGAGATGGCGTTGGGATTGATAAAGCACACCGCGAAGGTCAGCGTCGAGACCAGCAGGATCGACATCGCCCGATTGAACGCGCGGCTTTTACGAATCCCCGCCTGGGCGAGAGCGGTTTTGACCATTTCGCTGGCGCCTTCAATCACGCCAAAATAGGTGCCGAGGAACGATTTCGACATCGCTACCACCGCCACAATAATCCCGGTGACCGCCAGCCACGCCGGTGAACCCGGCATCATCGACAGCGCGGAAAGAATCGTGACCCCTTCATCACGCGCGGTTTGAATATAGGTAGCCGGTATCGACAGCAGGCAGCTGAAGACGAAAAACAGCACGCTGGCGCAGATGAGGGTGTAGGCCACCTTCATGATTTTTTTGCATTTACCCATGGCCTGCTCGCCGTATTTCTCCTGCTGATCGATAGCAAAAGTCGAAATGATCGGCGTATGGCTAAAAGCGAAAACCATCACGGGAATAGAGATCCAGATTTGGTGGAACGTGTGCGAAGACAGCTGCATCTGGCTGGTCAGGTAGGCTGGCTGCCAGCTGCCCATTAAATAGATGGAGAGAAACAGGAAACAGGCGATCAGCGGAAAGACCAAAAAGCCCATGACTTTAATCGTGACGTGGCGGCCCATTAAAAAGATCAGATTCAGCACCAGCACCACGCCCAGACTGAGAAGCGCGCGTATTTGCGAAGTGATGGGCACGTGTCTGGCAAGCTGTTCCGCAAGCGAGTTGGTGATGGCGACGGCGTAAATCAGCACGACCACGAAAAAGGCGAGGAAATAGAGACCGGTGATCAGGCTGCCGATCTTTTTACCGTAATAGTGATTAACGGCGCCGGTGATCCCCGCGCCCGGAGCGATGTTAGCGGAAAGAATGAACTGGCTCAGCGCTTTATGCGGCCAGTAGGTCAGCGGCCAGGCGACCAGCGCGGTGATGAACAGAACGATGGCGCCAGCGGATCCCAGTTGGATCGGCAAGAATAACGTGCCAGCGCCTACAGCAGTGCCATATAAGGCGAAACTCCACAGAGTTTCTTCTTTAGACCAAATTTTAGACATTATGCGACTTTATCAACCAGAAAACGAACAAAAAGGAGTGCAATTTATCACATTTATGGATGAGCTGGGGCGATAGTTTCTGGCGAAGAAGTGAAGCCGCGGAGCGCCCGTTACCGGCCGGGCGCGTTGCAAAAATTACTGGCGGGCGGCGATTCGCTGCTGGCGAACCTTTATGACGCGTTCGCGCAGCATATCCCAGACCCAGTTAAACGCCATGGTGTAGGGAAGGAAAAACAGCATAAAGCCAATTTCCAGCATAAACGCCTGCATCAGCGAGACGCCCAGTACCAGCGCGACCATGGTGACGCCAATTATAATAAAGCCTGACTCGAAGCCGAGAGCGTGCAGCGCGCGGACCCGCAGGTTCCGCACGACCCGGGAGGTCGGCCACAGGCGGTCGAATAGGGCGTTATAGATAATGTTCCAGACCATCGCCAGCGTGGCGAGCAGGATACTCAGTCCGCCCATTTCCACGACCGAGCGCTGCATAAGCCACGCGGCGGTAGGGGCGAGGATCAGCGTCGCCAGACCTTCAAAGCTGATAGCGTGGATAACCCGTTCCGTCAGCGTTTTGCGCTGAACATGTCGTTGTTGCATGGCTCGTTGCCTCCAAACATTATAAGGAAATATCCGGCATTTTATGGATAAATGTGATAAACAAAAGATAGTATCCATCGATAAAGTAGATAGTTCATGCGCTATTCTCCCGAAGCCCTTACCGCTTTCGTCGAAGCCGTCGCCTGCGGTTCATTTTCTGCCGCGGCGCGGCGGCTGCGCAAAAGCCAGTCCACTATCAGCACCGCGATCGCCAACCTGGAAGCCGATCTAGGTGTGACGTTGTTCGATCGTACCGCCAGACAGCCCGCGCTGACGCCGCAGGGCGAGCAGGTGCTCAGCTACGTGAAAGCGATTCTGGCGGCCAGCGACAGGCTTGATGAGCTGGCAATTTCGCTGTCCGGTAAGACGGAAGCGCGTCTGACCTTTGTGCTCTCCGATACGCTGCATCCCGATGTGCTGGAAGATCTGCTGGCGCAGTTCGATCGCCATTTTCCGCATACCGAATTTGAGTGCCTGATTGGCGAAGATGACGATGTTATCGACCTGCTACAAAAGGAGCGGGCGCAGGTGGGGCTGATTGAGGCCAGAGATAACTACCCGACAGAAATCGGCAGCATCCGGCTGCCGATGCAAACCGAAATGGCTATTTACGTGGCTCCCCGGCATCCGCTGGCGGCCCAGGGCAGGGTGACCCGTGACGAGCTGTTTAGCTGGCGCGAGCTGCGCCTGAGCACCTATCTGGAAAACACGACGGAACCGGCACGCGGGCTGGTATGGTCGGCGCCTAACTATCTTCTGCTGTTCAGCATGGCGGCTCAGGGGCTGGGATGGTGTATTTTGCCCAGCGCGCTGGTGGAGGAGTTTGCCGGTAGCGGCAGTCTGGTGGCGCTGGACATTGCCGGTTGGCCGCGGGTGATATCGACCGATTTGCTGTGGAATAAAAAGGCGCCGCCGGGAGAGGCGGGAAGCTGGCTGCGTCAGCATCTGCAGGGGCATCGGCGTGAATAGCGCCCATTATTTTCGCATCGCCCGGCGGCCGATACCTTGCGGGGCTTCGGTGCCGCTAGCTGGCCCGATATTGATTGCGCGGGGCTACTTTTCGTCAGGCAGGTAAGGCGCCACCTGCCAACAATGCCTGCACGATGCGTAACAATGGCGTTGTCGCCAGCCGCAAGCGCTAAAATCGCCCACAATCTTTGTGATTCTCCTCACTTTTTTTAAACAATTGCGAAATTTTTTGATAACAATTCACTACTATGATGCTGTTTCTTTGCGCAGAGGCGGAGCAGAGGTAGAGGATGAAAGATGTCGTAATTGTCGGCGCGTTGCGAACGCCCATCGGCTGTTTTCAGGGCACGTTATCGCGTCATTCCGCGGTAGAGCTGGGCAGCGTGGTCGTCAAGGCGTTAGTTGAGCGCAGCGGCGTCGATCCCCAGAGTATAGATGAAGTGATCCTCGGCCAGGTACTGACTGCGGGCACCGGCCAGAATCCTGCGCGCCAGTCGGCAATCCGCGGCGGGCTGCCCAATACCGTTTCTGCCATTACCATTAATGATGTATGCGGTTCCGGGCTCAAGGCGCTGCACCTGGCCACGCAGGCGATTCAGTGCGGCGAAGCGGATGTGGTTATCGCCGGCGGGCAGGAGAATATGAGCCGCGCTCCGCACGTGCTGACCGACAGCCGTACCGGCGCGCAGTTGGGCAATAGTCAGCTTATCGATAGCCTCGTCCACGACGGCCTGTGGGATGCGTTCAATGATTATCATATGGGGGTGACGGCGGAGAATCTGGCGCGCGAGTACAACATTAGCCGTGAACTACAGGACGCCTGGGCGCTCAGCTCGCAGCATAAAGCGCGGCGGGCGATTGATTCCGGTCGTTTTCGCGATGAAATCGTGCCGGTAGCCAGTGAACTCAACGGTACCCCCCGCCTGGTGGACACCGATGAACAACCGCGCGTTGACCCCAGCGCTGAAGCGCTCGCCAGCCTGCTTCCGACCTTTGACCTGCAGGGCTCGGTCACCGCAGGGAATGCCTCAAGCATTAACGATGGCGCGGCGGCGGTAATGATGATGAGCGAAGCCAAAGCAGAGGCGCTGGGGCTGCCGATTCTGGCGCGCATCCGCGCCTTCGCCAGCGTGGGCGTCGATCCGGCTCTGATGGGCATCGCGCCGGTCCATGCCACCCGTCGTTGCCTGGAACGTGCGGGCTGGAAGCTGGATGAGGTCGATCTTATCGAAGCCAACGAGGCTTTTGCCGCTCAGGCTATTTCGGTCGGCAGGGTTCTGGAATGGGACGAGCGGCGGGTGAACGTGAACGGCGGCGCGATTGCGCTGGGCCACCCCATTGGCGCTTCCGGCTGCCGTATTCTGGTTTCACTGGTGCACGAGATGATTAAACGCGATGCCCGCAAAGGGCTGGCTACGCTGTGCATCGGCGGCGGTCAGGGCGTGGCCCTGGCGGTTGAACGTTAATAAGCCCTTTCTGATGTAAGTAAACTGAGCCTCCCGATGGAGGCTTTTTTGTTTTTACCGCCAGGCATTTCCCTCCTGAAAATTCCTTTGTAACGCTCTATTTTGTTGAGCTTTGTCACGTCTTTTTGTGCCACCTTTTTTGAAACAAATAATTACGATCGCGATCACTAAAACATTATTGCCTAAAAAATAAAATGCGGTTTTATAAAAACGAAACGATATTTTAATTATGAGGGGTAATTTATGTTCGCAAGATCTCTGGCCCTTGCTGCACTCTGTGGCATGTCTTTCGCAGCTTCGGCAGTTACGGTAGATTTACGTCACGAATTCATTGATGGAGGCAAAACGGATAAGACCAACGCTGACCGCGTCTCCGTCTCCCATCGTTTCGCTAACGGCTTTGGCTTCTCCGTTGAGGCGAAGTGGAAGTCGGGCGGCGATAACACCAGCCAGCCTTATTCTGATTTCGTCGGTAATGGTCATGAAGAGAGCATTAGCTGGCAGTGGAAGGCTAACAAGAACTTCTCGGTCACGCCGGGGTTCAATATTGAAAGTAACGATAGCCGCTCAATCTACAAGCCGAATCTGCGCGTGCAATACAGCTTCGATAATGGTTTCTACGTTGCTGCCCGTTATCGTTATGACTACACCCGCTACCCGGCGAATGCAGGGAAAGAGGATGATAAAGTCAACCGTGGCGATGCGTGGGCCGGTTACGTGTTCGGCGACTGGCGTGCCGAGCTGAACTATGTTTATGCGCGCAGTACCGAAGGGGTTAAACGCAACGACAATAAACCTTACTCTCAGGAGTACAACCTCAAGGTTGCCTACAAGCTGGATAAAAACTGGGCGCCGTATGGCGAGCTCGGCAACGTCGGCGTCAACGATCGCAGCGATCGCCAGACCCGTTTCCGCGTAGGTGTTGCCTACTCATTCTAACTTAAAAAATGTCCTCATCGTTTACCCCGGAGCGGTCAGCCGGGGTTTTCTGTTGGTATTAACTCCTCTTCCCGGAGGCGGTGCTGCGCACCTGTCCGGGCTACCCCATATGCACATCATGTAGCCCGGATAAGCGCAGCGCGATCCGGGGAAAACGCCCGGGCATAAAAAAGCCCTCCAAAAGGAGGGCAAGGCCAGTTACAGAAACACTAACTCAAACAGTGGCTAACGCTATGCCTTCAGCATTTCGGGCTGCGGCGGCAGTTTCGCGATATATACGGCGGGTTTACCGTCTTTATCGGAACTGAACAAAATGGCGCTGTCGTCCGGGGTAAAGGACGGGTGCGGGTGGGTAACCTGGCGGCTATTAGCCACGGTTGCCCAGGACGTATCGTGACGCGCGACGCGGAAATAAGCCTGCTTCGCGACATCGAAAGCGTAGAGATACGGGTCGTTATCAATGGTGTAGCCGCTGGTATCTTTGACGTCCACCGGCGTACCGGAGCCATCGCCCACCAGCAACGTGCCGTCGAAGTTACTCATCAGATGTGAACAGGCCGGCATCTGCATTACCGCTTCATTAACGCCGGTATCCGGGTTGAAGCTATAGATCGTGCGACCCTGCTGCCCCTTCAGATATGAGACGTACACCAGCGCCGAGCCGTTCGGTACCCAGAATTCATGGGTGCAGCTTTCGCCTTCCGCATGCTCTTTAACTTTACGCACGTTGCTACCGTCTTCATTTACCATCCACATCCGCGCATCGACCAGGTCATGCGGCCCTTCATGGCAGAAGGCGACGGTATGGTCATCGAAAGGACGATAAATCGGATGGCCAAGCCATTTCTTCTCTTCGTGGATCACGCTGCTTTCGCCGGTTTGCAGGTCGACGCGCAGCAGGCGGCAATGGGGGCCTTTGTGGAAGAAATCGTGGAAAATCTGCCAGTCGTTAAGCGGCGTCCAGTCGCTTTTGGCTATCTCAATGCCAACCAGTTTGGTGCAATCGCTGTTGGCCACCCAGGTGCCGTAGCCCACCCAGTCATCGGCCACGCGATAAACTTCACGTTCTTGCAGGGTGGTGAGGTTAACCTCCAGCAGCGTACGGTCGTTCTTCACGTAATAAAGAGATTTATCATCCGGGGAAAGGAAGCCCCCAAACGTGTTATCGCCGGCGCCTTCCGTTAGCTGCACCGCCTCGGCTTTGGCGAGATCCAGCAGATAGTAGTTCCAGTTGCCGTCGAACTCGCCGGCAAACAGCAAATGGCTGCCATCGTTAAAAAAACACTTCTGATAGAAATAGTTACGATGACATGTCACTTCCGGTGGGGTTAAACGGGTGATCTCCGCGCCGGTGTCCGGATCGCGGCTGACTTCATAATTCAGTTTAACCCGCATGCCTTTAGCCATGATGTGCTCCTTTTCCTTCCTGAGGTATCGCCCGCCTGCGTTGACCGGCCAGTGGAAGTAGATTTAAAAGATGGGTATTAATTTATCAAAACATCGTTTCATTATTTGTGATGACGGGCGCAATTCGCAACAACGATTTGCTCTGGATCGCACTTTTTTGCCGCCGCTTTGGCTCTCGCCAGAACGATCTTTGTTTTCCTGCCGTTTTTTTACGATCCTTCGTCTTTTTTTTAAGTTCATCTAACTCATTGTATTTTATTGAGTTAAATAGGGTTTTCACGGTTTATCAATCACCGCTTCGTGATCTGTTTTGCATTTTTAACATTTAACAGTCTTAAAATTGAAACGATGTTTTAATAATAATTGAAAATGACTTTAGCCGGGGCTAAGATGTGCTCACTGTAAAACGGAACTCTGTTTTATTTTTAGAAGGGTAAATCCCTGAGAGTTCTTCAAACCATAAGGGTCTGCGTAAGCAGCAGGCTGAACTATCAGAACCTTGCCTGTGCCTACACAGGCTCTGAAAGATTAAGGAACCAAGTATGATTCTTGACGCATTCTCCCTGCAGGGCAAAGTGGCCGTTGTGAGCGGTTGTGATACCGGTCTGGGCCAGGGTATGGCGGTCGGCCTGGCGGAAGCCGGCTGCGACATCGTCGGTATCAATATTGTTGAACCGACCGAAACCATTGAGCGCGTAACGGCGCTGGGCCGTCGTTTTCTCAGCCTGACCGCCGACCTGCGTCAGATTGACGGCATCCCGCAGCTGCTGGAGCGCGCGGTAGCTGAGTTCGGTCATATCGATATTCTGGTTAACAACGCCGGTCTGATTCGTCGCGAAGACGCGATCGAATTCAGCGAGAAAAACTGGGACGACGTCATGAACCTGAATATTAAGAGCGTGTTCTTTATGTCTCAGGCAGCAGCGAAACACTTTATTGCCCAGGGCACCGGCGGCAAGATTATCAATATCGCTTCCATGCTCTCTTTCCAGGGCGGTATCCGCGTACCGTCTTACACGGCGTCCAAAAGCGCGGTGATGGGCGTGACCCGTCTGCTGGCGAACGAGTGGGCTAAGCACGGCATCAACGTTAACGCGCTGGCGCCCGGCTATATGGCGACCAACAATACCCAGCAGCTGCGCGCTGACGAACAGCGCAGCAGCGAAATCCTCGACCGTATCCCGGCGGGACGCTGGGGCCTGCCGAGCGACCTGATGGGGCCGGTGGTATTCCTGGCTTCCAGCGCGTCTGACTACGTCAACGGCTATACCGTGGCGGTGGACGGCGGCTGGCTGGCGCGCTAATTTTTGCCGCAATATCCGCGCAATGAGAAACCCTGCTTCGGCAGGGTTTTTTTATGTCTTAATGAGTATTGTCCATATCGTTAAATGAGAATAGTCCATATGGGTTATTTGTTTTTCCAGTGTTCATCTATCTATGCCAGGGGTTTCTGCGATTGAAATGCTTATTTTCTGTTCTTTGCAAAGTTGAATGTCCATCACAAAACCACTGCCTGTAGCAACTTAATCCATATCTTTGGCTTGTCCAGCCTGACACTTTAAGCCGCCGATCCCGTAGTTTCATCGTATGTCTTACTTCGTCTGGCAGGAAAAAAATGACCTCTATCAGTCACGACTCTACAACCATGCCGCGTTCGCAGCGCGATACCCGACGTATGAATCAGTTTGTCTCCATTGCCGCCGCGGTGGCGGGTCTGCTGTTTGGCCTCGATATCGGGGTCATCGCCGGGGCGCTGCCCTTTATCACCGATCATTTCGTTTTATCCAGCCGCCTGCAGGAGTGGGTGGTGAGCAGCATGATGCTGGGAGCCGCTATTGGCGCGCTATTCAACGGCTGGCTCTCTTTCCGCCTCGGGCGTAAATACAGTCTGATGGTTGGCGCGGTGCTGTTCGTCGCCGGCTCCGTGGGCTCCGCATTTGCGACCAGCGTTGAAATGCTGCTGGTGGCGAGGATCGTTCTCGGCGTTGCCGTGGGGATCGCCTCGTATACCGCGCCTCTGTATCTGTCGGAAATGGCGAGCGAAAACGTGCGCGGGAAGATGATCAGTATGTATCAGCTGATGGTGACTCTCGGGATTGTGATGGCGTTTCTCTCAGATACCGCGTTTAGCTACAGCGGCAACTGGCGCGCCATGCTTGGCGTGCTGGCGCTGCCTGCGGTGGTGCTGATTATCCTGGTGATCTTCCTGCCAAACAGCCCACGCTGGCTGGCGGAAAAAGGGCGTCACGTGGAAGCGGAAGAGGTGCTGCGAATGCTGCGCGACACGTCAGAGAAAGCCCGCGACGAACTGAATGAGATCCGTGAAAGCCTGAAGCTGAAGCAGGGCGGCTGGGCGCTGTTTAAGGTCAACCGCAACGTGCGTCGGGCGGTATTTCTCGGCATGCTGTTGCAGGCGATGCAGCAGTTTACCGGTATGAATATCATCATGTACTACGCGCCGCGCATCTTTAAAATGGCGGGTTTCACCACCACGGAACAGCAGATGGTCGCGACCCTGGTGGTAGGCCTGACCTTTATGTTCGCCACCTTTATCGCCGTCTTTACCGTCGACAAGGCCGGACGTAAACCGGCGCTGAAAATTGGCTTTAGCGTGATGGCCATCGGCACGCTGGTGCTGGGCTACTGTCTGATGCAGTTTGATAACGGCACCGCTTCCAGCGGCCTCTCCTGGCTGTCGGTGGGGATGACCATGATGTGCATCGCTGGCTATGCGATGAGCGCCGCGCCGGTGGTGTGGATCCTGTGTTCGGAAATTCAGCCGCTGAAGTGCCGCGATTTCGGTATTACCTGCTCCACTACCACCAACTGGGTGTCGAATATGATCATCGGCGCGACCTTCCTGACGCTGTTGGATGCTATTGGCGCGGCGGGAACCTTCTGGCTCTATACCGCGCTGAACGTCGCCTTCATTGGCGTGACTTTCTGGCTGATCCCGGAAACCAAAAACGTCACTCTGGAGCATATTGAACGTAAGCTGATGTCCGGCGAGAAACTGCGCAATATCGGCAATTAATTATAATGAGTCGCGCGGCAGCCAGGGGCTGGCAACCCGAACTGTCTCCCGATGGCTGTCGCCGTTAATAATATGCAGGGCGCTCAGGCGCCCGATATCATAGTGCGGTAGCTGCACCGTTGAGAGCGGCGGTAAAAACAGATCGCCAATTCCCACCATATTATCGTAACCCACAACCGCCACATCCTGCGGAATGCGCAGCCCCTGCGCCAGCAGCGTTTGATAAACCATAAACGCGATGCGGTCGTTGCCGCAAATCACTGAATCGAACTGCGGCGTTTGTCTAACGATGTGCGCCAGCACGATGGCGGGAATATCGCGATAGTGCTCATCGCCGTAGGCCATATAGCTGTGGTCGAGCGTATCGGGGTCAATACCCGCTTCCCGGCAGGCGCGCTCCAGTCCCTCGCGGCGGCGGACGGTGGCCAGATGATTGGCCGGAAGATGCAGGCACAGCGGGCGGCGATAGCCAGCGGCCAGCAGCGCCTGTACCGCCGTATACTGGCCCTGTTCGTCGTCCGGAATATAGCTGGCGACCGGATCGTGCAGGCTTTCGCAGTTGGCCAGTACGCAGGGGAGGGTTAACAGCTTGGCCGGAAGCGGCACCTGACGCAGGCCCATCGTGGTGTAAATAATGCCATCCGGGCGATGGGAGAGCAGCAGGTCGACAATGGTTTCCGGGCTATCATCAGAGAACATATTGACCACGAAGCTGTTCCAGCCGTGCGCCCGCGCGGTTTCTTCGATGGAGAGCGTAATCTCTACTGAAAATGGCGTGGTGACGGTATCCAGCGCCAGCACTCCGATAGTGTTTGGCGTCGCATGAGCGCCGCGGATTTTTTTCGCCGACAGGTCGGGGACATAGTTGGTCTGTTCGATTGCCGCCTGGACGCGCGCCAGGGTCTCCGGCTTGAGCCTTTCCGGGCTATTGAGCGCCCGGGAGACCGTCATCAGCGATACATTCGCCAGCTTTGCCACATCTTTCAGAGATGCCATATTTAAGTGCTCCACCCTTGCCGTCGGCGGCGGGTATTACTAAGTTACTGATGTAAAAGGATCATACGATATTCTATCGTACCGCTGGCGCGGGCGCAGGCGATGAATATTTGATCGCGATCGCATTCCCATTATGTTAACGTTAACTTTTGTGATTAACATCATGAATCTCAGCAAAACGAAGTGAGTTTCGCTTTTTGTTAACGTTACCATAATAACATTACTCCAACATGAGAATGTCATGATGAAAGCGCATCACTCTCACAGCTATCCGTTACTCAGTGCGTTACTGTTTTTCTTTTTCGTGACCTGGTCCTCTTCAGGCTCGCTGCTCTCTATCTGGCTGCACCAGGAAGTGGGCCTTAAGCCGGGGGATACCGGGATTATCTTTTCGGTGCTTTCGGTCTCCGCGCTTTTTGCGCAGGTGTGTTACGGCTTTATTCAGGACAAGCTCGGCTTGCGGAAAAATCTGCTCTGGTACATTACCGTACTGCTGATCCTCTCCGGGCCGGCCTATATGGTGTTTGGCTATCTGCTGAAAATTAACGTGTTACTCGGCAGTATTTTCGGCGGGATTTATATTGGATTGACCTTCAACGGCGGCATCGGCGTGCTGGAGTCCTACACCGAGCGCGTCGCGCGCCAGAGCCAGTTTGAATTTGGTAAAGCACGGATGTGGGGATCGCTGGGCTGGGCGGTGGCGACGTTCTTCGCCGGATTACTGTTCAACATTAACCCGCATTTAAACTTCGCCGTCGCCAGCTGCTCTGGCCTGGTATTCTTCATTCTCCTGGCGCGCCTGCGGGTCTCTTCTGCGCCGCACGCCATGCAGGAAGCGGTATCGGGCGGTAAAGTGACGCTGGAAGATGCTCTGCGTCTGCTGACCCTGCCGCGCTTTTGGGCGCTGGTCTTCTTCGTGATTGGTACCTGTATTTACGGCGTATATGACCAGCAGTTCCCGGTCTACTTCTCCTCCCAGTTTCCGACGCTGCAGGAAGGTAATGAGATGTACGGCTATCTGAACTCGTTCCAGGTGTTCCTGGAGGCCGCCGGTATGTTCTGCGCGCCGTGGCTGGTTAACCGTATTGGTGCGAAAAACGGCCTGATCTTCGCCGGGATGGTGATGGCCATGCGGATGGTGGCTTCCGGACTGGTGGAAGGGCCGCTGCTAATCTCCATCACGAAACTGCTGCACGCGGTCGAACTGCCGGTGCTGCTGGTCTCCATCTTTAAATACAACAGTTTAAACTTCGATAAGCGTCTTTCATCCACGCTCTACCTGGTCGGCTTTGCCTGCACCAGCTCGGTTATCGCCACCGTCCTGTCGCCGCTGGCGGGCTATAGCTATGAGAAATACGGCTTCGCCCAGTCCTATCTGATTATGGGACTGCTGGTGTTCTGCACCACCTTTATCTCCATCTTCTTGTTGCGTTCAAGCAAGTCCTCTGCGGACCCGCTGATGCCGCAAACTTCCGCTATCTGAATCAAAAGAGTAATGAATATGACCTATTCCATTTCCCGGGCTGAGCAAGAACTGCAGGCTAAACATGAAAAGCTGAACCTGCGCTGGTATCCGCGCTACCACCTGGCCGCCCGCGCGGGCTGGATCAACGATCCTAATGGCCTGGTCTGGTTTGACGGCTGGTATCACGCGTTTTACCAGCACCATCCGTACTCTACCAAATGGGGGCCGATGCACTGGGGCCACGCGCGCAGCAAGGATCTGGTGCACTGGGAGCATCTGCCGGTGGCGCTGGCCCCGGAAGGCCCGGAGGATAAAGACGGCTGCTTCTCCGGCTCGGCGGTGGTGGATGGCGATACGCTGGCGCTGATTTATACCGGGCACAAATTCCACGGCGACCCGAGCGACGAAGCCAATCTTTATCAGGTGCAGTGTCTGGCGACCAGTCGCGACGGCATTCACTTCGAACGTCAGGGGATTGTGGTCGACACCCCGCCGGGTATGCACCATTTCCGCGACCCGAAAGTGTGGCGAGAAGGGGACAGCTGGTACATGATCGTCGGCGCTCGCGATGGCGATACCGGCCAGGTGCGGCTGTATCGTTCAGCCGACCTGCGCCAGTGGCAGGATGCCGGCGTCCTAGACGAGGCGGAAAAAGAGATGGGCTACATGTGGGAATGCCCGGACTTCTTCGCCCTCAACGGCAAGCATATTCTGATGTTCTCTCCGCAGGGGCTGGCGGCTAAAGGCTATCAAAACCGCAACCTGTTCCAGAGCGGTTATCTGCTCGGTGAATGGCAGCCGGGACAGGCGTTTGTGCGCGAGGGGGCGTTTGTGGAAATGGATCACGGGCATGATTTTTATGCCCCGCAAAGCTTCCTCACTCCCGACGGCCGCCGCATTGTCATCGGCTGGCTGGATATGTGGGAATCGCCGTTGCCGGAGCAGCAGGATGGATGGGCGGGCATGCTTTCGCTGCCGCGTGAACTGAGCCTGAGCGCGGATAATCGGCTACAAATGCGTCCGGCGAAAGAGGTCGAGAGCATGCGCGGCGCCAGCTTCCCATGGCCGGTGACGACGCTGAAGAACCAGCAGACCACGATGGTGGAAAACTGCGAGGCGATGGAAGCGATCCTCCACTGGGACTGCGCCAGCAGCAACGCAGAGCAGTATGGCCTGAGCTTAGGCGATGGTCTGCGCGTTTACGTGGATGCGCAGATGCAGCGCCTTGTGCTGGAGCGGCATTATCCGCAGTATGGCCTGTGCGGCACCCGCAGCGTCCCATTGACCGAGGGGGCCGATCTGAAGCTGAGGGTATTTTTCGATAGCTCTTCCGTCGAAGTGTTTGTTAATGATGGCGAGGCCTGTCTGAGTAGCCGTATATATCCGGATGCCACTCGCCGTGAATTATCGCTATTTGCCTGGAGCGGTTCGGCGTATTTAACTGAAGCAGGAGCGTGGCAGCTGGAATAATAATTATCGAATGATCGTTAATAACCCGTCTGCGAGGATGGACGGGTTATTATTATCGTGCTTTACCCATAAAATAAAAAATATCATTTAACTAAATAATAAAGGGTTTTCCGATGAATAAAATCTGGGTCGGGTGTGTTCTGACGTCTTTATTTACCCCTCTGGCTAATGCACAGGCGCCGTTATCTCTTGAGGAACGGCTGGCGCAAATGGAACAACGGCTAAAGGCGACCGAGCAGCGGGCGGCCAGCGCGGAGGCAGAAATCCGCGCGCTGAAAGGTCAGGAGACGCCAGCGGCCACGGTGGCCAGCGCCGCACCGGCTAAACCTGCTTTACAGCTTAATGATTATGGTGAATTAAAATTCTATGGCGACGTTGAGTTTAATATGGACGGAGCCAGTCGTACCGGTAGCCTGACGTCGGTGAAAACCAGTGCCAATAAAAACTGGGCGCCGGGAGATAAGGAACGCTGGGATATTAACGGCCGCATTCTTTTGGGCTTTGATGGATTACGCAAAGGGGCTAACGGTAAATATGCCGGATTCAGCGTGCAGCCGCTGGCGGATATGAATGGCAAAATGAATCTTGATGATGCCGCATTTTTCTTCGGTCAGCAGGATGACTGGAAAATTAAAATCGGTCGTTTTGAAGCCTACGATATGTTCCCGCTTAATCAGGATACCTTTATTGAATATTCCGGCAACACGGCCAACGATCTGTATAGCGACGGCTACGGCTATATTTATATGATGAAAGAGGGGCGCGGACGCAGCAGCAGCGGCGGCAATTTCCTGCTGAGTAAAAATATCGATAACTGGTATTTTGAGGTGAATACGCTGGTGGAGGACGGCAGCTCGCTGTTTGTCGATCAGAACTATCACGGCAACGCGCTCGATAATCGTAAAAACGTGGTGTACGTGCGTCCGGTGGCGTCCTGGCAGTCTGGCCCCTGGTCGGTGGCGGCAGCAATGGAGAGTAACCTCGTTAACAATGCTTACGGCTATCAGAATCAGAACGGGCGCTGGGTCGATCAGTCCAGCCGCACCGGCTACGGTATGACCATGAGCTGGAATACGCTGAAGACTGATGCCGAGGACGGAGCGGTGGTGAACCTGAGCACCGCGTATCTGGACGCGGCGGATGAAAAGGATTTCAGCGCCGGTATCAACGCTTTATGGCATCGCGTGGAGCTGGGCTATATCTATGCGCATAACAAAATCGACCAGTTTAATCTTTCCGGCGTGAGCGCGGAGTGCGATGGCGACTGCGCGATTCTGACGCCGGGGCGCTACGACATCCATACTATTCATACTTCCTGGCAGCTGCCGAATATTATGGATATGCCGAACTTTAATATTTATCTCGGGGCCTATGCGTCATGGCTCGATTCATCGGCGGCGAAAAGCGGTAATACCGATGAACGCTACGGCGCGCGGGTGCGATTTAAATATTTCTTCTGACATCTTCCCGGGTCGCGGCGTAAACGCCTTACCCGGGCTACGGGATCGCAGACGGCTGTTGACCTGTAGCCCGGGCAGGCGCTTTGCGCCGCCCCTGGGGAGAGAATCGGAGCCTGTACTGGATAAGGTTTCCCGGAGGCGATGCTGCGCATCTGTCCGGGCTACGGGATCGCAGAGAGCTGTTGATCTGTAGCCCGGGCAAGCGCTTTGCGCCGCCCCCGGGAGCAGCGCGCAGAGTGGCATAATTTCCCGGAATCGACGCTTGTGCATCTATCCGGGCAGCGGGATCGCTGACGGCGGTAGCCCGGCTAAGCATCGCGCGAGCCGGGACGTTGCCGAATCACTACACCTCCGCCAGATACAGCGCGGGCATACCCTCTTTATCGGAGGTAAACAGCACCCAGCGGTTATCCGGTGAAAACGACGGATGCGGATGCGTCGCCTGGCGCTCGCCCTCAATCACTTTCCACGTAGAGTCATGGCGGCACACGGCGGTCTGCCTATCGGCGGCAATATCAAACACCCAAATAAACGGATCGTTAAGCTGGATATCGCCGGTGCTGTGCGGCGCGCCGTCGCCGACCACCAGGCTGCCATCGTGATTGCTCATCAGATGCGAACACGGAGGAATCGCCATCAACTGGCGATTTTCCAGCGTTGCCGGGTCGGCGCGATACAGATAGCGATGCGGATCGTTTTCCTGATGCGCGACATAGTAAAGCGCGGAGCCATCCGGTACCCAGAATTCGTGCGTAAAGCTCTCACCCGGCTGGTGCTGGCGAACCTTGCGCATGTTGCTGCCGTCAGCGTTGATAAGCCACATTCTGGCATCGATAGCATCGCGCGGACCTTCATGGCAGAAGGCGATGGTGCTGTCGTCAAACGGGCGGTAAATCGGGTGGCCGAGCCAGCGTTTTTCCTGCAATACCACGCGCTGTTCGCCGCTGCGCAGATCGATATTAATCAACCGGCACTCCGGCTCGGTGAAGTAGAATGCGCGGAACTTGCCCCAGTCGGTCAACGGCTGCCAGTCGCTTTTTTTGATTTCGATTCCGACCATCTGACTGCAATCGCTGTTGGCGACCCAGGTTCCGTAGGCTACCCATTGGTCATCCACCTGATATACGACCTGTTCCTCCAGCGAGGCCAGATCCACGCGGCGCAGCTGCTGGTTGTTTTTCACATACCACAGCGACCGGTCGTCGGCGGAAAGGAAACCGCCGAAGGTGTTATCGCCCGGCCCGTCGGTGAGCTGGGTCGCCTGCTGGCCGGCGATATCGAGTAAATAGTAGTTCCAGTGGCCTTCAAACGCGCCGCCGAAAATTAGCTTGCCGCCATCCCGGGTAAAGCATTTTTGATAGAAATAGTTGCGATGGCAGATAACATGCGGTGGCGTCATCCGGATCACCTGGTGACCGGTTTCGCTGTCCTGCGTGTGCAGAAAGCTCAGCGGGATGATTTTGCCTTTCATGATTCACTTCACTCCTTGCTAAAAAAATACCCCGCAGCCGGAGCTGCGGGGTAGGTTCCGATAACAGGCAATTAGCGCATCGCGCGGCGCAGGATGCGGTCAGACTGACGCTGGAAGTCAATTGCCGTCTCTTCCACGGTTTTCTGCCCGTAGTCGATGTACTGCAGAGAGGTGCCGAACTGGGCGACGATCTGCGGGTCATCAAAGTACGGCGACACCGAGAGTTTGGCCGGCAGGGACTGCGCCAGGCGCAGGCCCGATACCGCCGGATCGTCCTCTTTGATCGCGCCGTTTTCGGTCAGGTATTGCACCGCCACTTTGCTCAGCGGCACGCCGCGCTCAAGACCCAGCGTCTCAACCCCTTCTTTACTGTTCAGCAGGAAGTTGATCACCTTCGCCGCCGCTTCCGGATTTTTGGTGGATTTACCAATGGAGAGCATCTGCGCAGGTTTAAAGAACAGACCTGCGTCGGTAGCGCCCGGCAGCATCGGATAGCTGCCCAGCTCCAGCTTCGCCGGCGGCTTCAGGTTGTCGGAGTATTTGTTAATAGTGGAGTTCCACATATAGGTCCCCGCCCACTCGCCCTGAATCCACGGCTTCATTTCATACATGTTGCTCTTACCGAACGAGGCATAGTACTTGGTGTCCGGCATCACGTGGCTGTCGATAAGCTTTTTATACATCTGGAAGAATTCGACCCACTGCTCTTTGCTGTAGGAGAATTTCTTGGTTTTTTCATCGATAGCCGGCTGGTTGTACTTCTGAATCATATATGAATTGAGCAGCGCCAGAGTGTCCTGGTGCTCCAGCACGACCGGGTAATACTGTTTGCCCAGCTTGCTCTCAAAGGTTTTACCCGCCGCCATCAGCTCGTCCCAGGTTTTCGGGTACTCGACGCCCGCTTTTTTCCAGGTTTCATCGTTAAAATAGAAGACGCGCGCGGTCACGGAAATAGGTATACCGTTAAGCTTGCCGTCTACCGTGGTGGTTTGCAGCTCTTTGGCATCAAACTGGCTCAGGTCGATCACGTCCTTCATCTTGTTGAGATCGTAGAAGCCTTCGCCGTTTTTCGAAAAGATTGGCAGCCAGTTCCAGTTAGTTTGCATCACGTCCGGCTCGGTACCGCCGGCGATTTGCGTGGTCAGGCGCGAAAGATGGCCGTCCCAGCCGGTATATTCCGCTTTAACGTTGATATCCGGGTTTTGTTTATGAAACTCTTCCAGCGCCTTGAGGGTCACCTGGTGACGGCCGTTGCCGCCCCACCATGACATACGCAGGTCGACATCCTTTGCCATAGAAGGCAACGCGGTAAGGCCCAAAGTGGCGGAGATTGCGGCGCTTAAAAGCACTTTTTTCATTTTAATACTCCAGGGTTCACAGAGAGATGTTCTGTTCAGTTTTGGCGTCAAAGATATGACACTTGTTGAGATCGAATTTGAAATGCACCGTGCGATGAAGTCCTTTCTCAATCATTGGCTTCGCTTCATCTGAAGGCACGCGGGCGGTCAGTTCATAATCGGCCACCTTCAGGTAGACGAAGAATTCATGGCCCATGTTTTCCACGCGCACCATCTCGCCGGGGCAGGAGCCTTCAGCAAACGGTTCATCGGAGATAGAGACAAATTCCGGACGCACGCCAAAGAACACCTGCTGGTTCTTATGGGTGTCGACCTTGCTCTGCAGTCGGTCATTTAGCGGCAGCAGCCCGTCGCCAACGGTCAGATGCAGGCGACCCGCTTGCTCAACCAGCTGGCTGGGACGAATATTCATCTCCGGCGCGCCGATAAACCCGGCCACAAACATGTTTTTCGGCTTGTGATAGAGGTTGTCCGGGGTATCCACCTGCATGATATGGCCCAGCTTCATCACGCAGATGCGGTCGCCCATGGTCATCGCCTCGGTCTGATCGTGGGTGACGTAGACGGTGGTCGCCGGTTTACCGGATTTTTTCAGCTGCTTATGCAGGTCGGAAATACGAATACGCATTGAGGCGCGCAGCTTGGCGTCAAGGTTAGAGAGCGGTTCATCGAACAGGAATACATCTGGCTTTTTCACAATCGCGCGGCCAACCGCTACGCGCTGTGCCTGACCGCCGGAGAGCTGACGCGGCAGGCGGTCCAGCAGTTCTTCCAGCTCAAGGATTTTCGCCGCTTCGTTTACCTGGGCCTCAATCTGGTCTTTTGGCAGCTTGCTCAGCTTCAGACCGAAGGCGAGGTTCTCGCGCACCGTCATATGCGGATAGAGCGCGTAGTTCTGGAACACCATCGCAATGCCGCGCGCTTTTGGCGCGAGATTATTTACGATTTTTTCGCCGATCCGCACTTCGCCGCCGCTGATAGTTTCCAGACCAGCCAGCATGCGCAGGGTAGTCGATTTGGCGCAGCCGGACGGCCCAACGATAACCATAAACTCGCCGTCCGCGATTTTCAGATCGATACCATGTACCGCCTTGAAGCCGTTGGAGTAGACCTTTTCCAGTTTGTTGAAAATAACTTCAGCCATGATATTTCCCTCTTAACCTTTAATTCCGCTGCTGGTAACGCCCTGTACGAAGTAGCGTTGTGCCAGGAAGAACACGATGATGGACGGCAGAATGGAGATACTCGCCATTGCCAGAATTTCGTTCCACGGAGCGCCTTCCGTGACGTCGATGGACATTTTCAGCGCCAGCGCGATGGGGTATTTATCCACGCTGTAGACGTAAATCAGCGGACCGATAAAGTCGTTCATGGACCACATGAACTGGAACAGCGCCACCGAGATAATCGCCGGTTTCAGAATTGGCACCACCACGTACCACAGCACCTGAATGGAGTTGCAGCCGTCAATCTGCGCCGCTTCTTCCATGTCGCGCGGAACGCCGCGCAGGAATTGAATCAGCATGAAGACGAAGAACCCCTGAGTGGCGAAGGCCAGCGGCAGGTACAGCGGCAGATAGCTGTTCAGCATGCCCATTTCACGGAACATCAGATACTGCGGGATCAGCAGTACGGTGCTCGGCAGGAGCATGGTGGTGATCAGCGTAGCGAACCAGAATTTCTTCCACGGGATTTCGAAGCGGGCAAAGCCGTAGGCCACGATGGTGGAGGAGATAATGGTCAGCAGCACTTTCGGGATCACATACTTAAAGGTGTTCAGCATGTAGTGGCCGAAGTTGTACTCGGTGCCGGTTTTCCAGCCGTTGATAAAGCCATCCCAGGTCGCGTGGGCAGGCCACAGGCTCAGGGTGGTGAAGATCTCGTGGTTCGGTTTGAACGACGCCGAGAACATCCATACCAGCGGGTAGAGCATCAGCAGGCCGACGAACAGCAGGATCACATAGCGAATCGAGCGGCTTATTTTTTCACGGCGCAGCGTCCGCGCGACTTCACGTTCAGCGACGTCCCTTGCTTCAGTGATTTGTTGGATATCAGCCATTTTTGCCTCCCTTATCGGCGGAGTAGAACACCCAATATTTCGAAGACTTAAACGCAATGGCGGCAAACACCGCGACCACCAGGAACAGCACCCATGCCAGCGCCGCACCGTAGCCCATATCGAAGTACTTAAAGGCGGTGTCGTAGATATAGAGCGAGAACAGATAGGTGGAGTAGGTTGGGCCGCCGCCGGTGATGACGTACGGGCCGGTAAACTCCTGGAACGCCTGGGTAGTCTGCATGATGAAGTTGAAGAAAATCACCGGTGTGATTAGCGGCACCGTGACCTTCATAAACATCTGCCATTTTGAAGCGCCATCGATCATCGCCGCTTCATATTGTGATTGTGGAACGTTCTGCAGCGCCGCAAGGAAGATGACCATCGCTGAGCCAAACTGCCAGACGCGCAGCAGGGTAACGGACATCAGGGCCAGCGAAGGCTCGCCGAGCCAGTTGACCGGGTCGAAGCCGAGCACGCCGATAAAGCTGTTCAGCAGGCCGTCGATAGCAAACAGCGCGCGCCACAATACGGCAATCGCCACCGAGCTACCGAGTATCGACGGGATGTAGTAGGCGGTACGGAAAAAACCGATGCCGCGCAGCTTAAAGTTGAGGACAAACGCGATCCCCAGAGCGAAAGCCAGTTTTAACGGGATGGTTAAAAAGACATACGCGAACGTCACGCCCATGGATTTCCAGAAGAGGCCATCTTCGGTCAGCATGTAGCGATAGTTTTCGATGCCGTTAAACACCGGTGGACTCATCAAATCGTACTCAGTGAAACTGAGGAAGAAAGATGAAACAAAGGGAAAGGCGGTAAAGACTATCAACCCTATGATGTAGGGCGATATCCATGCCAATCCCAGCATTTTGTTTTCATTCATACATACCTACCTGGCTTACGAGTTTGTAATACGGATTCGGGGTTACTGCCTTTCCCGCGGCCCGTGCCGCCGGAAAGTTAATGCGTTCCTGGTATGTCAGCGGTAAATCCTTCCCTGGCGATGGTTGATTGGTTAAAACTTTTCTTTCTTCTTATCCCTGAAGAACATGTGTTTTTTGATTTTGTCTTACCCGGCGTCCTGATTTTGTAAAACGCCGTTTTAATTTTATTTTATTGCTATTTATTACGGAGTCATTCGGTTGATCGCGGAAATGTGATCAAAGTCGAAACGATGTTTCAAAAAGGTGCTGGAGCGCGCATTTTGCAGAGATGAGAGGTCAGAGATACGGATGAGAGTCAGACGGAGAGAGGCTGGTCAGGCGATATTGCTTGCGCTGCTAATCATTGCGGTGCGACATACTTTATGACAATTATTTGTAGCGGAAAAGTTCAGAAAATGGTGGGCATGCGCGGCATGCCCTGGAGATGAAGGGCTACTTTTGCAGAAAATCCTGACGCACAGGGGTGAAGGTATCCAGCAGCGTTCCCGCCCTGAGGCAAACGCAGCCGTGCATAATTTCCGGTTTCTTGTAGAGCGTATCGCCGGCGCTGACCACGTGCTTTTCATCACCGATGGTGAACTCGAACTCGCCTGAGAGCACGTAGGTAAGCTGTTCATGGGGGTGGTTATGCATCGGCCCAATGGCGCCTTGTTCGAAGTTCACTTCAACCGCCATCATTTTGCCATCGTGCGCAAGAATGCGGCGCGTGACGCCATTACCCAGATCTTCAAGGGTGGTCTCTTTATGAAAAATAAACATCCGATGGTCCTGTGATTAAATGAAACAATGTTTCATTTAATCTATCCCATAATCCTGAAAAAGGAAACGATCGTCGGGAGAAGTGGAAAGTCGATCACAACTTTGTTCTACTGAAAAACTCACACAAGGAGGGATGATGAAAACGATTGGTCTGTTAGGCGGTATGAGCTGGGAATCAACGATTCCTTACTACCGGTTGATAAATGAAGGTATTAAAGCACGCCTCGGCGGTCTGCACTCCGCCAGCCTGCTGTTGCACAGCGTCGATTTCCACGAAATTGAAGCCTGTCAGTCAAACGGCGACTGGGAACGCGCGGGCGAGATCCTCGCGCAGGCGGCCTTCGGCCTGCAGCAGGCGGGCGCCGAAGGGATCGTCCTGTGTACCAACACCATGCATAAAGTCGCGCAGGCGATAGAAACGCGCTGCGACGTGCCGTTTTTGCATATTGCCGACGCTACCGGACGAGCGATTATCGCAAAGGGCCAGCGCCGCGTTGCGCTATTAGGCACGCGCTATACCATGGAACAGGATTTTTATCGCGGCCGCCTGCAGCAGCAGTTTGCTATTGATACGCTGATTCCGGAAGCTGAAGATCGCACGCGGATTAACCAGATCATTTTTGATGAACTGTGCCTCGGCGTCTTTAACGCGCATTCACGCGACTACTATCTGCAGGTCATTGACGCTCTGGCGGAGCAGGGGGCGGAAGGGGTCATTTTTGGCTGCACCGAAATCGGCCTGCTGGTACCGGAAGAGAGCAGTCCGCTGCCGGTGTTTGATACCACAGCGATTCATGCGGCGGACGCGGTTGAGTTTATGCTTTCGTAAGTACCGCTTCGAGCGGGGTCAGGATGCGAGACATGCTGTTTTGCAAATGCAGTGCAAACGCATCGACCAGCGCGGATCCCGGGCGGTGGAGCGGGCGAACCAGGCTTACGGTAAAAGGCACTTCAACGCTAAAGCGTCGGACCACCACGCCGTTCCCGGCATAATCGAGCGCGGTGAGCGGGTTAACCACTGAAATGCCGACTCCGGCGCGCACCATAGCGCAAATGGAGGCGGCGCTGTGCGTTTCCACCACCATCCGCCGTTTCACCTGATGTTCATGAAACAGCGCATCGAGCAGCTGACGGTAGCTGTCGGTGCGCGACAGGCTAATATAGTTTTCACCATTAAAGTCTGCAGGCGTTAATACTTGCTTAGCGGCAAGCGGATGGCCCTGCGGCAATACGCACACTTCATTCAGGGTCAACAGGGGCGTACGCTCGGTTCCGGCGGGAGTATGCAGGGTCTCTGTCAATCCCAGATCGTGGCGCTGGGCGGAAAGCCACTCCTCCAGCAGCGGCGACTCCTGCGGGACGATTTGCAGGCTGACCTCCGGGTAGCGCGTCAAAAAAGGCTCCAGCAGTAGCGGCAGGAATGATTGGGAAAATACCGGCAGACAGGCGACCGACAGTTCGCCCTGGCGGAACTCGCGCAGGCTTTCCGCAGCGCTGACGATTCTGTCCAGGCCGTACCAGGAGCGCTGCACCTCTTCAAACAGGCGTAAACCCTGAACCGTTGGCTGCAGACGGCCGCGGGCGCGGGCGAACAGCGTTAATCCCAGCACCTTTTCAAAACGCGCCAGCTCGCGGCTGACGGTCGGCTGCGAGGTATGCAGCATTCTTGCGGCCTCGGTCAGATTGCCGGTGGTCATGACGGCATGGAAGATTTCAATATGACGCAGATTAACGGCGGGCATGAGTGTTCCTTAAGTAACGCAAGCCATATCATTTTTGCATAGACTGGCAATAAAACGATATTTTTTATTCCCCACGCGCTGTGGCGTAATCGTAAAAAAACAGAGATAACGCACACACAGCACCGGAGTTCTTTATGCCACACTCGCTTTACGCCACCGATACCGACCTGAACGCAGACAATCTGCTGCGTTTGCCCGCCGAGTTCGGCTGCCCGGTTTGGGTCTACGACGCGCAAATTATCCGCCGCCAGATTGCTCAGTTGAGCAAGTTCGACGTAGTGCGTTTTGCGCAGAAGGCCTGCTCGAATATCCACATCCTTCGCCTGATGCGCGAGCAGGGCGTGAAGGTGGATTCGGTGTCGTTGGGCGAGATCGAGCGCGCGCTGGCTGCCGGATACGATCCGCATCAGCATCCGGAAGATATCGTCTTTACCGCTGATCTGATCGACGATGCAACCCTGGCGCGGGTGAAAGAACTACAGATCCCGGTCAACGCCGGCTCAATTGATATGCTGAGCCAGCTGGGCGAAGTTTCACCGGGCCATCGCGTCTGGTTGCGGGTTAACCCGGGGTTCGGTCACGGTCATAGCCAAAAAACCAATACCGGCGGCGAAAACAGCAAGCACGGCATCTGGCACAGTCATTTAACGGCGGCGCTGGAAGTGATGCGTCGTTATCAGCTACAGCTGGTGGGAATTCATATGCATATCGGCTCCGGCGTAGACTACGGCCACCTGGAGCAGGTCTGCGGCGCGATGGTGCGTCAGGTTGTCGAATTCGGTCAGGATCTGCAGGCGATCTCCGCCGGCGGCGGGCTGTCGATCCCTTACCGCGAAGGCGAAGAGGCGATCGATACCGATCACTATTTCGGCCTGTGGAACGCGGCGCGTGAACAGGTCGCTAAACACCTGGGCCATCCGGTCGCGCTTGAGATCGAACCGGGTCGCTTCCTGGTGGCGGAATCCGGCGTGCTGGTTTCTCAGGTTCGCAGCGTAAAAGAGATGGGCAGCCGCCACTTCGTGCTGATTGACGCCGGTTTTAATGATTTGATGCGTCCGGCGATGTACGGCAGCTATCACCATATTACCGCTCTGGCCGCGGACGGCCGCGATCTGAGCGCCGCAGCGGAGATAGAAACCGTGGTGGCCGGGCCGCTGTGCGAATCGGGCGATGTCTTTACCCAGCAGGAGGGAGGGAAAGTGGAAACCCGCCTGCTGCCTGCGGTGGTGCCGGGCGATTATCTGGTGCTGCACGATACCGGCGCTTACGGCGCGTCGATGTCCTCAAACTACAATAGTCGTCCGCTACTGCCGGAAGTGCTGTTCGACAACGGTAAAGCGCGGCTGATCCGCCGCCGTCAGACTATCGAAGAGCTGCTGGCGCTCGAGCAGCTGTAAGGCGCTGCCCGATGGCACTTTGCTTATCGGGCCCGCTAATTATGCGTAATACGGCCCGGTGGTGACCGACTCGCGCAGCACCAGTTTGCCGGTAAACGGCGGTATGGTTTCGATCGGCTGACCGTTAGCCAGCTTGATCGCCTGATCGATAGCGGTGGTGATCATGTTATCGATCGGCAGATAGACCGTCGATAGCCCCGGTTCCAGCCATTTAGCGCTCGGCGCGTCATCAAAGCCAAACAGCGAAATATCCTGCGGGATCCGCAGCCCTGCCTGGTGCAGCGCCTTCGAAGCGCCCAGCGCCATATCATCGTTACAGGAAAACAGCGCGCTAAACGGCGTTTTCTCTTCCAGCAGCTCGCAGCAGAGTTCATAGCCGCGGCTCATAGTGGAGTCGCCGTATTTCACTTTCGCCGGATCCCACTTAATGCCGTGCTTTTTCAGCGCGTTACGATAGCCTTCCAGGCGAGCTTTACCCGTCGGCGTGTGCATCGGCACGGTAATACAGGCGATATCGCGATGGCCCTGGGTTATCAGAAATTCCACCGCCTGAAACGCTGCATCCTGCTGTTCGAAAAACACGCAGCGCTCTCTCGCCTGGCTTACATCACGGTTAATCACCACCAGCGGCATGTCGATGGATTCAATCAGCGACATGATTTTCTTTTCGCTCATATGGCGGGTGTAAAGCACGATAGCATCGCACTGGCGGTCGGCAAGCATCTGCACCGCCTCTTCTTCACGTTCCGGCGCATCGTGGCCGTCGGTAACGATCAGCTGTTTACCCCAGGCTTCCGTCTGGCGGGAAGCCTGCTGCAGCAGGCGGCCAAAATAGAAGCCGTCAAAGGTAGAAACCACCAGTCCGATACTGTTGCTGGTGCGGTTCGCCAGCGAGCGGGCGAGAAAATTAGGCCGATAGCCCAGCTCTTCCATCGCCTTAAAAACCTGTTGGCGGGTGCTCTCTTTCACCTGACCCGTGCCGTTCAACACGCGGGAAACCGTCGCTTTAGAGACGCCTGCGCGAATTGAGACATCCAGCATTGTAGCCATTCATCCGATTCCTGATATCACGTGGTAACCCGCAGTTTATCACAGACATTCAGGGGGATATGGCTTGATGGCGGCGCAAAAAACTATCGCGATCACGCTTTTACAGGAATTGATCGCGCGGAAAATAAAACCGCAAATGCGGTATACCAATTTCCGTCTTTGTGGAATACCAATAAACGAGTTGGGAGCTTAATCACAGAACTTATTCTCACCAGTGGCTATTTTTTGGTATGCCAAAAGGTGTTTGGCTGTACACCTGGTGCGCTAAAAGCCCTTAAACCTGAGGTATCCTCTATGGCATTGCAGGACAAACTGATCGACTCACTGGGGAGTTTCGCCACGAAATTCAACAGCTACCGCTACATCATGGCGATAAAATCCGCCTTTATTACCCTGATGCCGGTGATCATCGTTGGCGCCTTTTCGGTGCTGATCTCCAATATGGTGCTGGATCCAAAAAACGGCCTCGCCAGCTTTCAGGCGCTCTCGTTTCTGGCGGCGCTCAAACCTATTACCAGCGCGATTAACTACGCCACCCTTAACTTTCTCAATATTGGCGCGGTGTTCCTTATTGGCATTGAGCTGGGGCGGATTAACGGCATTAAGAGCCTGTTCCCCGGACTGCTGGCGGTGATCTGCTTTATCTGCGTCACGCCGACCACCGTCGAGATGATGGTCGACGGGCAAATGCATGAAGTGAAGGATGTCCTGCTGCGCCAGTTCTCCGATACCCGCAGCCTGTTCCTTGGCATGTTTATCGCTATTCTGTCGGTGGAAATCTACTGTTGGCTGGAGGGCCGTAAGGGGCTGAAGATTAAGATGCCGGATACCGTGCCGCCCAACGTATCGGCATCATTTTCCGCGCTGATCCCGGCCATTATCACCACCACGGTGATTGCCACCTTTGGCTTTATTTTTCATCAGGCGACCGGCATGTATCTGTATGACGCGGTCTATCAGGTGGTGCAGCAGCCGCTGGAGCGGGTGGTGCAAAGCCTGCCGGGGATCCTGCTGCTGATGTTTGTCGCGCAGCTGTTCTGGGTTATCGGCATTCACGGTAATCAGATGATCAAACCGATCCGCGAACCGCTGCTGCTGGGAGCCATTACCGTCAATATGAGCGCCTTTGAGCAGGGCAAAGAAGTGCCGAATATCATCACCATGCCGTTCTGGGATGTCTATATGAGCATTGGCGGATCGGGACTGACGATTGGTCTGCTGATTGCGGTGATGATCGCCACTAAACGCAAAGAGATGAAAGAGATCGCCAAGCTGTCGATTGGACCGGGCCTGTTCAATATCAACGAACCGGTCATTTTCGGGATGCCGATCATGCTCAATCCGATCCTCGCGATCCCCTTTATTATTACGCCGCTGGTAACCGGCAGCATCGGCTACTTCGCGACTGCCGCCGGTTTTGCCGGTAAAGCGGTGGTGATGGTGCCCTGGACCACGCCGCCGCTGATCAACGCCTGGCTGTCAACGGCGGGCTCGATGGGCGCGGTGGTGACGCAGCTTATCTGCATCCTGACCGCGGTGCTTATCTACCTGCCGTTTGTCAAAATTGCTTCCCGTCGCGCGGAAAACGCCCAGCGTCAGGCGGACAACGCGCAAGCCAGCGAAAATGCATGAGGACACCATGACGACAGTAAAGATGGCCATTCCCCGCGACTTTATCCTCGGCGCCGCCGCTTCGGCGTGGCAAACCGAGGGCTGGAGCGGCAAGCAAGAGGGTCAGGATTCCTGGCCCGATCTCTGGTACAAGAACGACCGTCACGTCTGGCATAACGGCTACGGTCCGGCTGTGGCGACGGATTTTATCAACCGCTTCCGCGAAGATGTGCAGTTGATGAAGCTGGCCGGGCTCACCCACTACCGTACGTCGATAAACTGGTCGCGCTTTCTCACCGATTATGAAAACGTCACGGTCGATGAAGCCTATGCGACGTACTACGACCAGTTGTTCGATGAACTGCTGGCCAACGGCATCGAGCCGATGATCTGCCTTGAGCACTATGAACTCCCCGGCTATCTGCTGGAGCAGTACGGCGGTTGGGCGTCAAAAAAGGTGGTTGCGCTGTTTGTGCAGTATGCAGAGAAAGTTTTCGCTCGCTATCACCGCAAGGTTACGCGCTGGTTTACTTTCAATGAGCCGATCGTCGTGCAGACCCGCATTTACCTGGACGCGCTGCGCTGGCCCTACGAGCAGAATACCGGCATCTGGATGCAGTGGAACCACCACAAGGTGCTGGCGACGGCAAAAGTGGTCCAGCTGTTCCGCGGGAAAGGCTATCGCGGCACGGTAGGCTGCATTCTTAACCCGGAGGTAACGTACCCGCGCTCAACAGCGCCGCATGATGTGCGTGCCGCCGAGCGCTACGATCTGTTCTATAACCGGATTTTTCTCGACCCGCTGGTCCACGGCGAATACCCGCCCGAGCTGCTGGCCCTGCTCGAACAGCACGAGATTGCATGGGATTATCGAGCGGAAGAGCTGGCGATTATCCGCGAAAACACCGTCGATGAGCTGGGGATTAACCTTTACTATCCGCATCGCGTTAAAGCGCCATCGCGCGCCTGGCACCCGCAGACGCCGTTCCATCCGGCTTACTACTATGAGCCCTTTGAACTACCGGGACGGCGGATGAATCACTCCCGCGGCTGGGAAATTTATCCGCAAATCATTTTTGATATGGCGATGCGGATCAAACGGGACTATCGCAATATTTCGTGGTTCGTGGCGGAAAGCGGCATGGGTGTGGAAAACGAAGGGCAGTTTCGCAATAGCGAAGGCACTATCGCCGACGACTACCGGATCCGTTTTATCAGCGAGCATCTTTGGCAGACGCTGCGCGCGCGGGAAGCGGGAGCCAACTGCCAGGGTTACATGCTATGGGCATTTACCGATAACGTTTCGCCAATGAACGCCTTTAAAAACCGCTACGGGCTGATTGAAATCGATCTGCAAAATAATCGTGCCCGGCGGCCCAAGGCTTCCGCCAGCTGGTTTCGTAAGCTTGGCGAGAGTCGCGAATTGACGCTGGATATTGATGATGAGTGGCGCTAGCCGGGTTGAAATTTTGCTAAGATAGCGGCCGATATTGACTCGCAGGCTCATAACGCACAGGTGATATTGTGGAGAAGGCTATCATTCCGCCGGAAAAGAAACCCTACCAGGAAATAGGTGATGATTTACGCGCACAGATTGCGCAGGGGCGCTATCCTATCGGGTCGCGCCTGCCGCCGGAACGCAATATCGCCGAGACCTACGGCGTGAGCCGTACCATCGTCCGTGAAGCGCTGTTGATGCTGGAGCTGCAGGGGACGGTTGATATCCGCCAGGGCTCAGGGGTGTATGTGATGCGCATCCCGCACGAGGACGATAGTGAGGAAGAACAGATGCTGAGCAGCGACGTCGGGCCCTTCGAAATCCTGCAGGCCCGCCAGCTGCTGGAGAGCAACATCGCCGCCTTTGCCGCCAAAATGGCCACCCGCGCCGATATCGATAACCTGAAGCGCATTATCGAGCAGGAGCAGCGGGCCATTGCCGCTAACGATACCAGCCAGGACAACGCCCGGCTGTTTCACCTGGTGCTGGCCGGCGCGACGCAAAATCAGATGCTGCTGGCGACGGTCGAGCGCATCTGGCTGCAGATGGACAGCAGCCCGCTGTGGCAGCAGTTCAACGTGCATATTGCCAGCCGGGCGTATCGCCTGAAGTGGCTCGGCGATCGGCAAACGCTTCTCGCCGCCCTGCGTCGTCGCGATGTGATGGGGGCCTGGCAGGCTATGTGGCAGCATCTCGAAAACGTTAAAAACAGTCTGCTGGAGCTGTCCGATGAAGACGCGCCGGACTTTGATGGCTACCTCTTTGAATCGGTGCCTATTTTTCAGGGGAAGCTGGTGTGATGATCCAACCCCTCTACGCCGCGCCGCAGCACGCTTCACGCGTGACGGAATGGCTATGGCGGGCTTTTGGCGGTGAAACGCTGCCGCAGGCGTTCTTCGCCAGTATTGTCGGGCATAGCCAGACGCCAGGGGCGCTGCCGATGACCTTTATTGCCGCTGAGGGGGAGACGCTGTTAGGCACCGTCGGCCTGTGGCGCTGCGATTTAATCAGCCGTCAGGACCTTTATCCATGGATGGCGGCGCTCTACGTGGCTCCTGAAGCGCGCGGGCAGGGGCTGGCCGGGAAACTACAGCAGCACGTTATCGACTATGCCCGAAAGCAGGGCTATGGCGAGCTGTTTCTCTACTCCGCCTGCCGCGATTTTTATGAACGTTTCGGCTGGCAGTACATCGGCGAAGGCCTGGATTATCCGGCCGCCGCCGTCAGTTTATACCGCTACGATTTGTCGCTATCGAGAGGCGCAATCACCGAGTGACGGCGGACCAGCGTAGGGCTGAAAAGATGCGTTATCTCCGGCGGAGGCCGATGTTCCGCCAGCGCTAATGCCAGCTCAGCGGCCTGAGTCGCCATGGTGATAATCGGATAGCGCACGGTAGTCAGCCGCGGCCGCACGTAGCGTGAAATCAGCACGTCATCAAAACCAATCAGCGAAATCTCGCGCGGCACATCAATCCCGTTATCGTTCAGCACCCCCATCGCGCCGGCGGCCATTGAGTCGTTATAGCAGGCGACGGCGGTAAAATTTCTGCCGCGGCCCAGCAGCTCGGTCATAGCCAGTTCGCCGCCGCTCTCATCGGGTTCGGCAAAGGTCACCAGCCGATCGTTGCACGGCAGGTTGCTCTCTTTTAACGCCGAATAGTAGCCCTGCAGCCGATCTTCGGCATCGGAAATGGCGTGGTTTGAGCAGAGATAGCCGATACGGGTGTGCCCCTGCTGAATCAGGTGGCGGGTAGCGAGCCACGCGCCGTAGCGGTCATCCAGCGCCACGCAGCGCTGCTCGAAGCCGGGCAGGATGCGGTTAATCAGCACCATGCCGGGGATTTGCTTCATCAGCGAGGCCAGCTCGTCGTCGGGGATAATTTTGGCATGAACCACCAGCGCAGCGCAGCGGTGGCGGATCAGCTGTTCAATCGCCTGACGCTCTTTATGAAGGCTGTGATAGCCGTTGCCGATCAGCAAAAAATTGCCGGTATTGTAGGCAACCTGCTCGACGGCTTTGACCATCGCGCCGAAGAAGGGGTCGGAGACATCACCCACCACCAGGCCGACGGTTTCCGTTGACTGCTGCGCCAGCGCGCGGGCGTTGGCGTTGGGGTGATAATTTAGCGTTTCCATCGCCGCGCCTACTGACTGGCGCGAGGCTTCACTGGCTTTCGGTGAATTGTTAATCACGCGGGAGACGGTAGCGACAGAAACGCCTGCGAGTCGGGCTACATCCTTAATGGTCGCCATACCAGACCTTTTTTAGGGTAAGCGTTTACATACCGGTTATGGTACGGGAAAGCGCGGCAGATTCAAGGCCTGGTCGTTTCAGGTTAATGCAATTGTGACGCAGAGTAGCGTTGCCGGTGAAATAGTTACCCACAGGGGAACGGAGAATGATACCGGGAAACGATAATTCACACCTTTGCTTACACTTTGCGATTAGCTGTTGCGAATGTTCGCTGGTTAACCCATTCAGTGCATTGATACTCTGGCTATCCCAGAGGTATTGATAGGTGGAGTCGACTTCAGGTTGACCACTCTAATTACACCAGCCTGCGCAGATGCGCAGGTTTTTTTTTGCCTGCCGCTGCCGTTGTTACAGTTAGCGAAAATAGCAATAACTGGTTGCACTTAGGCTTATTCCCTTGCGTTTTATGGCTGGCACCGGCGGAGGAAAAAACGAGACAATCAGGATCCCAGAGGTATTGATTGGTGAGTTTTTTACGTACGCTCTTCGTACTGATTATCTTGCACCGACCTGCGCGGATGCGCAGGTTTTTTTTGTCCTGAATTCCGCTCCCCACACTGCATTTCCCGCCGCTTCTCGTGTAACCTGCTTTGACTGATTAACCGGTCAAACGGAGTTGTTATGCTTTTGGGATTTTTTAGACTGCTATTCAAAGGATTGTATCGGGTAAGGCTTACCGGTGACACGCAGGCGCTGTACCAGCAAAAGGTACTGATCACCCCAAACCATGTCTCTTTTATTGACGGCGTTCTGCTGGCGCTTTTCCTGCCGGTGCGCCCGGTCTTTGCGGTCTATTCCTCGATTAGCGAGCGCTGGTTTATGCGCGCGCTAAAGCCGATGATTGATTTTGTCCCGCTGGATCCCACCAAACCGATGTCGATAAAGCATCTGGTACGCCTCATTGAGCAGGGGCGCCCGGTGGTGATTTTTCCGGAAGGGCGCATTTCGGTGAGCGGTTCGCTGATGAAGATTTACGACGGCGCGGCCTTTGTGGCGGCGAAGTCGCAGGCAACCATAGTGCCGCTGAGAATCGAAGGCGCCGAATTAACCCATTTTAGCCGTCTGAAGGGGCTGGTCAGACGCCGCCTGTTCCCGAGCATTCAACTGCACCTGCTGCCGCCGACCCATTTGCCGATGCCCGAGGCGCCGCGTGCCCGCGACCGGCGAAAAATTGCCGGTGAGATGCTGCATCAGATCATGATGGAGGCGCGGATGGCGGTGCGCCCGCGCGAAACGCTGTACGAGTCTCTGCTGGCGGCCCAGGACCGCTTCGGCGCGCGTAAAAACTGCGTGGAAGATATCAACTTTCAGCCGGACACCTACCGCAAGCTGCTGACCAAAACCCTGTTCGTGGCGCGTATTCTGGAAAAATACAGTGCTCAGGGGGAAAAAATCGGCCTGATGCTGCCGAATGCGGGAATTAGCGCGGCGGTGATTTTCGGCGCGATCGCCCGTGGACGCATCCCGGCGATGATGAACTATACCGCCGGAGTGAAAGGCCTGAGCAGCGCCATTACCGCGGCGGAAATCAAAACCATCTTTACCTCACGCACCTTTCTCGATAAAGGCAAGCTCTGGCACCTGCCCGAGCAGTTGACTCAGGTGCGCTGGGTGTTTCTCGAAGATTTAAAAGGCGACGTTACCGCCGCCGATAAGCTGTGGATTTTTGGCCATCTGCTGATGCCGAAGCTGGCGCAGGTGAAGCAGGAGCCGGAAGATGCGGCGATGATCCTGTTTACCTCCGGCTCGGAAGGCAATCCGAAAGGAGTGGTACATAGCCACAAGAGCCTGCTGGCCAACGTCGAACAGATTAAAACAATTGCCGACTTTACCGCTAACGACCGCTTTATGTCGGCGCTGCCGCTGTTCCACTCCTTTGGCCTGACGGTCGGCCTGCTGACCCCGCTGTTTACCGGCGCGGAAGTCTTCCTCTATCCCAGCCCGTTACACTACCGCGTGGTGCCGGAACTGGTATATGACCGTAACTGTACCGTGCTGTTCGGCACCTCCACCTTCCTCGGCAACTACGCCCGCTTTGCGAATCCCTATGATTTCTATCGCCTGCGTTACGTTGTCGCCGGCGCAGAGAAGCTGCAGGAGAGCACGAAGCAGATCTGGCAGGACAAGTTTGGTCTGCGCATTCTTGAAGGCTACGGCGTCACCGAATGCGCGCCGGTGGTGTCGATTAACGTGCCGATGGCGACAAAAGTGGGCACCGTTGGCCGAATTCTGCCTGGAATGGATGCGCGTTTGTTGGCGATGCCCGGAATTGAAGAGGGAGGCCGGCTGCAGCTTAAAGGGCCGAACATCATGAACGGCTATCTGCGGGTGGAAAATCCGGGCGTACTGGAAGCGCCCGCGGCGGAGAATCAGCACGGAGAAGTGGAAAACGGCTGGTACGACACCGGAGATATCGTCAGCTTTGACGAGCAGGGCTACGTGCGGATACAGGGCCGCGCGAAGCGCTTTGCCAAAATCGCCGGCGAGATGGTGTCGCTGGAGATGGTCGAGCAGGTGGCGCTGGCGGTTTCGCCGGACAAAATGCACGCCACGGCGATTAAACAGGACGCCAGCAAAGGCGAGGCGCTGGTGCTGTTTACCACCGATAATGAACTGAATCGTGAAAAACTGCTGCGCTATGCCCGCGAACACGGCGTACCGGAGCTGGCGGTACCGCGCGACATTCGCTGGCTGAAACAGCTCCCGGTATTGGGCAGCGGCAAGCCGGACTTTGTCACTCTTAAAAGTATGGTTGATCGGACGGAAGATTCGGATGAGTGAGTCAGTACACACTAACAATTCGCTGTACTCGAAAGGAATGATAGCGGTTATCTGCGCCCAGTTTCTCTCAGCATTCGGCGACAACGCGCTGCTGTTCGCTACCCTGGCGCTGATGAAGCAGCTGTTCTACCCGGAGTGGAGCCAGCCGGTATTACAGATGTTGTTTGTGGGCGCTTACATTCTTTTTGCGCCGTTTGTCGGGCAATTTGCCGATAGCTTCGCTAAGGGACGAGTGATGATGGTAGCCAACGGCCTGAAGCTTATCGGCGCGGGCTGCATCTGCTTCGGCGTGAATCCGTTTCTCGGCTATACCCTGGTCGGTATCGGCGCCGCCGCTTATTCTCCGGCTAAATACGGCATCCTTGGCGAGCTGACCACCGGCGATAAGTTAGTGAAAGCGAATGGCCTGATGGAGTCATCCACCATTGCGGCGATCCTGCTCGGCTCGATGGCGGGCGGTATTCTCGCCGACTGGCACGTTGTGGCGGCGCTCAGCGTCTGCGCGGTGGTGTACGCCGGGGCGGTCGTTGCCAACCTGTGGATCCCGAAGCTGCCCGCGGCGCGTCCGGGGCAATCCTGGCGCTTCAGGCCGATGACCCACAGCTTTTTCAGCGCCTGTACGACCCTATGGCGCAACGGCGAAACCCGCTTTTCATTAGTCGGCACCAGCTTGTTCTGGGGAGCGGGCGTGACGCTGCGCTTTCTGCTGGTGCTGTGGGTCCCGGTAGCGCTGGGCATTACCAGCAACGCGATGCCGACCTACCTTAACGCGATGGTGGCGGTGGGGATCGTGCTGGGAGCTGGCGCGGCGGCGAAGCTGGTGACGTTGGAAACGGTGTCGCGCTGTATGCCTGCCGGGATATTAATTGGCGTGGCGGTCATCTTTTTCGCCATTCAGCAGGCGCTGCTGCCGGCGTTTGCTCTGCTGCTGCTGCTCGGCGCGTTTGGCGGCTTCTTTATCGTGCCGCTCAATGCGCTGCTCCAGGAGCGCGGCAAGCATACGGTCGGCGCGGGCAACGCTATCGCGGTGCAGAACCTGGGCGAAAACGTGGCGATGCTGCTGATGCTGGGGCTCTATTCGCTGGCGGTGAGCATCGGCATTCCGGTGGTCGGCGTGGGGATGGGTTTTGGCGTAGTGTTCGCGCTGGCAATTACCGCCCTGTGGATCTGGGGACGGCGCAAATAACATCCCCGGCTCGCGCTGCGCTTAGCCAGGCTACCGTTCCGCCTATGCGGTGACGCTGTAGCCCGGATAAGGCGTCAGCCGCAATCCGGGAGCTTTTAGAACTTGTAGCCCGAAAAGATGCTTAGCATCGCCTCCGGGAAAGAGGCCTGTATGGTTGCGCCATTTTGTCGCCCGGACAAGGCGTTCACGCCGCGACCGGGACTTTACGCTCTTACGGCGCCGGGTAGGTATAGACCTGATGCACCGCTTCAATCTCCGCTAACACCTCTGCGCTCAGCTCCAGATGGAGGCTTTCGACGTTGGTTTTCAGCTGTTCCATGGTCGTCGCGCCCAGCAGGGTACTGGCGACAAACGGCTGACGACGCACGAAGGCCAGCGCCATTTGTGCCGGGTCAAGGTTATGCCGCTTCGCGATATCGACATAGGCCGCCACCGCTTTTTGCGTTTGCTCGCCGCTATAGCGCGTAAAACGGCTGAACAGCGTATTGCGCGCGCCGACCGGTTTTGCGCCATTGAGGTACTTCCCGGTCAGCGTACCGAACGCGAGGCAGGAATAGGCCAGCAGTTCAACGCCTTCATACTGGCTAACTTCCGCCAGGCCCACTTCATAGCTGCGGTTCACCAGGCTGTACGGGTTCTGGATCGTCACAATGCGCGGCAGGTCGTGTTTATCCGCAAGATGAAGGTAACGCATGACGCCAAATGCTGTTTCGTTGGAAACGCCGATATAGCGAATTTTGCCGGCACGCTGGAATTCAGCCAGAGCATCCAGCGTATCCAGGAGAGTGACGACCGGCGCGGAATCGGCCCAGGTGTAGCCCAGTTTGCCGAAACAGTTGGTTGGGCGCTGCGGCCAGTGTACCTGATAGAGATCGAGATAATCGGTCTGCAGGCGCTTCAGGCTGTCGTGAAGCGCCTCGCGGATATTTTTACGATCCAGTTTGTGGTCAGGACGGATGCTGCTGTCGTTATTGCGGGCAGGGCCGCTGACTTTAGAGGCGATAACCAGCTTCTCGCGGTTACCGCGCTTCGCCAGCCAGTTGCCGACGTAGGTTTCCGTCAGACCCTGGGTTTCCGGGCGCGGCGGGACGGGATACATTTCAGCGACATCGATCAGGTTTATGCCCTGGCTCACGGCGTAATCGAGCTGCTCATGGGCGTCTGCCTCGCTATTCTGCTCACCAAACGTCATTGTGCCCAGCCCCAGCGTGCTGATTTCAAGAGAACTGTGTGGGATACGGTGATACTGCATAGCCGGCTTCCTTTTTTTATCAACAAGGTCAGGCGTTCCCCGACAAAGGAATATAAAAATGGCAGAGGGGAAGAAAAAGGGGAAGTAAAAAAATCAAAAAAGCCGGGCTGGCGGAATCAGGCCTGACGAATCCTTACGGACAGATCAGGTGTATCCCGACTTTTATTTTAATGCTGAAGAATATTGAAACCTGCTCAGGCGAGCGATAAAGGAGCCATCGCTGCGTAGCGGCGAGTCTTAACGTTTAATAATCTGCGAAACGTCATCACGATTGATCTGCATTTTATTACCCTGCTGATCTTCGTAGCTGATAAGGCCAGTATCGTCGTCTATAGCGGGTTTGCCGTCAGTCAGAATCATGCGACCATCTTTGGTTGCCATGACGTAATCGCTGCTGCAACCTGAAACCGAGAACGCCAGTCCTACGGCGGAAATCAATACTGCCCATTTTTTCATCGTTATCACCCCTATTATAGCCGCACCTCGTACCAGTATATTAATAGCCTGATTTGTGAGACATAAAAAGCAGTTAAGTCTTAAAAAAAGATTGCAGCCCGTTTCAGGGCTGCATTTTAGCGCTCTACAGCGGATTTTTTTTATTTCGCAGCAGGTTGAGGCTCTCAACCGCAATCGAGAAGAACATGGCGAAATAGATGTAACCTTTCGGCACATGCACGTCGAAACTTTCGAGCATCAGCGTAAAGCCGACAAGGATCAAAAACGACAGCGCCAGCATTTTTACCGAAGGGTGGCGATCGACAAAATCGCCTATCGAGCGGGCGGCAACCATCATCACCAGCACCGCGATAACTACTGCCGCCATCATTATAAACAGATGATCCGACAGCCCAACGGCGGTAATGACCGAATCGAGGCTGAAAATAATATCCAGCAGCATAATCTGCACGATAGCGCCCATAAATGAATGAACGTTGGTTTTCAGCCCTTCTTCTTCGCCTTCGATGGATTCGTGGATCTCTTTACTCGCTTTCCAGATCAGAAACAGCCCGCCGAGCAGCAGGATCAGATCGCGAAAAGAGATCTCCTGACCTAATACGGTAAAGAGAGGGTTAGTGAGCTTGACGACCCATGCGATTGACGCCAGCAGCGCCAGACGCATGATCATTGCGCCCATCAGCCCAATGCGGCGGGCATGTGCCCGTTGCGCCGTGGGCAGCTTAGCGACGACCAGAGAGAGGAAAATAATATTATCGATCCCGAGCACTATCTCCAGCAGCGTCAGCGTACCAAGCGCCAGCCAGGCGTTAGGATCGGTTACCCATGCAAATAACATCGTTCAAAGTCCTGCAAAATAGAAAGAAGCAATTATATGCAACCGTCATGGCAGAACAAAAAATTAATCATCATCCAGGCCGTTCAGCTTTGGTTTACCTTATTGTTAGCCGATTGCGCTGACCCAGGTCGCGTAAGGTTTCTACGCTTCGGCAGGCGTTTAATGACCGCCGTGAAGCAAGCCGATTTATTTAGGGTAAAGAAGAAAATGGCGGGCGAGCAGGGCGGCGGTAAAATTTTTCTTCAGATAGAAACCGCGCGGTAAGGTGAGGATCGGTTCGCCGCGGGCGCCTACGGCCTCGGTCAGCGCTTTGCTGTTGGCCGCTTTCGGGCGCAGCTGCAGAACTTCGCCGTGGCGAGCGGTGATACGTTCGACCTGGCCAAGGACGATCAGGTCCATCAGCTCTTCCCAATCCATACGTAGCTGTCGCTCTTCTTCTTCGCTGGGGCTCCACAGCAGCGGAGCGCCAACGCGGCGGTCGGCTAAAGGGATCGCGCGATCGCCCTCTACCGGTACCCACAGCACGCGCTTAAGCTTGTGACGTACGTGGCTGCTCTCCCAGGTAACGCCGCTGTTGCCGGTTAGCGGCGCGACGCAGACGAAGGTAGTTTCCAGCGGCCGGCCAAAAGCATCGATGGGAATCGTTTTCAGCTCAACGCCGAGAGCGGCGAAATCCTGCTCCGGCTTGCTGCCTGCGCTCGCCCCCAGCCATATTTCCAGCAGAATACCGATCCAGCCTTTATCACGTTTTAAATCGCGCGGAATGGGAATTCCGGCAAGCATCGCCAGCTCTCCCAGCGAATAGCCTGCCAGCTGCTGCGCCTGGGCCAGCAGCTGCGCCTGGCTTTGCGGGGGGGATAACAGCGGCGCGATGGTCGACATAACGTAAAACCTCTGGCTAAAAAATGAGCGGTAATTTCATCCGTTGTGGATAGAGTTTACCTTTTCTTGGGTAAGTATGACAATTTGATGATTCATATAGCTTTTTTTGTGATTTTTTGCCGCGATGAAATTTGTAAAACCGGGTTTTCCAGAACTGGTCACCGACAATGAACAGGATCTTACACCATGTTATCCACAGAAAAATGGGATAACTGGGGAAAAGCCCCACTACTGTTTCCATTTACAGCCTTGACGTGAGAGGAAAATCGAGTTTTTAGACAAAATATGCCCAGAGCGCTTGCGTAATCTGTGGATAAAACCAACATTGCTCGATCTTTCATCAGTTCCAGGATCGCTTATGTGATGATCGTCACGTTATGCAGTGGGTTATGAAATTTTACCATGCTAACTTAATGAAAATTAGGTCATTATTATCGAGGGTTATGACTACGCCGTTCGGATGATTCCGGGTTTTCCCTGGTTAATTCCGTACTTCTTCACAACTCTATCCACAGAAAAAGTGAATAAAATCGTCCGGGTACGGCTTTCGCTGTTTATAACTCCGGGTATTACTGTGAGTTATTCAAATGTTATTCGATCTCATCGCCCTCACAGAGTGGTTTACCGTTTCCAGCGAGTGTGAAACAATCATTCACATTGAAGCTTATTTTGAGGTAGTCCGGTGATTGATGACGATGGCTACCGCCCAAATGTCGGTATTGTAATCTGTAATCGCCAGGGCCAGGTTATGTGGGCCAGGCGCTATGGTCAGCACTCGTGGCAGTTCCCGCAAGGGGGCATAAATCCAGGAGAATCAGCAGAGCAGGCGATGTATCGGGAATTGTTCGAAGAAGTCGGGCTTAGCCGCAAAGATGTGCGGATCCTCGCTTCAACCCGTAACTGGTTGCGTTACAAATTGCCTAAACGTTTGGTGCGTTGGGACACAAAGCCGGTATGTATCGGCCAGAAACAGAAGTGGTTTCTCCTGCAATTGATAGGCAGTGATGCAGATGTCAATATGCAAACCAGCAGTACACCTGAGTTTGATGGCTGGCGATGGGTAAGCTACTGGTACCCGGTGCGTCAGGTGGTGTCGTTTAAGCGCGACGTATACCGCAGGGTGATGAAAGAGTTTGCCAGCGTCACAATGGCGCTGGCGGAAAACACGCCTAAGCCGCAAAGCGCGCCTGCATATCGACGTAAAAGAGGTTAAGCCACGCACATTATGCTCACTCGGTTGCGAGAAATAGTCGAGAAGGTCGCGAGTGCGCCACGTTTAAACGAGGCGCTGGATATCCTGGTAACCGATATCTGCGCTGCGATGGAGACGGAAGTTTGTTCGGTTTATCTGGCTGATCATGACCGACGCTGTTATTACCTGATGGCGACGCGCGGGTTGAAAAAGCCCCGCGGGCGCATCGTTGCGCTTGCTTTTGATGAAGGCCTGGTCGGCCTGGTCGGCCGCCTGGCGGAACCCATCAACCTCGCCGACGCGCAAAAGCACCCCAGCTTTAAATATATTCCTGCCGTAAAAGAGGGCCGCTTTCGCGCTTTCCTCGGGGTGCCGATTATCCAGCGGCGTCAGCTGCTCGGCGTGCTGGTGGTACAGCAGCGCGAGCTGCGCCAGTTTGACGAAAGCGAAGAGTCTTTTCTTGTCACGCTGGCCACGCAAATCGCCGGCATTCTCTCCCAGTCCCAGCTAAACGCGCTATTTGGTCAGTATCGTCAGACCCGCATCCGCGCGCTGCCCGCATCGTCCGGCGTAGCAATTGCCGAAGGCTGGATGGACGTCAGCCTGCCGCTGATGGAGCAGGTTTATGAAGCCTCAACCCTCGATACCGCTTCCGAGCGCGAGCGGCTGACCGGCGCGCTGGAAGAGGCGGCGAATGAGTTTCGCCGCTACAGCAAACGCTACTCTGCCGGCGCGCAGAAAGAGACGGCGGCCATTTTTGACCTCTATTCACACCTGCTCTCTGACGCGCGCCTGCGCCGCGAGCTGTTTGCCGAAGTGGATAAAGGCGCGGTGGCCGAATGGGCGGTGAAAAAGATCATCGAGAAATTCGCCGAACAGTTTGCCGCGCTCAGCGATGGCTATCTCAAAGAGCGCGCGGGCGATCTGCGCACGCTGGGCCAGCGGCTGCTTTTCCATCTCGACGACAGTATTCAGGGGCCAAATACCTGGCCGGAGCGCATCGTGCTGGTGGCGGATGAACTGTCGGCCACCACCTTAGCGGAGGTTCCTCAGGATCGTTTAGCCGGCGTGGTGGTGCGCGATGGCGCGGCGAACTCCCATGCCGCGATTATGGTCCGCGCGTTGGGCATTCCGACGGTGATGGGGGCGGATATCCAGCCTTCGTTGCTGCACGGCCATACGCTGATTGTCGATGGCTATCGCGGCGAGCTGCTGGTCGACCCGGAGCCGGTGCTGCTGCAAGAGTATCAGCGCCTGATCAGCGAAGAAAACGAGCTTAGCCGCCTGGCTGAGGACGATCTTGAACGCGCTTCGGAACTGAAAAGCGGCGAGCGGGTAAAAGTGATGCTCAACGCGGGCCTGAGCCCCGAGCATGAAGAAAAGCTCGGCAACTTCGTCGACGGGATTGGACTTTACCGTACCGAAATCCCCTTTATGCTGCAAAGCGGCTTCCCCTCTGAAGAGGAGCAGGTTGCCCAATATCAGGGCATGCTGCAGATGTTCAACGATAAATCGGTGACGCTGCGCACGCTGGACATCGGCGCGGACAAACAGCTGCCGTACATGCCGATCAGCGAAGAGAACCCGTGCCTTGGCTGGCGTGGGATTCGGATCACGCTCGATCAGCCGGAGATCTTTCTGGTGCAGGTCCGCGCGATGCTGCGCGCCAACGCGGCGACCGGAAACCTCAGCATCCTGCTGCCGATGGTTACCAGCCTCGATGAAGTGGATGAGGCTCGTCGCCTGATCGATCGCGCCAGCCGCGAAGTGGAAGAGATGATCGGCTACGCCATTCCCCGCCCGCGTCTTGGCGTGATGCTGGAAGTGCCGTCGATGGTGTTTATGCTGCCGCAGCTGGCGAACCGCGTCGATTTTATTTCCGTCGGCACCAACGATCTGACCCAGTACATTCTGGCGGTGGATCGCAACAATACCCGGGTCGCCAGTATGTATGACAGCCTGCATCCTGGGGTTCTGCGGGCGCTGGCGATGATCGCCCGCGACGCCGAGCGTTTTGGTATCGATCTGCGCCTGTGCGGAGAAATGGCGGGCGATCCGATGTGCGTGACGATCCTGATTGGCATGGGTTATCGTCATCTGTCGATGAACGGCCGTTCGGTGGCGAGAGTGAAGTATCTGCTGCGGCGCATCGATATCAATGAAGCTCAGGAGCTTTCGCAGCGAAGCCTGGAAGCGCAGATGACCGCCGAAGTGCGCCATCAGGTTGCGGCATTTATGGAACGACGAGGACTCGGCGGCCTGATTCGCGGCGGCCGTTAGCGCGGGCTACGGTTCAAGAATTTGTAGCCCGGGTAAGGCGCAACACGCCGCTTCCGGGAATGGCCGGCAAATTTTGTAGCCCGGGTAAGGCGTTAGCCGTGACCCGGGACAACGCTGACGAGGTTCGAGCGGCCTGAGGGTTGGGTAGCCCGGACAGGCGCAGCGCGCCGCCTCCGGGAATGCTCAGCCGCGAATTCGCATTCGTATACATATCTTTTACATGTCCAACGGGGATCGCCCCTGGCGCTTATGCTATCATTCGCAGCCTTTGGAGCGCCCGTTTCTGACGCGCGTGAACGATCCCCGCTGTCCACTTTCGGCGGAATAACAAGTCTTTATGGTGACAGATGAATAGTGGCTACCTGCATTTTCCGGAGTTTGATCCGGTAATTTTTTCCATTGGACCGGTCTCCCTTCACTGGTACGGCCTGATGTACCTGGTTGGGTTTGTTTTTGCGATGTGGTTGGCCACCCGTCGGGCCAATCGTCCGGGCAGCGGTTGGACAAAAAACGAAGTTGAAAACCTGCTGTACGCCGGCTTCCTCGGGGTTTTCCTCGGCGGGCGTCTTGGCTATGTCTTCTTCTACAACCTGCCGGTGTTCCTCGACGATCCGCTCTATCTGTTCCGCGTCTGGGACGGCGGTATGTCCTTCCACGGCGGCCTGATCGGCGTGATTCTGGTGATGATCATTTTCGCCAAACGCACGAAGCGTACCTTCTTCCAGGTTTCTGACTTCATTGCGCCGCTGATTCCGTTTGGCCTCGGCGCCGGGCGTCTGGGTAACTTTATCAACGGTGAACTGTGGGGGCGCGTCGATCCGAACTTCCACTACAGCATGATTTTCCCCGGCTCTCGGGCGGAAGATCTGGCGCTGCTGCCATCGCATCCGGAGTGGCAATCGCTGTTCGATACCTACGGCGCGCTGCCGCGTCATGCTTCGCAGCTCTATGAACTGGCGCTGGAAGGCGTGGTGCTGTTCCTGATCCTGAACCTCTTTATCCGTAAGCCGCGTCCGGCCGGTTCGGTTTCCGGGCTGTTCCTTATCGGCTATGGCTTGTTCCGCATCATCGTGGAATTCTTCCGCCAGCCTGATGCGCAGTTTACCGGCGGCTGGGTACAGTACATCAGCATGGGGCAGATTCTTTCGATTCCGATGGTGCTTGCGGGTATCATAATGATGGTCTGGGCGTACCGTTCTCGTCCGCAGCAACAAAATTCTTGAGGAACCATGAAACAGTATCTTGATTTGATGCAGAAAGTGCTCGACAAGGGCACGCAAAAAAATGACCGCACCGGTACCGGCACCGTCTCTATTTTCGGCCACCAGATGCGTTTTAACCTGCAGGAAGGATTCCCGTTGGTGACGACCAAGCGCTGTCATTTACGCTCCATCATCCATGAACTGCTGTGGTTCCTGAAGGGTGACACCAACGTCGCGTATCTGCACGAAAACAACGTCACTATCTGGGATGAATGGGCGGATGAAAACGGCGACCTGGGTCCGGTTTATGGCAAGCAGTGGCGTTCCTGGCCCGCGCCGGACGGCCGTCACATCGACCAGATTAGCACGGTGATGGAACAGCTGAAAAACGATCCGGACTCTCGTCGGATTATCGTCTCGGCCTGGAACGTCGGCGAACTGAACAAAATGGCGCTGGCGCCGTGCCATGCGTTCTTCCAGTTCTATGTCGCCGACGGCAAGCTCTCCTGCCAGCTCTATCAGCGCTCTTGCGACGTGTTCCTCGGCCTGCCGTTCAATATCGCCAGCTACGCGCTGCTGGTGCATATGGTAGCCCAGCAGTGCGACCTCGAAGTGGGCGATTTTGTCTGGACCGGCGGCGACACGCACCTGTACAGCAACCACATGGAGCAGACGCACCTGCAGCTAAGCCGCGAACCGCGGGCGCTGCCGAAGCTGGTGATCAAACGCAAGCCAGCGTCGATTTTCGACTACCGCTTTGAAGACTTCGAAATCGAAGGGTACGATCCGCATCCGGGGATTAAAGCGCCGGTCGCGATTTAACCCCGAAGTCATGATGAAAACCGGCGCCTGCGAGCGCCGGTTTTTTTATGCGCCAGCCCGGCCGAGCCGCGGCTGTAAGCCGCTGGTCGTACGGATTTTTTGCGAGCAGATTTCCTGTACTTTTGTAATCCGTTGCAACGCCTTGAATACTCTCCGAGGCGCGACGCAAAGCGCCATTTTCCCGTTCGTATAAAGCCTCAATGCTACGCATACTCGGGCCATGAACAGAGAACATGGCTATACCCTGATTGAAACCCTGGTCACCATGGTCGTCGTCGTCATTCTTGGCGCCAGCGGACTTTATGGCTGGCAGAGCTGGCAACAGCAGCAGCGTCTGTGGCAAACCGCCTGCCAGGTTCGCGATTATCTGGTGCTGCTACGCGATGACGCCAACTGGCACAACCGCGACAGGGTATTAAGCGTCGACCGAAGCGCGGAGGGCTGGTGCCTGAGCGTCAGCGGAGCGACGAACGACTGTAGCGTCAGCAACGCTTTCACGCTGCAGCCGCTATGGCCGGAGGTTTCGCTCAGCGCGATGACGCCGGGGCTAGGATTTTACGGCCTGCGAAATACCGCCTGGGCGGGACATATCCGCCTGCAAAGCGCGGCGGGCGGCTGGAATATTATCGTTTCCAACTGGGGGCGAATCCGCCTGTGCCGCGGCGAGGAGACGGCATCATGTCTGTAAAACGTCGCGGTTTTTCGCTGCCGGAAACGCTGATCGCGATGGCTATTAGCTCCGTGCTATTGCTCGGCAGCGCGCGTTTTCTCCCGGCGCTGCAGTGGGCCGCGCTTCGCCAGACCCGGCAGCAGGCGCTGGAAAATGAACTATGGCAGCGAATCTACACTGTAGCGAAGCATCTGCAGCGCGCAGGTTATTGCCGTGGCCGCTGTAGCGGGCAACCGCTGTATATCGCAGAGAGCGGCGATTGCCTGCTTGTTCGTTGGGATGGCAACAGCGATGGCGTCTGGAATCGCTCTCCGTCATCAGAATCTGATACTACCGGATTTCGCCTGCGCGACGGGGCGCTGGAAACCCTGAGAGGGGCGGAGGAGTGTAGCGGCAAGGGCTGGGAGAAAATGACCAATCCAGCGGCGATTCAGGTCACCGTTTTTCAGGTTACCCGGCAGAATAAGACGGATTTTTCGCCTGAGTTGTCGATAACGCTGGCGGCGCATTCCGTTGCCGACCCGCAAATCCGCGCGCGAGCGGAATATGGCGTAACGGGGTATAACCTGTGAATCGCCAGCGCGGGCTCTCTTCGCTGCTGATGGTGCTACTGCTTTTAGCGCTTGGCACACTGTTACTCCAGGGGCTGCACCAGCAGCAGCGTTCGCTGTTAGCGCAGACGGCCAGCGAAACGCGGGCGCTTCGCGACGCTGCTGATGCGCATTCCGCGCTGCAGTGGGGAAAAACGCTGACCTGGCCGTTGCAAGAGGCGGTTAGCTGCCAGCAGAAGGCTGCACTCGACTGGCGCGCCTGTCTGAGGATCTTTAGCGACGCCTCGGTATTGCTCATTGGCAGCAGCGGCGGTGGCAGAATGCTGCTGTGGCAGTCGGGCGCTGTGGAACAAAACCGCGTCCATTTTTCACCACACGGCTGGAGCGATTTTTGCCCGTTAAAGGAGACGAGCCTATGCCAGATGCCCTGAGCCGGCAGAGAGGGTTTAGCCTGCCGGAAACGCTCCTGGCTTTAGTCTTGCTGATCGTCACCGTCACTGCGTTGGCGGGCTATCAGCGCGGGCTGGCCAGCAGTTCTATGCAGCTCACCCAGTACCGTCAGCTGTGGCGCGATGCGTGGCGATTTGGTCAGCTTAGCCCTCCGGCGATTGCCGGGGGCCACCAGATATCCCGTATGCAGACATCGATGCAAAGATGTGTCAGCATCACGGTAACGATCACGATGCCCGCAGCCAGGCGGGCGCAGATGACCCGGCTCCATTGCCCGGTCAGTCAGTAGCCAGGAGCGAATATGTTAAGGGTGTACCACTCAAACCGTCTGGATGTGCTTGAAGCCTTGATGGAGTTTATCGTCGAGCGCCAGCGGCTGGATGACCCTTTTATGCCGGAAATGGTGCTGGTACAGAGTACCGGGATGGCGCAGTGGCTGCAGATGACGCTGGCGAAGCGCTTCGGGATTGCGGCCAACATTGAGTTCCCGCTACCCGCCAGTTTTATCTGGGACATGTTCGTGCGGGTGCTGAAAGATATTCCCGGAGAAAGCGCGTTCAGCAAGCAAAGCATGAGCTGGAAACTTATGACTCTGTTACCAGAGCGGCTTAATGATGAATCTTTTACGCTACTGCGCCACTACCTGCATGATGATAGCGACAAGCGTAAACTGTTTCAGCTGGCCGCCAGAGTGGCGGATCTCTACGACCAGTATCTGGTTTATCGCCCGGAGTGGCTGATGCGCTGGGAGGCTGACCAGCGCGTTGACGGTCTGGGAGAGGCGCAGGAGTGGCAGGCGCCGCTGTGGAAAGCGCTGGTGGAATATACCGCTGAGCTGGGCCAGCCGCTGTGGCATCGCGCCAACTTGTACCAACGTTTTATCAGCGCGCTTGAAGACGCCGAACAGCCGCCCGCCGGGCTGCCATCGCGGGTCTTTATTTGCGGAATATCGGCGCTGCCGCCGGTGTATCTGCAGGCGCTCCAGGCGCTGGGTAAACATGTTGATGTATATGTCCTCTTCACTAACCCGTGCCGCTACTATTGGGGCGACATCAAAGATCCGGCATTTCTGGCCAAACTGCTGTCCCGCCAGCGGCGCCACCACCGCGAAACGGCGCGAGAGCTGCCACTGTTCCGCGATGCGGAACAGGCGCCGGGGCTGTTCAACGACGCCGGTGAGCAGGATGTCGGCAACCCGCTACTGGCCTCCTGGGGTAAGCTGGGGCGCGACTATATCTACCTGCTGGCGGGTCTTGAACGCTATGAAGAGCTGGACGCTTTTGTCGATATTGTGCCGGATAACCTGCTGCATAATCTTCAGGCGGACATTCTCGAACTGCGCAATGAAGCCGTGGCCGGGCGCAGCGCCGAAGAGTTTGCCAATAGCGGCAGCAAGCGGCCATTGGCAGCGGACGATCGCAGCCTGACGATTCATGTTTGTCATAGCCCACAGCGAGAAGTTGAGGTGCTGCACGATCGGCTGCTGGCGATGCTCGAAGAGAATCCCGAGCTCACGCCGCGCGATATTATCGTCATGGTGGCGGATATCGATAGCTATAGCCCGTATATTCAGGCGGTTTTCGGCAGCGCCAGCGGCGAACGCTGGCTGCCGTGGGCGATTTCCGATCGACGCGCCCGTGAATCGCATCCGGCACTGCAGGCCTTTCTCACGCTCCTTTCGCTGCCCGATAGCCGCTTTGCCAGCGAAGATGTGCTGGCGCTGCTTGACGTGCCGGTGCTGGCGGCGCGCTTTAACATTGACGAAGAGGGGCTGCGCTACCTGCGACAGTGGGTGAACGAATCCGGCGTACGCTGGGGGATGGATGATGACAACGTGCGTGAACTCGACCTCCCGGCAACCGGCCAGCATACCTGGCGCTTTGGCCTGACGCGCATGTTATTGGGCTATGCCATGGACAGCAGCGAGGGTGAGTGGCGCTCGGTGCTGCCTTATGATGAGTCGAGCGGGCTGATTGCCGAGCTGGTGGGCAACCTGGCATCGCTGCTGATGCAGCTTAATCTCTGGCGTCGCGGGCTGGCCCAGGAGCGGCCACTGGCCGAGTGGCTACCGGTATGCCGCGATCTGCTGAACGACTTTTTCCTCCCGGATAGCGAAACGGAAGCCGCCCTCGCGCTGATAGAACAGCAGTGGCAGGCGGTGATTGACGGCGGCGTCGACGCCCAGTATGGCGAAACGGTACCGCTCTCCTTGCTGCGCGATGAGCTGTCCCTGCGCCTCGATCAGCAGCGTATCAGCCAGCGCTTTCTCGCCGGGCCGGTTAATATTTGCACCCTGATGCCGATGCGTTCGATTCCTTTCAAGGTGGTCTGCCTGCTGGGGATGAACGACGGTGTTTATCCGCGCACGCTTGCGCCGCTGGGCTTTGACCTGATGAGTCAGAAGCCGCAGCGCGGCGACCGTAGCCGTCGCGATGACGACCGCTATCTGTTCCTTGAAGCCCTGATGTCCGCCGAGCAGAAACTCTATATCAGCTATATCGGCCGTTCTATTCAGGATAACAGCGAACGCTATCCCTCGGTTCTGGTTCAGGAGCTGGCGGACTATATCGGTCAGAGCCACTGCCTGGAAGGAGACGAAGATCTGGATTGCGATGCCAGCGAGCGTCGCGTTAAAGAACATATTACTCATCTGCATACCCGCATGCCTTTTGATGCCGCGAATTTTCTGGCGAACGAAGATCAAAGCTATGCCCGGGAATGGCTGGCGGCTGCCAGCCAGCAGGGGGAAGCCCACGGTGAGTTTATCCAGCCGCTACCGGTCCCTGAACTCGATCACCTGCCTCTGGAACAGCTGCTGCGCTTCTGGCAGCATCCGGTACGCGCCTTCTTTCAGCAGCGGCTGCGGGTGAATTTCCGCTCGGAAGAGAGCGAGATCCCTGACGATGAACCTTTTACCCTCGAAGGGCTGAGTCGCTATCAGCTGAACCAGCAGTTGCTTAATACGCTGATTGAACAGCAGGACGCCTCGGCAATGTATCGCCGTTTTCGTGCCGCCGGGGAGCTACCCTATGGCGCATTCGGCGAACTGGCCTGGGAAACGCAGCGTCAGGAGATGCAGAACCTGGCAGAGCGGGTGATAGCCTGCCGTCAACCGGGGCAGAGCATGGAAATCGATCTGCAATGTAACGGAGTCAACATTACTGGCTGGCTACAGCAGGTACAATCCGACGGTTTGCTGCGCTGGCGGCCATCGTTATTAAGCGTGGCGCAGGGAATGCAACTTTGGCTGGAGCATCTTGTCTATTGTGCTAGCGGCGGTCGCGGCGAAAGTCGGCTGTTTGTGCGCAAAGAAGGCGAGTGGCGCTTTCCCCCGCTGGCGCAGGAACAGGCCCAGGAATACCTGAATGAGCTCGTTGACGGTTACCTGCAGGGAATGTCAAAACCGCTGCTGTTGCTGCCGGAAAGCGGCGGCGCATGGCTAAAAGTCTGTTATGACGCCGAAAAGAATGTCATGTTAATGGACGAAGAGACGCAGCAAAAAGCGCGCAGTAAATTTCTTCAGGCTTATGAAGGGAACATGGTGGTCAGAGGCGAAGGTGCCGACGTCTGGTATCAGCGCCTGTGGCGCACCCTGGAGCCGGAATACTATGAAGAGATCCTTACGCAAACGCAGCGTTATTTGCTACCGGTGTTTCGTTTTCATCAGTCCGAATAACATTGTAATAGTATAAAAATTGCGCAATAGATGGCACTTCATTTATGATGCGCAACCAATCACGGACTGATGTTTTATAAAGGCTGCATAGCGTGCAGCGCCAGGTTTGTTAATGATGAGGTCCGTGAATGCCCCGCAGTTTATGGTTCAAGGTTATTGTTTTACTGGCCGCCCTCTGGGCGCCGTTAAGTCAGGCAGACACCGGATGGCAACCGATTCAGGAAACCATCCGTAAAAGCGACAAAGATACCCGTCAATATCAGGCGATCCGCCTCGATAACGGCATGGTGGTATTGCTGGTTTCCGATCCCCAGGCGGTAAAATCGCTGTCGGCGCTGGTCGTTCCCGTGGGGTCGCTGCAGGACCCCGCTGAGCATCAGGGACTGGCCCACTTCCTGGAGCATATGACGCTGATGGGGTCGAAAAAGTACCCGCAGCCGGATAGCCTCGCCGAATATCTCAAAATGCACGGCGGCAGCCATAACGCCAGTACCGCTCCGTACCGCACTGCCTTCTATCTTGAAGTAGAAAACGATGCTCTGGACGGCGCGGTCGATCGCCTGGCCGACGCCATCGCCGCTCCGCTGCTGGATAAAAAATATGCCGACCGCGAGCGTAATGCGGTCAACGCCGAGCTGACGATGGCGCGCAGCCGCGACGGGATGCGGATGGCGCAGGTCAGCGCAGAAACCATTAACCCGGCGCACCCCGGCTCGCAGTTTTCCGGCGGTAACCTTGAAACGCTGAGCGACAAGCCCGGCAAGCCGGTGCTTGATGCCCTGCACGCCTTTCGCGATAGCTGGTATTCCGCCAACCTGATGAAGGCGGTGATCTACAGCAACAAGCCTCTGCCGGAGCTGGCAAGTATCGCGGCGGCCACCTACGGTCGCGTGCCGAACCACGATATCAACAAACCGGAAATAACCGTCCCGGTGGTGACCGATGCGCAGAAGGGCATCATCATTCACTATGTCCCGGCGATGCCGCGTAAAGTCCTGCGCGTGGAGTTCCGCATTGATAACAATAGCGACCAGTTCCGCAGCAAAACCGACGAGCTGGTGACCTATATGATCGGTAATCGCAGCCCCGGTACGCTCTCTGATTGGCTGCAAAAGCAGGGGCTGGCTGAGGGTATTCGCGCGGACTCCGACCCGGTTGTCAACGGCAACAGCGGGGTGCTGGCTATTTCTGCTACTCTGACGGACAAAGGCCTGGCGCACCGCGATGAAGTGACCGCGGCCATCTTCAGCTACCTCAATCTGCTGCGTAGCCAGGGAATTGATAAACGCTATTTTGATGAACTGGCCCACGTGCTGGCGCTCGACTTCCGCTACCCGTCCATCAACCGCAATATGGATTACGTCGAATGGCTGGCGGACACCATGATCCGCGTGCCGGTCGAACATACCCTGGACGTAGTTAACATCGCCGATCGCTACGATCCGCAGGCGATCAAAGACCGTCTGGCGATGATGACGCCGCAAAATGCCCGTATCTGGTACATCAGCCCGAAAGAGCCGCATAACAAGACCGCCTACTTCGTTAATGCGCCCTATCAGGTGGATAAAATTAGCGAGCAGACTTTTGCCGACTGGCAGCAGAAGTCCAGCGCTATCGATCTCAAGCTGCCGGTGCTGAACCCCTATATTCCGGACGATTTTAGCTTAATCAAAAGCGATAAGGCTTACCCGCATCCGCAGCTGATTGTCGATGAACCGACGCTGCGGGTGATCTACGCGCCGAGTCAGTACTTCGCCAGCGAACCAAAAGCGGATATATCGCTGGTGCTGCGTAACCCGCAGGCGATGGACAGCGCCCGCCGTCAGGTGATGTTTGCCCTCAATGATTATCTGGCGGGTATCGCGCTCGATCAGCTCAGCAACCAGGCTGCGGTTGGGGGCATCAGCTTCTCTACCGGTGCAAATAACGGGCTGATGGTTAACGCCAACGGCTATACGCAGCATCTGCCAGAGCTGTTTAACGCCCTGCTGGACGGTTACTTTAGCTATACGCCAACCGAAGAGCAGCTGGAGCAGGCCAAATCCTGGTACGCGCAGATGATGGATTCGGCGGACAAAGGCAAAGCCTACGATCAGGCGATCATGCCGATTCAGATGGTTTCACAGGTGCCGTACTTTCAGCGTGAAGATCGCCGGGCGCTGCTGCCGTCGATTACGCTGAAAGAGGTGCTGGAGTATCGCGATAACCTCAAGGCGAAAGGGCGACCGGAGCTGCTGGTCATCGGTAACCTTACCGCCGAACGGTCAACGGCGATGGCCCGCCAGATCCAAAAACAGCTGGGGGCGGACGGCAACGAATGGTGCCGCAACAAAGACGTACTGGTTGATCGCAAGCAGCTGGCGATTTTTGAGAAAGCGGGTAACAGCACCGACTCCGCCCTTGCCGCTGTCTTCGCGCCGCCGAACCTGGACGAATACGCCAGCTCAGCTGCCAGCTCGCTTCTCGGGCAGATCGTCCAGCCGTGGTTCTACAACCAGCTGCGTACGGAAGAGCAGCTGGGATACGCGGTCTTCGCCTTCTCGATGAACGTGGGCCGCCAGTGGGGAATGGGCTTCCTGCTGCAAAGCAACGATAAGCAGCCGGCTTTCCTCTGGCAGCGCTTCCAGGCCTTCTTCCCCACGGCGGAAGCCAAACTGCGGGCGATGAAGCCGGAAGAGTTTGCGCAGATTCAGCAGACGGTCATCAGTCAGATGCTGGAGGCGCCGCAAACGCTGGGCGATGAAGCATCGAAGCTGAGCAAAGATTTCGATCGCGGTAATATGCGCTTCGATTCACGTGATAAAGTAGTGGCTCAGATTAAACTGCTGACGCCGCAAAAGCTTGCCGACTTCTTCCATCAGACGGTGGTGGATCCGCAGGGCATGGCAATTCTCTCCCAGGTTTCCGGTAGCCAGAATGGCAAGGCGGAATACGCGCATCCGCAGGATGGCAAAGTCTGGGAGAACGTCAGCGCGTTGCAGAAATCCTTACCCCTGATGCGAGAGAATGAATGACCGACACCGCCGAGTCTCTTGACCCACTGCGCTTGCCCCTGACGGGCGAGCGCCTGATAGAAGCCTCTGCGGGCACCGGAAAAACGTTTACCATCGCCGCGCTCTATCTGCGGCTGTTGCTGGGGCTGGGTGGTGAATCCGCTTTCCCCCGGCAGATCAGCGTGGAAGAGCTGCTGGTGGTGACCTTTACCGAAGCGGCGACCGAAGAGCTGCGCGGACGTATCCGCAGCAATATCCACGAGCTGCGGATCGCCTGCCTGCGCGAAAGCACCGACAATCCTCTTTATGCCGGGCTGCTGGCGGAAATTGACGATAAAGCCCAGGCGGCGCAAACGCTGCTGCTGGCCGAACGCCAGATGGATGAAGCAGCGGTATTTACCATTCACGGGTTCTGCCAGCGGATGCTGAGCCTTAACGCCTTTGAGTCCGGCATGCTGTTCGAACTGCAGCTGATTGAAGATGAATCCCGCCTGCGCTATCAGGCCTGCGCCGACTTCTGGCGTCGCCACTGCTACCCGCTGCCGCGCGAAATTGCTGCGGTTATCCACGAGGCGTGGAAAGGGCCGCGCGACCTGTTGAAATCCATCGACCGCTGGCTGCAAGGAGAGGCGCCGCAGCTAAAATCTCCGCCCCCTGCTGAAGAAACGCTGGCCGAACGCCATCAGCAAATTATTGAACGCATTAACGCGGTCAAACAGCAGTGGCTGGAACAGGTGAGCGAGATTGAGACGGTACTGGAAACCTCCGGTCTCGACCGGCGCAAGTTCAATCGCGGCAATCAGGCCAAATGGCTGGAAAAAGTGACCGCCTGGGCCCAGGAAGAGACTTTGAGCTACCAGCTGCCGGATGCGCTGGAAAAGTTCTCTCAGCCCTTCTTGCTTGAGCGCACCAAAGCGGACGGCGCACCGCCGGTACACCCGCTGTTCAGCGCGATAGAAGCGCTGCTGGCGACACCGTTAACCCTGACCGATCTGGTGATCGCCAGGGCGATGGTTGAAATCCGCGAGGCGGTCGCGCGGGAAAAACGCCGCCGCGGCGAGCTGGGATTTGACGATATGCTTAGCCGCCTGGATGACGCCCTGCGCGGAGAGAGCGGAGAAGCGCTGGCCAGCGCGATTCGTCAGCGCTTCCCGGTGGCGATGATCGATGAGTTTCAGGATACCGACCCGCAGCAGTACCGAATCTTTCGCCGCATCTGGCGGCGCCAGGCGGATACCGCGCTGCTGCTGATTGGCGACCCTAAACAGGCTATTTACGCCTTCCGCGGCGCGGATATCTTTACCTACATGAAAGCGCGTGGAGACGTCACCGCTCACTATACGCTCGATACCAACTGGCGCTCCGCCCCGGGGATGGTTGACAGCGTCAATCGCCTGTTTAGCCTCAGCGATAACCCTTTTATGTTTCGCGAAATCCCGTTCCTGCCGGTGAAATCGGCCGAGAAAAATCAGGGGCTGCGCTTTACCGTTGATGATACGGCGGTTCCGGCGATGAATATCTGGCTGATGCCGGGCGAGGCCGTGGGCGCAGGGGATTACCAGACGTTTATGGCCCAGCTGTGCGCGGCGCAAATTCGTGACTGGCTAAGCGCGGGCCAGCAGGGCAAGGCGCTGCTGTGGCGCGGTGAAAAAGCTGAACCCGTGCGGGCTTCAGACATCACGGTGCTGGTGCGCAATCGTCAGGAGGCGTCGTTAATTCGCGATGCCCTCCAGCTGCTGTCGATTCCTTCCGTCTATCTCTCCAACCGCGATAGCGTGTTTGAAACGCCGGAGGCGCAGGAGCTGCTGTGGCTGCTGCAGGCGGTGCTGGCCCCCGAGCGCGAGAATACCCTGCGCAGCGCGCTGGCGACCTCAATGTTCGGTCTTAACGCGCAGGATATCGAAAACCTCAATCAGAACGAACGGGCGTGGGATGAGCTGGTAGAAGAGTTTAGCAGCTACCGGCAAGTCTGGCGGCAGCGCGGCGTTATGCCGATGCTGCGCGCGCTGATGACCGCGCGGCGCATTGCAGAAAACCTGCTGGCGACCAACGGCGGCGAGCGGCGCCTGACCGATATCCTGCATATCAGCGAGTTGCTTCAGGAGGCGGCGAACCAGCTGGAGAGCGAACATGCGCTGGTGCGCTGGCTGGCGCAGCATATCGCCGAGCCGGATAGCAACGCCTCCAGCCAGCAGATGCGCCTGGAAAGCGACAAGCATCTGGTGCAGATCGTCACCATCCATAAATCGAAAGGGCTGGAGTATCCGCTGGTCTGGCTGCCGTTTATCGCGCGTTTTCGCAAACAGGATCAGGCGTTTTATCACGACAGAACCTCCTTTGCCGCCGTGCTCGATCTGGGCCAGGATGAGGGCAGCATGGAGCTGGCTGAGGCCGAACGTCTGGCCGAAGACTTACGTCTGCTGTACGTTGCGCTGACCCGGGCGGTCTGGCACTGCAGCCTGGGCGTTGCGCCGCTTAGCCCCCGCCGCAGCGACAAGCCCGGCGCCAGCGATTTTCACCACAGCGCGCTGGGGCGGCTGCTGCAGGGCGGAGAAGCGATGGACGCCGCAGGGCTAACGGCGCGACTGCAGGCGTTTTGCAGCGGGGATATCGCCCTGCAGCTCCCCGCGACGACGACGCAGACGCCCTGGCAGGCTCCACAGTCGGCGCTGCCGCCGCTCTCCGCGCGTCTGCTTGAGCGTTCGGTGAGCGATGACTGGCGCGTCACCAGCTACTCCGGCCTGCAGCAAAACGGACACAGCGCGGCGCAGGACCTTTTACCGCGTCTGGATATCGATGCCGCAGGCGTCGGCGATGTGGCGGAAGAACCGCAGCTTACGCCGCACCACTTCCCGCGCGGAGCATCGCCAGGCACGTTTCTGCACAGCCTGTTTGAAGATATTGATTTCACCCAGCCGGTCCCCGCCGACTGGATGGCGGAAAAGCTCCAGCTTAGCGGCTTCGAGGAGAAATGGGCCCCAGTACTGACCGAATGGCTCGACGGCGTGCTGCGTACCCGTCTCCCTGGCGCGGAGATCGCGCTGAATCAGCTTAGCGAGCGTGATAAACAGGTGGAGATGGCTTTTTATCTGCCCATCGAGCAGCCTCTGGATCCGCTGCGCCTGGATGCGCTGATTCGTCAGTACGATCCGCTCTCCGTCGATACCCCCATGCTCGATTTCCGCCAGGTGCGCGGTATGCTGAAAGGCTTTATTGACCTGGTATTTCGCCATAACGGCCGCTATTACCTGCTGGATTACAAATCCAACTGGCTGGGGAAAGATCGCGAGGCCTATACCCAGGAAGCGATGATGCAGGCTATGCGTACCCATCGTTACGATTTGCAGTATCAGCTCTACAGCCTGGCGCTGCACCGTTATTTGCGCCACCGTATTGCCGATTATGATTACGAACGCCACTTTGGCGGCGTCATTTATCTCTTTTTACGCGGTATGGATGGACAGGACGGCGGGCAGGGTATTTTTACCACCCGTCCGGCGCGACCGCTGATTGACGGCCTTGATGCGCTGTTTGCTGGAGAAACTCAGGAGGTGGCGCTATGAACCTGGATGAACTATTGCTACAGGCGGTTGAGCAGCGACTGCTGCGCCCGCTGGACGTTCAGTTTGCGCTAATGGTGGCGCAAGAAGCGCATCCGGCGGTGAAGCTGGTCGCGGCGATCCTCAGTCGCGATGCTGGTGAAGGGCACGTCTGCCTGCCGATTTCGCGTCTTGTCGATGATGAACTGTTGAAGGCTAAAGCAGGTGGCCTGAGCGAGCAAATCCTTGAACTGACCGGCGCGCCGGACGGCTGGCTGCCGCTGCTCAATGATTCCGAGGCCGTCAGCTGCGGAGAGCGGCCAGCGCCGATGATTCTCTGCGGCGATCGGCTTTACCTTAACCGCATGTGGCGCAACGAATTAACCGTCGCGCGCTTTTTCAATGAAGCCAATCAGGTGCTGGAGGTGGATGAAGTCCGGCTGGCAGCGACGCTCGACGCGCTGTTTCCGCCCGCAGAGGAAACTGACTGGCAAAAAGTGGCGGCTGCTGTCGCCCTGACCCGGCGGATTTCGGTAATTTCCGGCGGACCGGGCACAGGTAAAACCACGACCGTCGCTAAACTCCTGGCCGCGCTGATCCAGACCTTCTCCAGCCCGCGCTGCCGTATTCGCCTGGCTGCGCCGACCGGTAAAGCCGCGGCGCGCCTGACCGAGTCCCTTGGCGCTGCGCTGCGCCGTCTTCCTCTCACCGACGAACAAAAGGCGCTGGTGCCCACCGAAGCCAGTACCCTCCATCGCCTGCTGGGCGCGCAGCCGGGAAGCCAGCGGATGCGCTATCACAGCGGAAACCCGCTGCATCTTGATGTGCTGGTGGTCGATGAAGCCTCAATGATTGATCTGCCGATGATGTCGCGCCTGATCGATGCGCTGCCTGAGCACGGAAGGGTGATTTTCCTTGGCGACCGCGATCAGCTGGCTTCGGTCGAGGCCGGGGCCGTGCTCGGCGATATCTGCGCGTGGGTTAATGCAGGCTATACCCCGGAGCGGGCGACGCAGCTCGCCCGGTTAACCGGCCAGCCGGTTCCGGCAGGCGAGGGTAATATGGCCGGTTCGCTCCGCGATAGCCTGTGCCTGCTGCAGAAAAGCTACCGTTTCGGTCGCCATTCCGGTATCGGCCAGCTGGCCTGGGCGGTGAACAGCGGCGATCGCAGCGCGGTACGCGCAACGCTGCGCCAGTCATTTGACGATATCGCTCTGTATCCGCTGAGCGCCACCGAAGAGTATGAAGCGATGCTGAATCAGGCGCAGGCGGGCTACGGCCGCTTCCTGCAGCTGCTGCGCGCTCGGGCAGAGCCCGAAGAGATGATCGCCGCTTTTGGCGAATTCCAGCTGCTGTGCGCGCTGCGCGAGGGTCCGTATGGCGTCAGCGGAGTTAATGAACAGCTGGAGCAGATGCTCAACCGCAAGCGGGCGATTACGTTACCGCGCCATTCGCGCTGGTATGAAGGTCGGCCGGTGATGATCTCGCGCAACGACAGCGCGCTGGGGCTGTTTAACGGCGATATCGGTATCGCGCTGGAAAGAGGTGATGGCCTGCGCGTCTGGTTCCCGATGCCTGATGGCAGCATCAAGTCGGTACAGCCAAATCGTCTGCCGGAGCATGATACCGCCTGGGCGATGACGGTGCATAAATCGCAGGGGTCGGAGTTCGATCACGCGGCGCTGATCCTGCCTTCGCGCAGCGTGCCGCTGGTGACCCGCGAGCTGGTTTATACCGCTATAACTCGCGCGAAACGGCAGCTGTCGATCTATGCCGATGAGCAGGTACTGACCCAGGCGGTTGTCGCGCGTACCGAACGACGCAGCGGCCTGGCGGATATTTTTTCCGCTCAGTGATGTTTTCCCCGGTCAGCCATGCGCTTTCCGGGGAGATAATCAGGCCAGGTCTGCCATCAACACCTTGGAGCGGCGCTGGTAGTTGTACATCTCTTTTTTGCTCTCCGGCAGCAGGTCAACGTCTACCGGCGTAAATCCGCGCTCCTGGAACCAGTGAATGCTGCGGGTTGTCAGAACAAACAGTTTGCTGAGGCCCATTTGCTTCGCCTGCGCGGCAATTCGTTCGAGCAGCACTTCGCCGCGCGATGAGCTGCGGTAGTCCGGATGCACCGCCACGCAGGCCATTTCGCCGATCTTCTCTTCCGGGAAAGGATAGAGCGCGGCGCAGGCGATGGTGGTGTTGTCGCGCTGAATAATGGTGAACTTATCGATTTCCATCTCCAGCTGTTCGCGAGAACGCCTGACCAGAATGCCCTGCTGCTCCAGCGGGCTTATCAGCTCAAGGATGCCGCCGATGTCGTTAATGGTGGCGCGGCGGATCTGCTCGGCGCTCTCCATCACTATCTGAGTGCCGATACCGTCGCGTGAGAACAGCTCCTGCAGCAGAGTGCCGTTTTCCTGATAGCTAATCAGGTGGCAGCGGCGCACGCCGCTGCGGCAGGCTTTTACCGCGCCGCGCAGGAAGCGCACGGTACCGGAGCTGTAGTCTTCGTCCGCTTCCATCTCTTCAACCCGCGCCTGGGCTTCGTTAGGGAATAGCTCGGGGACGATCTCGCCATCCTGGTTGTACACCCCCTGTGACGAGCAGAAGCCAATCATCTTTTCGGCTTTGAGCTTAATCGCCAGCTGGGTTGCAATCTCTTCGGAGGTCAGGTTAAAGCTTTCGCCGGTGACCGACACCGCAACCGGGCCCATCAGCACAATCGCGCCGTTATCCAACTGACGGTGAATGGCTTCTTCATCGATGCGCCGAATGCGCCCGCTATGGCAGTAATCCACGCCGTCATCCACGCCTAACGGCTGCGCGATAATGAAATTGCCGCTGACCACGTTGATGTGGGCGCCCTGCAGCGGGGTGTTGTTGAGGCTCATCGACAGGCGAGCGGTAATTTCCAGCTGCAGCATACCCGCCGCCTGCTTAACCAGCTCGAGCGTTTTGGCGTCAGTCACTCGGGTTTGTTTGTGATAGACCGGTTCGTGACGGTGCTCCGCCAGGTTGGCGTCGATCTGTGGACGGGCGCCATAGACCACTACCAGACGAATTCCCAGGCTGTGAAGCAGGCCAATGTCGTTGACTATGCTAGAGAAATTATCATGCTCGATGGCTTCCCCGCCCAGCATGATGACAAACGTTTTACCTCTATGGGCGTTAATATAGGGGACAGAATGGCGGAATCCCTCTACCAGTTCGGTGCGACGTTCCTTCACCATGACACAACCTCAATGCATGATTATTCGTAATTTATGTATTTTTATTCTGTTTTGCCGGCAAACGCAAGCCCCAATTTCTCGCGCAACCGAGAAAACAGTGTGAGCCAAATCAGGGTGTCAAAGATTGTTTACCCTTTTATAGATGACAGGTTATGCGCCTTTCGTTAAAGTTTCTGGTCAATCTGTTTGTTTTAAATACGAATGATTTCTTACTGCTTGGGAGTGGCATGTCGGGATACAAGTCAGGATTAAGCCGCCGCCGATTTTTACAGGGGGCGGGCGCCATGTGGTTAATGAGTGTGAGTCCGGTTGGGTTGGCTGCCGCGGCGCAGGTGGTTGCCGTACGCGTCTGGCCATCATCGACCTACACGCGCGTCACCGTGGAGTCCAACCATATCCTGAAATATCGGCAGTTTGCGCTCAGTAATCCTGAACGTGTGGTTGTGGATCTGGAAGGCGTTAACCTCAACTCCGTCCTTAAAGGCATGGGTAACCAGATTCGCAGCGACGATCCCTATATTCAGTCCGCCCGCGTGGGACAATTCGACCCGCAAACCGTACGCATGGTGTTCGAGCTGAAACAGAACGTAAAACCGCAGCTGTTCGCGCTCGCTCCGGTCGCCGGTTTTAAAGAGCGTCTGGTCATGGATCTCTACCCTTCCAACGCGACCGACGTGCAGGATCCGCTGCTGGCGCTGCTCGAGGATTACAATAAAGGCGATCTGCAGCGGCAGGTTCCGCCTGCGGAGAGCGGGCCGAAACCGGGTAAAGCCGGGCGCGATCGGCCTATCGTTATCATGCTCGATCCCGGACACGGCGGCGAGGATTCCGGCGCCGTGGGTAAATACCGCACCCGCGAGAAAGACGTGGTGCTGCAGATAGCCCGACGGCTGCGCGCGCTGATCGAGAAAGAGGGCAACATGAAGGTCTATATGACCCGCAACGAGGATGTCTTTATCCCGCTGAAGGTTCGCGTCGCCAAAGCGCAGAAGCAGCGCGCCGACCTGTTTGTCTCTATTCACGCCGATGCGTTTACAAGCCGTCAGCCGAGCGGCTCGTCGGTATTTGCCCTGTCAACCAAAGGGGCTACCAGTACTGCGGCTAAATATCTGGCTCAGACCCAGAACGCCTCGGATCTGATCGGCGGCGTCAGCAAAAGCGGCGATCGCTACGTCGACCACACGATGTTCGACATGGTGCAGTCGTTGACCATTGCCGACAGCCTGAAGTTTGGCAAGGCGGTGCTGGAAAAGATGGGAAATATTAATAACCTGCACAAGAATCAGGTTGAGCAGGCGGGCTTCGCGGTGCTGAAAGCGCCGGATATTCCATCGATCCTGGTGGAAACCGCGTTTATCAGCAACATCGAAGAAGAGCGTAAACTGAAAACGGCGAAATTCCAGCAGCAGGTTGCAGAGTCGATTCTGGCAGGGATTAAAGCCTACTTCGCCGACGGCGCGACGCTGGCAAGGCGAGGATAACGCAACAGGAAAGTGAAATGGCTCTATTAAAGAGCGCGCACGGCGGCAATATTCGCGAGGCCGCCGCGCTTATGGGCATCTCTGCGGAGCAGCTGCTGGATTTTAGCGCCAACATCAACCCGCTGGGGATGCCGGAAAGTTTAAAGCGCGCAATCCTCAACAATATGGACTGCGCTGAACGCTATCCCGACGTTGAGTATCAGCAGCTGCACCTTGCGCTGGCGGAACATCATCATATTCCTGCGTCGTCGATCCTTGCAGGAAACGGCGAAACTGAAGCGATTTTTACCCTGGTTCAGGGGCTGAAACCGCGCCAGGCGATGATCGTCACTCCGGGTTTTGCCGAATATCGCCGGGCGCTGCAGTCGGTGGAGTGCGCGGTGCGGGAATTTCTGCTGCGCGAGGAGGATGGCTGGCAGCTCACCGGAGCGATTCTTGACGCCCTGACGCCGGATCTGGACTGCTTATTTCTCTGCACGCCGAACAATCCAACCGGCCTGCTGCCCGATCGTCGACTGCTGGCGCTGATTGCTGAACGCTGTCAGTCGCTGGACATCGCCCTGATCCTCGATGAGGCGTTTATCGATTTTATCCCCGATGAGCCGGGATTTATTCCGCTTCTGGCCCACAATCCGCACGTGTGGGTGCTGCGTTCGCTCACCAAATTTTATGCCATACCCGGCCTGCGCCTGGGGTATCTGGTCAATGGCGATGCGCGGGCGGTGGCAAGAATGCGCGAGCGCCAGATGCCGTGGTCGATAAATGCTTTTGCCGCCCTGGCGGGGGAGATCATTCTCCAGGATAGCGCCTACCAGCAGAAAACCTGGCAGTGGCTGGCGGAGGAAGGGCAGCGCTTTTATCATCAACTGCGCCATATTCCCGGCCTGACGGTCTATCCCGGACAGGCAAACTATCTGTTTCTGCGCTGCGACGTTGCGGATCTGGATCTGCAATACGCGATGCTGCAGCAGCACATCCTGATCCGCAGCTGTGCCAATTATCCAGGGCTCGACGGGCGCTACTTTCGCGTCGCGATCCGCAGCCAGCAGGAAAATACCCGACTGCTGACGGCCTTCAGGCGGGTATTTAACGAGTAGATGCCTGCCGCTATTGTTCGTCTGCGGTTCTTCCCGGTGGCGCTGCTGTATGACCGGGCTACGGGTTCATAGTCGTCTGCGGTCCGGTAGCCCGGATAAGGCGCGCAGCGCCGCCTCCGGGGAATGCGCCGGGATTAATGCATAGGTGCGGCTTCTTCCCGGCTCGCGCTGCGCTTAGCAGGGCTACGGGTTTACAGCCGTCTGTGGTCCGGTAGCCCGGACAGGCGCGTAGCGCCGCCTCCGGGGCATAGCTGCGGCAGCGTTAGCGCAGTTCGACGCCGCCCTGCACCATGCGCAGCAGGTGCTGCCTGGGCCAGAGCTCGCTAAGTCGCGTCTCTTCCAGCCGTCGCTGTAAATACTCAATGTCGTGACGTTGACGGTCGAGCATCAGGCCGACCACGCTGCCGCTGTGCGCCACGTTAATACCGTATAAATCGCACTCTTCCACCAACCCCCGCAGCGTATCAAACCCCGGCTTTGGTAACAGATGCTGGCTGGCGACGGCGCTAAGCGTCGCGGCCTCTCCCATCCGCCGGGGATTATCCGTCTCGCAGGCTAGCTGAACTTTCTCCCAGGCTAGCTGCAGAGACGCGGAGTGGGCGTGCAGCTTTTCAAGCCGGGGAAGTCGGTGGTAATCGGTGGTCAGCAGCGTGGCGGGGCTTTCCAGCACCAGCAGATCGAGCTGAGGCTGGCTGTCACAGGCAATCTGCGTGGCGGCGGTGTTATGGTCGAACAGGGTGAGCTGACGAAACAGAGTGCTGTCGGTGGGCTCCAGGGAGACGCAGAGCCGGGCGAGGGTGGGTTCATCCAGCGGATGGCCGAGATGATGCGCGGCGGCTACCGCCGTCGCGGCGATGTCCGCGGTGCTGCTGGCCATACCTTTGGCGACTGGAATCGTGGAACAGATATCGATCCGAATCTCCTTGCTCAGCGCCGGCGGATAACGCCAGTAGCTCAGCAACTGGTCGACCATCGCCCGCGCCAGCGGACGTTCATCCGCCCGAGGCGAACCGTAGTCCACCTCGACGGTGCTGTACCAGTCAACGGGGCAGGAGACCAGCTTCTCGCTGCCGAGGATCCAGCCCTGGATGAGTTCCCCACAGGAGGCGGGGCATTGTGCTACGGCCACGTATTCACCTTTTTACCCGTTATACTTCAAGCTACAGGGGCGTTGGCTGCTCTCATTCACCCCAGTCACTTACTTATGTAAGCTCCTGGGGACTCACTCGTTTGCCGCGTTACTCGGCCTGCGGCCTCGCCCCTACGGGGCCAGCGCAAGCGCTGTTCAAAGCACAAGTGCTTTGTCCTGTAACTTGAATTATTTAGGGTAAAGTTTTCAGAATTTTAAGCGCATAGTGTCATGCCGATCCCGCTATTTCCATGATTCACCGCAATTTGCCTGGCGGCGAGCTCAGGCTGAAACGGTTAATGTCTGCGCTTCGGGAAGCGCCAGGCGCATCACATCGCGGGCAATCATCAGCTCTTCATTGGTATTGATGACCGCCACTTTGACCATCGCATTTTCGGCCTGAATAAAGGTAGCGTTGTGCTGGTTTTTCTCTTCATCGACCGAGAGCCCGAGGAAATTCAGGTTATGGCAGATGGCGCTCCTGGCGCGGGCGGAGTTTTCGCCGATGCCGCCGGTAAAGATCAGCGCGTCCAGGCCGCCCATCTGCATAATATAACTGCCGATGGTGGCGCGAATGCGCTCGGCAAACAGCGAGAGCGCCAGGGCTGCCTGACGATTACCGCTGTCCGCCGCCTGCTCGACATCGCGATAATCGTGCGAGATGCCGGAAACCCCCAGCAGGCCGGACTCGTTATTCAGCAGCTGATTAAGCTGCTCCGGCGTTTTTCCCTCATGCAGCGCCAGCCACGGTAGAATCGACGGATCGATATCGCCGCTGCGGGTGCCCATCATCACGCCGGACTGCGGCGTAAAGCCCATTGACGTGTTAACCGAGCGCCCGCCTTTGATTGCGCAAACGCTGCTGCCGTTGCCGAGATGGCAGCACACCACGCGCAGAGCGCTCAACGGTACGCCCAGCTTTTCCGCCAGCGTCGCGCTAACGTACTTGTGGCTGGTGCCGTGGAAGCCGTAACGGCGAATGCCCAACTCGCTGTAGTAGCGCCAGGGCAGCGGATAGATAAACGCGCGCTCGTCCAGCGTCTGGTGAAAAGCGGTATCAAACACCGCCACCGACGGCGCGTCGGGCAGCAACTGGCGGAAAACTTTAATGCCCAGCGCGTTGACCGGATTATGCAGCGGGGCCAGCTCCGCCAGGCGCTCGATTTCCGCTAAGGTCTCATCGGTCACCGGCGTCGAATCTTTAAAGCGCTCCCCGCCGTGCGCCACGCGGTGGCCGACGCCATCGATATCCTGCAAACTCTGGATAATCCGATGGTCGAGGAGCTTTTCCAGCAGCAGGGTGACGGCTTCACGGTGATCGGCTACGGGCGCCGTTTCCTGCCATTTTTGCGCCGGCGTTTTAAGGGTCACCTGGGCGTTTGCCATGCCGATACGCTCGATCAATCCCTGGCAGAGCATATCGCCCTGAGGCATCTCCAGCAGCTGGAATTTTAACGATGAGCTGCCGGCATTAATGGCCATTATTTTGTAAGACATAAAGGTTCCTTCGAATTCAGAAAATCCAGCACGGCATCAAGACCCAGATTATTCAGCGCGCTGGTGATAAAAATCTGCTGGGCGCCAGCCTGCCTGAGCCACTCGCCGATTAGCGATATCCGCTGCGCATCGGCAAGGTCGGCTTTAGTGACCAGACCAATCGTCGGGCGGTTCATCGGAGCGGTAAAACCCGGAGAAAACGGCGACCACTGGGCGTCGGCGTTCAGCACCAGAGCGATAACGTCGGCCTCGCAGGCGCTGGTCAACAGAGCGCTATAAAGGCAGCGGTTCTCCAGATATTCGCCCGGCGTGTCGATGGCCATCGGCGACCATTCAATCGCCTGGGTTTTCTTATAATGGAGCGCTTCGCCGCGCAGGCCCTGGGTCAGCGAGGTTTTGCCGCACTGGCTGGGGCCGATCAACATCAGACGTTTCATCGCGCTACGTCCGGGTTATTGAGCAGGTAGTAAACTGCATCATCTCGCCCAGGGTGCGCGTCACCTGCTTGAGGGCGTACTCGACGGCGGAAACGTCGCCGGTCAGCACCACGGCGCCGGTAAAGCGGTCAAGAAAACCGATCTCCACCGCGCCGGATTTGGTGGCGATGTCGCAGGCGATAATCGACGCTTCGCTGGGCGTAATGGTGAGGATGCCGATGGCGGACACCGCATCCTGCAGGCCGAGTTTCTTAAAGAGATCTTTCCCGGGATTGGCAATCAGGTGCGCGAGGGTTACCTGTTTCCCGGGAACGTATTCCTGAATCATGCGATCCGTTGTTGGCTGTCTTTCCATTATCCCTCCACCATCTGTCGCCACATGGCTTCATGCGGTCGCGGGATCACCGAACGATAAACCAGCAGCCCTTTTTCACCCGCGCTTTCGCTGGCTACCGTAACCGCGTTGTTGACGTCGGAAACGTCGCCCGCCACCACCATGTAGCATTTACCGCCGATGCCGAAGGCCATATGCACCCGTACCAGGGTGACGTTGGAGCCTTTCACCGCCCGGTCCGCGGCGCTGATGCAGGCCGCAACGCTCCAGGTTTCAACGATGCCGACTGCCTGGCGTTTGTCTACGCTGTTCAGGCCGCTGATGGCCGGGAGTACGCTGGGATGGATATTCGCCAGCACCAGGCTGTCGACGAGCATTTCGCCGGCCTGCGAAGTGCCGGTTTCAATGGCCTGCTGGATAGCGCCGATATCCCCGCCGAGCATCAACAGAAACTTACCCGGGCAGATAGTCTTGCTGACCAGCAGATTGACGTTGGCGCTTTTCAGCATCGCATCGCCGAGTTCCATTCCTTTGGCAATGCTGGTGAGTTCTAAAATTCCTATAGCCTGAGACATGGTTAACCTCTTACAACCGTGATGGCCTGTTCGCTGATGGCCGCAACCACGCCGTCGATGCTGGCGTGAACCGGCGCGCCTAATGCGCCTGCCGGGATATCGGCAACGCATTGCCCGCGGGTAACGCGTTCACCCACTGCAACGTTCGCTACCGCGCTGGCGCCGATATGCTGGCGCAACTGTAAAGTCACTGTTTCTACTGCCGGTTCGTCTTCCACCAGCGGCGCCTCCTGATACCAGGGGCTCAGCCCCAGTTTGGCGATCAGTCGCTTCACCGGCACGAGGCGATATTTCGCCATTTCGTCGGCCGGATAGAGCGGTCCTTCATAGCGCTGGTTTTGCGCGCGCAGCTCGCGTTTCAGCATGCGGTTGATGCGCATCGGCGAGATCCCCACCGGACAGGCCACGCTTTCGCAGACGTTGCATTCCGAACAGGTGAGCGCGCTCAGCAGCAGCTGGGGCGTGGCGGCCTGATGAAAGTTCACCGCCCGCACCAGCAGGTGCGGGGAGAGTTCGTGGCCGATCAGATGCCGTGGGCAGAGATCGGTACACAGGCGACACTGTTCGCAGACGGTACGGGCCACGGAAAGCACCGTGCGCTCGTCCTGCATCCGCCGCTGGATAAGCGGATGGCTTTTGGGCAGCACCAGCAGGCCGCCGGTAGTTTTGGTTACCGGGCTATCGAGAGCAGTCATCAGGCCGCCCATCATCGGGCCACCGTTAATAAAACCGGGGTCGTCGACCGTCGCGCCGCCCGCCAGCGCCAGCACTTCGCGCAGCGACATGCCGATGGGGACGGTGACGGTCAGCGGTCGGGCGACCGCGCCGTTAACGGTTAGCGTGCGGCGGGTCACCGGAAACTGCTGCTCAACCGCACGGGCAATATTGAGCACCGTTTGTACGTTATTTACCACGACCCCAACGCTGGCTGGCAGCGCGGCGGGTGCGACCCGTCGACCGGTAGCTAACCAGATAGTCAGCACCTCATCGCCTGCGGGATAGACATCCGGCAGAATATGCAGGCGAATACCGGCAGGCAGCAGCGGGGTGAGGGCGTCGATAGCCCGGCGGTACTTCTCTTTCAGGGCAATCACCCCTTCGCGCGCGCCGGTTGCCGTCATCGCGTACTGCACGCCGCGGACCAGACGTGCAGCCTGCTGCCACATTAGCTGCTGGTCGACCTTGAGCATCGGTTCGCACTCGGCGGCGTTAACCAGAAAGATCTCCACCTGCGCCTGCAGCTTCACGTGGGCGGGAAAACCCGCTCCACCCGCGCCGACTACGCCCGCAGCACGCACGCGCTCGCGGATCTCCTCGGCGCTTCTGGCCATTTCAACAGCGTTGACGGCGGTACTCATAGCAGTTCCTCCAGCAGTTCCTGAATTTCCCCGGCGCTGGCCGGGCGAGGATTCGTGCGCAAGGTCACGTCAGCCAGTGCGGCCTGCACCATGGCCGGAATGCGCGCTGAGTACGCGGCACGTCCCTCTTTCAGCGCGACCGCCAGTGACGGCAGCGCACAGCGCTGCTTGAGCCGTTCGATTTGCTGGATCAGCGCATTGATCGCCGTACTATCGCTGGCATCTGCCGGACAAAAGCCGCAGGCTTTGGCCAGCCGCGCGTAGCGTTTTCCGGCGCGCGGATGACCGGCGTTAAAGCGGATAACCGCGGTCAACAGCAGCGCGTTGGCCAGTCCGTGCGGGAGATGAAACTGCCCGCCAAGCTGGTGGGCGATAGCATGGTTAAGCCCCAGCCCCGCCTGGCTGAACGCCATCCCGGCAAGCGTTGAGGCATTGTGCATTTTCCCGCGCGTCGCCACGCAGTCGCCTTTTTCCACCGCCGTGGGCAGATACTGGAACACCAGTTTGGCGGCTTTTTCCGCCAGCGCGTCGGTAAAGTCGCTGGCGTGCGGAGAGACCCACGCCTCCAGCGCGTGGGTCAGCACGTCCATGCCGGTGTTGGCCGTAATCTGCGGCGGCACGCTGACCACCAGCTCCGGGTCAAGGATCGCCATATCGGGATAGAGCGCATTGTTGAACAGCGGGTACTTGATGCCTTTATCCGGATCGCTAATTACGCAGGCGCTGGTTACTTCTGAACCGGTACCGCTGGTGGTCGGTATAGCCACGCAGGTTTCGATGCTGATGCCGCTCTGCTGACTGAACCAGACGATAGCTTTCGCCGCATCCATTGCCGATCCGCCGCCGAAGCCGATGACCACCTGCGGCTGCAGGGCCTGCATTTGCGCAATGCCCTGTACCACGGTGTGGATAGTGGGGTCCGGGGTTATCTCGCTAAAGACGCTAATGCGGTTATCTGCGGGCAACGCCTGACGCAGGGTTTCCAGCAGCGGCGAGCGCGCAAGAAAGCCATCGCAGATAATCCAGATGTGCTTGTTGGTAAAGCGTTTGAGCACCGCCAGGCTACCCTGACCGCTGTACAACCGCGTTTGTAGTGAGAAAGTTTTCATCGCGACCTCGGTTAGCGAATGGAAAAGCCGTTGGTCAGCACGCAGCGACGGGAGCGGGCAAACGTGCGCGCCGAGGTTGTCCCTTCACCGGTCGGCGTGGCGATAGTAAAGGTGGTAAAGCCTTCGCCGCCGACGCCGATCCCGGCATAAGAGGGGCCGTTCTTGACGAATATCGAGGTTTGCAGGGTGCGGGCCGCGAGGTTCAGGCGCGACACGTTCTGCGAGTGCATAATGGCGGTATGATGCAGTCCCTCTTCAACCTTCAGCGCCAGGGCCAGCGCGCTATCGAAATCGCTAACTTTCACTATCGGCAGCATCGGCATCAGCTGCTCGCTGGTAACCCATGGATCGTCGGCGTTAACCAGCGCTATCAGTAGACGCGGCGCTTTCGACGGAACGGCGATCCCGGCCGCTTCGAGCATGGCTGATGGGCTTTTGCCGACCAGTTTTTTATTCGCCTGGCCTTCAGGCAGGCAGGCGGCCCGGAGTTTGTCAGTGTCGGCAGGGCTCAGCAGCAGCGCGCCGAAGGTTTGCATTTGCTGCACCAGACGTTCGGCGACGCTCTCCACCACAATCAGGCTCTTCTCGGCAATGCAGGGCAGGTTGTAATCGAACGAGGCGCCGTTGATGATATCTTCCGCCGCTTTAACCAGATCCGCCGTTTCATCAACGATGCAGGGCGGGTTACCCGCGCCAGCGCCAATGACTTTCTTACCGCTCTTCATGCCCATCGCCACAATACCCGGGCCGCCGGTAATGGCCAGAACCGCAATGCGCGGATGGGCCATCATCTGCTGGGTGGCTTCGAAAGTGGGTTCTGCTACGGTAACCACCAGATTGCGGATGCCGCAGCAGCGGAAAACAATCTCTTCAATCATGCTAATCAGCTTCAGTGAGACCTTTTTTGCTCCCGGATGCGGGCTGAAGTAGACGCTATTGCCCGCCGCCAGCATGCTGATGCTGTTATTAATGATGGTTTCCGTCGGGTTGGTGCTCGGTGCGACCGACCCGATAACGCCAAATGGCGAATACTCAAACAGCACCATGCCGCCGTCGCCGGTCAGTGCCGTGGTGGTGAGATCTTCCACGCCCGGCGTGTTGTCCAGCGCAGCTTTGTTTTTCAAAAATTTATCTTCTTTGTTGCCCATCCCCGTTTCATTGGCGCTCTCTTCCGCCAGGGCGGCCAGATGCGGCGTCAGCTCCTGACGCATTGCGCTAATGATGGCGCTGCGGGTTTTTAGCGGGCACTGCTGATAACGTAAGAACGCCTGATGCGCGGCATCAATGGCCTCGCTCACGGACTGAAAAATCCCTTTGCCCTGCGCCGGGTTTGGCGTTTGGGCTGGGGTTAACTGTTCGCTAAGAATGGTGCGAATAAGCGTTTCGAGTTCAGAAGTATTCATTGATGAGTTCCCACGTTAATGGCCGCGATGGCGGTCTGTGCTATATCCATGTCCTGTTCAACGCTGCCGCCGCTGATGCCAAGACCCCCAATTAATGAGCCGTCGCGCCACAGGGCGTAACCGCCGCCAAAGGTAACCACTTTTCCCTGCAAATGCGTTTCGAGGCCATAAAGCGCGGCGCCCGGCTGAACGGCCTCGCTCAGCTCATGGGTCGCCGTTTTCATCGCCACCGCGGTCCAGGCTTTTTTCGGCGCCAGTTCGCTGCTGACCAGCAGGGCGTCCGGCATCCGCCAGGTCACGGTTTCGGTGCCGTGTGCGTCAACGATGCTGATCACCACCGGAACCTGAAGCTGCTGCGCGCGCTCAACGGCGGCGCGGGTGAGCTGGTGCAGATCGTGGAATGAAAGGGCCAGGGGCGTCGTCTCCTTGCTGCGGCTCGGCTGAGTGACGGCCAGATAGCGCCGGCTCACTTCACGAATGATGTTGTTCTGGTGCGCATCGCTATCTTCCGCGCGCGCCAGGGCGTACAGGCAGTCTGACAAGCGATTGATGTAGCGCATCAGCACCTGGCGCACGTTGACTTCCGCCGCCAGCTCAACCAGTCGTCGTTCGGCCCGGCGGGCCAGCGTGCGGGCAAAATGCAGGCGGCTCGCGGCTTCGCAGCGGCCGGGTAAAATAAAACTGTGCAGCGGTTCGACGCGGGCCATGGCCCGATCGATGGCGGCTTCCAGAGCGGAAATCTCTTCGCTGCTGATGTAGCGCTGTTTCGGTGACGGCCGTTCGCTGTCGCTGGCCAGTTCTGCGCTAAACCAAAAAAGCTGCTGCTGGATGGCCTCAAGTAAGGCGCGGTGATTTTCATCCGCGGCGGCGCAGGCGCACAGGCTCAGCGCGGCGTTCAGCTCATCCAGCGTGCCGTAGGCTTCAACCCGCGGGTGGGTTTTACTCACCCGCTGGCCGGTAAAGAGTGAGGTGGTGCCAGCGTCGCCCGTTCGGGTATAAATCGCCATATTCGCTCCTTAACGTGAAAGCGTATCGACAATGCCGACAACGGCGAGGTCGATGGCCTCGTTTGGCCCGGAAAAAACGTGCCTGGCGCTGGAGCCGCCGCTGAGCAGAACCAGCTCGCCGATCCCCGCGCCGACGGAATCCACGGCGACTTCATCGCCGGAGGTCGGCGAGGCGGGAAGCTCGCCATCGGCGCTGACCCGCCGCACCAGCAGCAGCTTTTTGCCGATCAGGGAAGGCGATTTTTGCGTGGAGACAACCGCGCCCGTGACTCGTGCCAGATGCATGATTTACTCCTGCTTAATTAATTGAATATGCCGCGCCTGTGCCGCTTCGCGCGCCAGCGCGGTCACGATGCATTTGCGGTGGATAACCAGGCGACACTGGCCCAGCTGCGCGACGTCGCGATAGCTCAGCACCGATCCTGCGTGCAGGATCAGCGGCAGCCCGCGCTCGTCGGTGAAGATCGCCGGCAGGCGCGCCAGTTTTTTGACCGGGATAACCGGCAGCAGCTGACTGTGCAGGGTGAGCTGCACGCGGATGCCGAAAGCCAGCGCGTCGTGAATTTTCCGGGCCGCAGGATCGTCGGTTTCCGCCTCCGTCAGCTGGCCCAGCAGCGGCAGGTCGACAAGCAGGATGCGCAGCGAGGCGTGCTGGCTGAACAGCCCGGGGCAGTCGGCATCGCGCAGCTGCGCAACGCTCAGCGTCGCCATGCTGTGGGCGCGACGCTGCAGCCTGGAGACGATTTCCTCCACGATGCGCTGCAGAACTTCGCCGTTCATCGCGGGCCTACCAGCCGGGCAAAGGCCTGCGGATTATCGGCGCCAGCGGCGTTGGCTTCATCGGTATCAATGTGCATTTCGAGACGCATATCCGGTGAAACGCGAATCGCCACGTTGTTGAAAATCAGCCCGCGCTCGTCGCCTTCAATGGCCACGGAGACCCTATCGCCGTGGGAAACCCGCAGGATCAGCGCATCGAGCGGCGACATATGAATATGCCGCTGCGCGACGATAACCCCTGACGAGAGCGTCAGTTCGCCATAGGGGCTGACCAGACGGATGCCCGGCGTCCCTTTCAGATCGCCAGACATTCTCAGCGGCGCCGCAACCCCCAGGGTTCTGGCATCGGTACGCGATATTTCCACCTGGCTTACCGAACGCAGCGGGCCGAGCAGGCGCACATTTTTAAGCTGCCCCTTCGGCCCTACCAGGGTGACGGTTTGCTCCGCAGCGTACTGTCCCGGCTGCAGCAGCGCTTTTTTCTCGCTGATGGGATGGCCAGGAAACAGGCGTTCATAATCCGACGCCGACAGGTGGATATGACGATTTGAAACCCCCAGCGGAATGGGCCGCAGACGCATCTCGTCGAGGACTTTACTGACCGTTGATTCGAGAAGCTGTTTATCCATTACGCTTCACCTCGCTTGCCGGGATGAATGCAAAGGGTGCGCGGCTCGCCCTTCTGGCGCGGACATTTTGGATCCAGGCACAGGTTGCAGCTGACCACGCCTTGTTGCTGGAGGGGCTCTTCTGCTGGCGCTTCAGAAACGACATTAGCCGTCTCTGACTCTTCAGGCTCAGGTTCCATGACGGAGGATGGGGGAGCCTCTGCGGGCAGGATCCCTTCTCCGGGTCTGGCGATGACTTTATGAGCCACCAGACCGTTTCGCTGTTCGGCAAACTGTGCACCGGTGGTGATGGCCGCCTGTACTGAGGCCACATCACCGGTAATTTTAATGACCGTCCAGCCTGAACCATTGGTCTTTTCGAGGGCGACCAGCGTGATAGAAGCGGATTTCGCCATGATATCGGCGCAGCTAATAGCCAGTGCCAGACCACAAACTTCAAGTAATCCCAGTGATTGCTTCACGCGGTGCTCCTTATTCGCCATCAATCAGGCTGATTTCGGTAAAATGGCCTCAACGTCGCTGTGCGGACGCGGGATCACGTGGCAGGATTTCACTTCGCCTACGACGCTTGCCGCCGCGCTGCCCGCATCCACCGCCGCTTTGACCGCGCCGACGTCGCCGCGAACCATTACGGTCACCAGACCCGAGCCAATTTTTTCGTAGCCGACCAGCTGCACGTTGGCCGATTTCACCATCGCATCGGCGGCCTCAATGGCGCCTACTAACCCTTTTGTTTCAACCAGTCCCAGTGCGTTATTCATACTGCTGTTCTCCTGTTGCTTAGCTATTCAGATCCCGGAACGGGATCCCTTTGACCAGCCGTGCCGCGTTATTACCGGTGTTACGTTGGGCCTGACTGTCCTGATGATGCATCAGCGTAAAAAGCGGCGCCGATGCGGGTAAATTCTTGTAGTGCACGACCAGCGTATGGCGGTCGCAGGCGATGCCCACCAGTAGCGGCGAGCTGCGCGCCGCCTGCCAGGCGCTGTCCACGACATCCCCGGCCGGGTGATGCTGGAGCAGGAAAGGAATGCCTTCCTCTTCGATACCCAGCAGCACTTCGCGCCACAGGCCGTCGCAGCCGTCGATGGCGGCGATCACAATAGCCGGGGCGCTGTGATTACTGTCCATGCGCGAACTCCTTATGCCAGGAGAGAATCAGGCCGGTGGCCACCGCGTTTCTGGGGCCCTCGCTGCCGCGAATATTTCCCCGCCCGGCAACCAGGCGGTAGTGCGCCAGCGCATCGGTGACCAGTTGCGGGACCTCGAAATCCAGCGACGAACCGCCGACCAGCACCACGAACGGAATATCGCGAATGTTGCCGGTGGGGCTGACCTGACGCAGTGCGCGCAGGGCGTTGGTGACAAAGACCCGCTCTTTGGCGCTGCGGCGAATGGCGCGCACTTTTTCCAGCGCTAAGTCGCCGGGTAGCGGTACCAGTTCGTCCGGTTTCACCACGCAGACGCGGGCGAATACGGCGGGGGGCAGCGGCGTGGAGAAGAACTGCACGCTGCCGTCCTCGTGGCGTAAATGGAACAGACTTTCCACCTTGGCCAGCGGATACTTCTTGATCTCTTCCGCCAGATAGCGGTCTTCCAGCCCCAGCTCGCGGGCAATAATCATCGTCACCATATCGCCAGCTCCGGCGAGATGAGTGGCGATGATTTCGCCTTTGGGGTTGATGATGGAGGCATCGGTGGAGCCTGCGCCGAGGTCGAGGATCGCCAGCGGTCGGGTGGTACCCGGCGTGGTCAGCGCGCCCAGAATGGCGGCTTCGGCCTCGGCGCCGCCGATCTGCACGTCGATATTGAGCTTCTGCTCGATTTCGCGGGCAATCATCGCCATCTGCAAACGATCCGATTTCACCATTGAGGCGATGCCCACGGCCTGCTCCAGCGAGAACTCCCCGGCAAGACCGCCGGTGACGCTCACCGGCACCGAGGTATCGACGGCCAGCAGATCCTGAATGAATATTTCGCTGCTGGGCTTGTTGGTCAACTCGGCCATGGTCTGGCGCACGTGTTCCAGCATGCCGCCGATATTGGTCCCCGACTCGCCGGTGACGTTATCGAGCTTGCCGCAGCCGTCGACCGCTTTCATGATGGCTTCGGCGCCAGCGGCAACGTCTACGCGTACGCTCCGGCCCTGGGCCAGCAGCTCAAGGTTACCGGCGGGTATCGCACGCGCTTTGACGTCACCGGATGGCGTTTTGACCACCACGGCGGAACGGTTGCCAATCAGCGCACGAGCCATCGGGACGATGTTTTTCGTCTCCTCGGCGTTGAGGTTGAATACGGTGGCGATGCCGTAGGGGTTAGAGAGCGTTTCGATGACCTTCCCCGGGACGGCGACCTCAATTGCCGCCAGCATTCCCAGCGGAATGCGGTCGATGTACAGCACTTCGTCAACAATCGGCAGCGGTTTTTCCAGCCGGTTGCTGACCAGCACGCCATCGTCGCGTTGCAAAATGACGCCGGTAATCTGATATCCGGCGCGCAGGGAAGCGTTAATCACGCTGGCGATATCGGCAAAATCGAACACCGACGACACCACCAGGATATAGGGCGCGTCCGCCGGGCGGGTTAACAGCTCCTGCGGCGTAATGGTGATGCCCACGCCAAGCCCCGCGCCGCCGGGCGTTTTCGGGTTATGGCCGATCATGGTCGATTCGGTGATGATGGTCTCAGTAATGGTTTCCATCGCCACATCGCCAATCACCGGCGTAGCTTCATTAATGCGGATGAGCGAAATATCGCTGACAGCGATCCCGGCGCCTCTGGCGACGAGGGCGAGCGCCTCCTGAATACCGAACACGTTACGCAACGTGCCTTTGATCCCGGTGGTTTCCGCCAGCGCGCTGTGGGTGATTGTCAGCGTGCCAGCCTCATTCAGAGTCGCCAGGGCGACTTCCGTCGATGAGTTGCCGATATCAATGCCAGCTATATATCGCATCACATACCCCTGTAATTAATCGTCGCCTTTGAGTTTTTTACGCTCGACGTACAGCGTTGCCGCTTCGCGAACGAAAGCGGCGCAAATCTTCGCCTGATAGCGGCTTTCGAGATCGTCGGCGATCGCCAGCAGCTCCTCTTTCGTCGAGCGATAGGGGCGGAGGGCGTTGTAGATTTCAAGAATGCGATCGTCCGGTACCGCGGTCAGTTCGGCGGCGCGTTCGAAGTTCATCGCCAGCCGGTCGCGGCCCGCGTCCCTGGCGATAGAAGCCTGTAAGCGCAGCGTTTCCGGGGTAATACGCATATCCTGGGCGGTAACTTTGTTGCTCAGCACGTTTTCCAGCGTAAAGTCGTCCAGCGTTTTATTGGTGGCGGTTTTCACCCATTCCGGGTGTTTGTTCGCCAGCGGGTAGTCGCTGACCTTTGCGCTACGGGACGCGCCGTCTGCCGCCGGAGCCGCCGTCGGCGCCTCGCCCTGCAGGCTGTTCATGCGGCTTAATACGTCGCGCACCATCGATTCAATTGCGTCGGTATTCATGGAGTTATCCTTTATCAAAGCGCCACGCGCAGTTCCTGCGGGTTTTTGCCCGTTACCACGTACTTGGTCTCTTTAATGTGCAAAATGGCCGATTTCGCCTGGTATTTTGGCCGCGCCATCTGGTCGTTCAGCGTCGGGACCGGCTGCGGCGATTCGCGTTTCGCATAGCGGGCGGCGTTTTTACCAATCTGGCGATAGGTTTCCAGGGTCAGCAGCGGCGCCTGGGGGAACAGCTCCAGGTTAGAGAGCGGCGGCAGCCCCTGCTGGTGAATCACCGTGGTGCCTTTTGACTGGATGCCGATAGAGATGCCGGAACCGCTCAGGCGATTGCCTTCAACGGCGACGAAGGCCACGTCGGAGGATTTAAAGCAGCGAATCACGCGCGCCTTAATGCCTTCTTCTTCAATACCGGCAATGACTTCGCGCAAAATGCTCTTATGCGGTATGCCGACGATATTGACGGTCTGCGCCAGGCCGAAAGCCGGGCCGACGGCGATAATCACTTCGTCCTGCTGGGTTCCCTGACGCGCTTCGCCCACTTCCGTCAGGAAGCCGTCGCCGGCGGGCGGCGTGGCCTGGGGCGCCGCGGAGGCCGCTGGCGCATTAAACGAGACGGGTTTATCGCTGCCCTTCATCTCGCTGAGCACTTCTTCAATTATCTGGCGCAGCAATTTTTCATTAATTTCCATTTCTCACCCCTTAATCAATCTCGTTGGGATCAAGAGCGCCAGGGATGTTTTTAATCTCTTCCCAGCGTTCGCCCTGCAGGCGATAGCCCGTTGCCGGACCGGCATAGTCGTTAACATCGTTGACGGCTGACAGCACCTGCCCATCGCCGACGATAATTGCGGAGGTATGCAGATAGTCTCCGGTCAGCTTGGCTTTCTGGATGTTGAGCATGTCCTGGGCCACGTCGGTGAACCCGCCCTGCGCCAGCGCTTTCACTACTTCCAGGCCGTTGCGGTTTTTATTGATGATTTCCTGGGCGAACTTGATGTCTTCGACGATGTTGCGCTCCGGCATATCTTTCGAACCGTGGGCGTAGGTCGCGGCTTCAACTTCTTCATCGGTAATCGGCGGCAGCCCCATTCCGGCAAAAACGGCCTGCAGCGCGCGGGCAGCCTTATTCCGGATGGCGATAACATCTTCTTCGCGAACCGGACGCAGACCACCGTCCACCTTCAGGTCGCGCTGGATGACGTTGTAGTCGTCAAAGTCTTCGGCATCTTCGTTGGAACCGGCGAACATGTTGTCGTAGTTCGGCACCGCGGAATAACCGGAAGAGATAAAGTCGGTCCCCGGCAGAAACTGCATCAGCAGGCGCGCGGTACGACGCATATCGGAGTGGGTGAAGGTCTGGTCGTTACTGGAGGCGCACTCCAGATCCAGCGACGAACAGATCAGGTTTTCCGCCAGCACCGCGCGAATGCCGGAAGGCACCGCAGACGGCACGCCGATGCAGCTAACGGAACCGTTTTGCAGGCCCTGTACGCCCGCGGCTTTGGTGATGTAGATGCAGCGCGCTTCCAGGTAAAGCATGGATTTGCCTTCGGCGTAGCCCATCTGCACTTCGGAGCCGGAGCCGGAGGTGAAGCGCATTTTCAGACCGCGAGAGGCGTAGGAGGAGGCTAAGAAACCCTTCGACCACGGCGTGTCGTCGCCGTCGGTAAAGACCGGTTCGGTACCGTAGACGGAGATGGTTTCGGCGTAGCAGGTGTGGCCCAGCATGCCGAGCTTCAGCTCGGTGGCTTCTTCCAGCGAGCACTGAGTCAGTACGCCCGGACGGCCTACCTGCGAGCCGACCAGCAGCGCGATGGCGTTGAACGGCGCGTAGCGCGCTACCGCAACGGTGGTTTCCTGTTCGTCAAATCCGCGCCATGCGCCTTCGGCGGCGTCGGCGGCAATCTGTACCGGATTATCTTTGACGTTGGTGACGTGCGCCTGCTGGGATGGGGTGCGGCGGGCGCGCATTTTCTGCATCGCCATCATCATCTCAACGACGTTCATATGCGAAACCACTTCGACAATTTTTGCCGGCGTCATCGCGGTGGTCAGCGGGACGATTTCGCTGCGTTTAACGTTAGGATCGCACAGCATGTTGGCCAGCTTAACCGAATCCATCGCCATCACTTCTTCGGCGCGATTCAGGTTAATGCCGTAGCGGGCGATAAAGTGGTCGATCAGGTCAAAATCGCTCACCGGTTTCCCGTCCAGCTCGGTCACCGCGCCGTTAACGATTTTTATCGACGGTTTCGGATCGTTCGGGCTTTCCATCGCGATAAAGCCTTCTTCGATCCACTCCTTAACGAAGCCGTCCTGATTCACAGGGCGTTTCGCCAGTGCTTCAAATCTTTTCGATCTCATGAATCAGCCTCGTGGGTATCAGATGTAGGACGGGCGATCGTTTTTCGGTTCAGAACCGAGGGTCGCAAGGACGGTTTTACCGATTTCGCGCGCGGAGGTGACTGCCTGGCGGACCGCGCCGGAGTCGCCGGAAATCACCAGGATGGCTTCGTTACTGAAGCTGGTGCCGTGCGCCGGAGAGCTATACGCCACGACTTCTACGTTGGCTGACTTCAGGGCGGTATCGGCCATCAGCACGCCAACGGAGGCCGGTGCGCCGACGATAATGCCGCAGGCGCGGCCAATCGGCGCGCCGAAGGCTTTTTCCAGGGCGTAGCTGGCGCGGGCGGTGTACTGCAGCTCGATATGTCCGGCTTCATTGCCGTAAACATCGCCGAAGGTGCGGTCGAGCTCTTTCAGCGCAACTTCAATCCCGCGCTTAACGTCGGAAACGTCGTTGCCGCCTAAAATAATCAGCGAACCGTGGCCTGCACCGCCTTTGGTATCGCGCGGAAGCTCAATGCTGACCACTTCGGTGTTGGTGGCTTTCACCGCTTCGTCCGCCGCCATAATGTGCGGGCCTGCGCCGGTACGGGCGCCGAGAATGCCGATGGAGCGATAGCGCTTTTCAAGCTTCATCGCGTCCAGCAGGGCGGTATCGACGTTGGCGATAACCAGGCCCAGGGTGTCGCCAATGGCGGTCCCGACAAATTCCGTTAAACTGCAGCTTTTTTCTGCCATAGCCGTCTCTCGTATTGGATGGTTTTCAGTAGGGATGGCCTGCTGTTCCGGCGTTGCCACGCGGGCAATCACCTGAGCCATGATCTGTTCAACCAGCTCATTGCTGCTCATTGGCTAATTCCCTTCGGTAAGATTTTTTCTACATCGGTGTGAGGGCGTGGGATGACGTGTACGGCTTTCACTTCACCCACGTTACGTGCGGCGGCGGCACCCGCATCGGTGGCCGCTTTTACCGCGCCAACATCGCCGCGCACGATGACGGTTACCAGCCCGGAGCCAATCTTTTCATAGCCCACTAACATCACATTGGCTGACTTAACCATTGCATCAGCGGCCTCTATGGCTGCGGTTAAGCCTTTGGTTTCTACCATTCCTAGTGCTTCTTGTTGCATAAAGACCTCGCATGGAGTGTTCCGATAGTTGGGACTATAAGAAGATGCGAGGAAAAAGAATGGCTGACTTCAATTTGATGGTGAAAAAATAGTGGGTATTGGATAATATAAAATTGTCGTTTATTTATTTAACTGTTTGATGTTATTTGTTATTTTTATTTGTGCTGATGTGATTATCTTGTTTTGTATATTCCATATTTACAAATTTGTTCATGACGATTTTAATTTTATCTGCTATGCGCGAGAAACTGATTTGTGATGTTTGTTGGAAAACGATGAGTTGGTTTTAGCAATATTTTTGCATGCCATGGCGCTGGCATAATTGCGAAAGCCGCGCGTGAGCAATGCAATTCTGAGTTATTTAATGACAATAATTTGTTATTGATGCCCGAATTTTCCGGAGGCTGCCGTCAGCAGGTTGCCAACAATTTGCGGACGGGAGTTCATATAGTGGTGCCCGTTGTACTCTACTGCCAGCAGGATGTTGGCTGGTCAGGACACGAACTCTGCTAAGAAGGTGTCATAATGAATGATTCGTTAAAAGCGCAATGTACCGCCGAGTTTTTGGGCACCGGGCTATTTTTGTTTTTCGGCATCGGCTGCCTGAGCGCGTTAAAGGTGGCGGGAGCCAGCCTCGGACTGTGGGAGATATGCATTATCTGGGGGTTGGGGATCTCGCTTGCCGTGTATCTGACTTCGGGGATCTCCGGCGGGCATCTCAACCCGGCGGTGACCGTCGCTTTATGGCTGTTTGCCTGCTTTCCCGGACGAAAAGTTTTCCCCTATATCGTTTCACAAGTTGCCGGCGCCTTTGGCGGCGCGGTGCTGGCCTATGTGCTGTACAGCACGATGTTTACCGAGTTTGAATCCGCCCACCATATCGCGCGCGGCAGCGTAGAGAGCCTGCAGCTGGCGAGTATTTTCAGCACCTACCCGGCGGCATCGCTGAGCATCTGGCATGCGGCGCTGGTTGAAGTGGTGATCACCTCCATGCTGATGGGGATGATTATGGCGCTGACCGACGACGGCAACGGCGTACCGAAAGGGCCGCTGGCCCCGCTGCTGATCGGCCTGCTGGTGGCGGTAATTGGCGCTTCAACCGGGCCGCTGACCGGCTTTGCGATGAATCCGGCGCGTGATTTTGGGCCGAAGCTGTTTACGTGGATGGCGGGTTGGGGCGATATCGCGATGACCGGCGGAAGGGATATTCCGTACTTTATTGTGCCGATTATTGCGCCACTGATCGGCGCTTGTCTCGGCGCGGCCATCTATCGTTATCTGATTGGTAATAATCTACCGTGTAATACCTGTAAATTAGAGGATTAAGGTCACGGCTGAAATAGCCAAAAATTTTCATGAACCGGTATCACGAACTCGCCAAAAACGTCTCCCACGGATGGGAGACTTTTGCTATCGTATTATTCTTTTATCGTTGGCGGCAATTGATGATGAAAGGAAGTAAATATTAAAGAAATGTTTTATTTATAACAAAAAATTAACTGAGAGGTTTTATCATGATTTCTGCGAGCACACTGAACTCAGAACTCATTAATAAAATCGCACAGGATTTTGCGCAGGCCACCAGTCTGGCGGTGGTGGTCGTCAATATTCATGGTGATGAAATATCTGAACTGTTTAACTTCACACCTTTTTGCCAGCTGATGCGCCAGCATCCCCAGCACAGCACCCGCTGTCGAATGAGCGACCGCTGCGGCGGGCTTGAGGCGTCTAAAACCGATCAGCTCTGTATCTACCGCTGCCACGCCGGGTTAACCGATTTCTCCATTCCTCTGGTCATTGCCGGGCACCTTGTGGGCTTTGTGCTTTGCGGCCAGGTGCGCTTAAGCAACGATGTTGAACTGGTCGATATCCTCAACGTGGATGACCGCTGGCAGGCCGACCCTGAGCTGCTTAAAGCGTTTCGCGACGTGCCGGAAATGGACTACTCCAGAGTGATTGCTTCTGCTGATTTACTGAAGCTCATCGTCGAAAACTGCCTTAAAAAACAGCTCAACTTTGTGGTGATTAAAGATAATCCCCAGCAGCCGGAACCTGCGCGCGCCAGCCGCGTTGCCAGCCCTCATGACAGCAAAATGAAGAAGGCGCTGCGCTACATTGATGCCCATTTATCCGACGAGCTTCGCCTGGAAGACGTCGCCGCTCACGTTTATCTCAGCCCCTATTACTTCAGTAAGCTGTTCAAAAAATATCAGGGTATTGGCTTTAATGCCTGGGTGAACCATCAGCGGATGGTGAGCGCCAAAGAGCTGCTTTGCCACAGCGACTGGAGCATCGCCAGCATTGCGCGGAATTTAGGATTTTCGCAAACAAGCTATTTTTGCAAAGTTTTTCGCCAGGCCTATCAGGTGACTCCGCAGGCCTATCGCCAGCAAATTAACGCCAGATCACAAACTGAGCCATTTTAAATGACAATAATTTGTTATTGCCGATTTTTGTTATACCCGCGTATCTGGCTCATTATAAAATGAAAATATCTCATTCAGAGCAATAAATTGTCATAGCGCAACAAAATAATAATGAGAGAGCGATAAGCTGCACCAGTTTTTATTTATTTGATGAGATAGAGTGATATCCGAAATGGCTTTCAGCGCGCCATCGGCGTAATGAAACGGCTTTGGTAATTAAAAATTAAACACGACGGGAGCCATCCTGCTTCCGTAAGATGTTCCGGGAATCATTCGAGTGGGTTTCATCCCGCTCGATAAAACCGACAGGCGCCAGGGAAGGGGGTGTGAATCCCCCGCAGCCCCCGCTGCTGTGATGCTGACGAACCCATATTTAGCCACTGATCTGCTTACCGGATTGGGAAGGATGGGAGAGGACGACGCTAAGCCAGAAGACCTGCCTGTCGGTAATAATCAACAACTTCGGTGGGAAGTGGGTTGCTCAGATGCGTACAGTCGAAAGACTGGGAATGCACGCAGCCCTACCACCCGGCACAGGATCGGGGTATGGCAGCCAGGCAGCACGCATTCATTCTTGCAGGTACCGGCAGCGGTTGTGGTAAAACTACGGTCACGCTTGGCCTGCTCAGCCTGTTGAAGCAGCGCGGCATGCGGGTTCAGCCCTGCAAAGTCGGCCCGGATTACCTCGACACCGGCTGGCACACCGCCGTCAGCGGCGTCGCTTCCCGCAACCTCGACAGCTTTATGCTCCCGGAGCCGGTGCTTAACGCGTTATTTTGCGAACAGATGCAGCGGGCGGATATTGCGGTCATTGAGGGCGTGATGGGGCTGTATGACGGCTTCGGTACTGACCCTGGCTACTGCAGCACCGCCGCGATGGCTAAACAGCTCGGCTGTCCGGTCATTTTGCTGGTAGATGGCAAAGCGGTTTCCACCTCCATCGCCGCCACGGTGATGGGATTTCAACACTTCGACCCCAGTCTTAACATTGCCGGCGTTATCGTCAATCGCGTCAACAGCGAAAGCCATTATCAGCTTCTCAAAGGCGCCATTGAACACTACTGCGAGCTGCCGGTGCTCGGCTACGTACCGCGAGTGGAAGGGGTGGCGTTACCCGAACGCCATCTGGGACTGGTTACCGCCCGCGAGTCGCTGGTTAACCAGCAGCCGTGGCGCGATTTTGCCCAAACGCTGGCGCAAACGCTGGATATTGAACAGCTTCTTACCCTCAGCCAGCTCTCCATCCTACCCGCCGGGGAGTGGCCGACGCTGCCGTCCCCTGATGCTGGCGCGGGCCTGACGCTGGCGCTGGCGGACGACGAGGCCTTCAACTTTTACTACCCGGATAACCTCTCGCTGCTTGAACGCTGCGGAGTGAATATCGTGCGCTTCAGCCCGCTGCACGATAGCGAGCTTCCACCGTGCCAGATGATTTGGCTCGGCGGCGGCTATCCGGAAATTCATGCTGCCGCGCTGGCGGCCAATACGCCGATGCTGACGCAGCTGCAGGAGGCGCACCGGCGCGGGGTGGCGATTTACGCTGAATGCGGCGGTCTGATGTATCTCGGCAGCTCCCTGGAAGACGCCAACGGTGATATCTACCCGATGGCCAACCTTATTCCCGGCCATAGCAAAATGGGCAAACGGCTTACCCGCTTTGGCTACTGCGAGGCGCGAGCTATGCGCAAAACGCTGCTGGCGGCGCCGGGCGAAACCCTGCGCGGACATGAATTTCACTACTCGGATTTTACTCCCGAGTCCCCGGCGGTTCTGGCCTGCCGCAAGGTCCGCGACGGTATGACCCTTCAGCAGTGGTCCGGCGGCTGGCAGGTGGGCAACGCGTTCGCCAGCTATCTGCACCTGCACTTTGCGCAGCGCCCCACCATGCTCAAACACTGGCTGGCTGCGGCAAGGAGCGCGCTATGACGCTACTGGCATGGGGCGTTGCCTGGCTTCTCGATTTTATCATCGGCGATCCGCAAAGCTGGCCGCATCCGGTGCGCTGGATTGGCAACCTGATCGCCGCCGTTCAGCGCGGCGTGCGCCGCTATTGCCGTAGCGATGTTGCCTTGCGCATCGGCGGCGGGGTGATGTGGATAGTTGTAGTCGGACTGACGTGGGGCGTCTGCTGGGGCGTGCTGACGCTGGCGCAGAGGATTCATCCGTGGCTTGGCTGGCTGGTTGAGGTCTGGATGATTTTCACCGTGCTGGCCGGACGCTGTCTGGCGCAGTCGGCGCGGGACGTCGAGCGACCGCTGCGCGCGGGGGATCTGGCGGAAAGCCGTAGCAAGCTGTCATGGATTGTCGGGCGCGACACGTCGCAGCTTGCGCCGCAGCAGATTAATCGCGCGGTTGTTGAGACGGTGGCGGAAAACACCGTTGACGGGATTATCGCGCCGCTCTTCTTCCTGCTGCTCGGCGGCGCGCCGCTGGCGATGGCCTATAAAGCGGTCAACACCCTGGATTCGATGGTCGGCTATAAGCACGAAAAATACCGCGCCATCGGCATGGTTAGCGCCCGCCTTGATGATGTCGCCAACTTTATCCCCGCTCGCCTGAGCTGGCTGCTTATCAGCCTCGCCGCTCTCCTCTGTGGTGAAGCGAGTGGCCGCGCGTTGCGCATCGGCTGGCGCGATCGCTACAACCACAGCAGCCCAAACTGCGGATGGTCGGAGGCCGCCGTCGCCGGGGCGCTCGGCATTCGGCTTGGCGGCCCTAACGATTACTTTGGTCAGCGCGTGGAGAAGCCGTGGATTGGCGAGGCGACGCGCGACGTTTCCGTAGACGATATTTCCCGAACGATTCGACTGATGTGGGTGTCTTCGACCCTGGCGCTGGCGCTGTTTATGGCGATCCGGTTCTGGCTGGTCGGCGCAGCCTGAGGACAAATGAATGCACTATATCCAGCAACCGCAGGCGATTGAGGCGAAAAGCTTCGACATTATTGGCGACATTATTGCGCAGACCCGCCCGGACTACCGCTTTGCCAGCCCGCTACACGAAGCCATTATCAAGCGGGTGATCCACACCACCGCCGATTTTGACTGGCTGGATATCCTGTGGTTTTCTCCCGACGTGCTTCCTCGCTTAAGCGCCGCCCTGAGCCAGCCCTGCACGCTTTATACCGATACCACCATGGCCCTTTCCGGGATCAATAAAACTCTGTTGGCGAAATTCGGCGGCGAGTGCCGCTGCTATATCAGCGATCCGCGCGTGGTGGCGGAGGCCAAAGCGCAGGGGATGACCCGCTCGATGGCGGCGGTCGATATTGCGGTTGCCGAAGAGGGCGAGAAGGTGTTTGTTTTCGGCAATGCGCCCACCGCGCTGTTTCGTCTGCTGGAGCATGATGTCGCGGTCAACGGCGTGATTGGCGTGCCGGTCGGCTTCGTCGGCGCGGCGGAGTCGAAAGACGCCCTGACGCAGAGCGGCCTGCCGGGCATTGCCGCGCTGGGTCGTAAAGGCGGCAGCAACGTCGCCGCCGCTATCGTCAACGCCATTTTATACCACTTACAGGGGGCGAGATGAGCGAGCAATCCTTCGACGCCCCGGTGTGGCACAACGGCAAGGCGCTGCGTAAAGGCTATACCACCGGATCCTGCGCGACGGCGGCGGCAAAGGTCGCGGCGCTGATGGTGATGCGCCAGCACCTCATTCATCAGGTCTCCATTGTGACTCCTTCCGGCGTCACCCTGTGTCTTAACGTCGAATCACCGCACGTCGAAGGGCAGCAGGCGATCGCCGCGATTCGTAAAGACGGCGGCGATGACGTTGACGCCACCCACGGCATGCTGATTTTCGCCCGCGTGACGCTCGACGACTCCGGCGAGATAACCCTGCGCGGCGGCGAAGGTATCGGCACCATCACCCGTAAAGGAATCGGCCTGCCTATCGGCAGCCCGGCGATAAACCGCACCCCGCGCCACACCATTGAGTCGGCGGTGCGCGAAGCGATAGGCCCGTCGCGCGGGGCGACGGTAGAGATTTTCGCCCCGGAGGGCGAGGAGCGGGCGCAGAAAACCTATAACTCGCGGCTGGGGATCCTGGGTGGTATCTCGATTATTGGCACCACCGGTATCGTGACGCCGATGTCGGAAGAGAGCTGGAAGCGTTCGCTGTCGCTGGAGCTGGAAATTAAGCGCGCGGCGGGGCTGGAGCGGGTGGTGCTGGTGCCGGGCAACCACGGTGAACGCTTCGTACGCGAGCAGATGGGCATCGACTCGCAGGTGGTGGTCACCATGAGCAACTTCGTCGGCTACATGATTGAAGAGGCCGTCCGCCTCGGGTTCCGTCAGATTGTGCTGATTGGCCATCCCGGCAAGCTGATTAAAGTCGCCGCCGGGATCTTCCATACCCACAGCCATATCGCCGATGCGCGCATGGAAACGCTGGTCGCGCATCTGGCGCTGTTGGGGGCGCCGCTGGCGCTGCTGCAACTGGTGAGCGAATGCGATACCACCGAAGCGGCGATGGAGCACATTGACGCGTACGGTTTTCAGCCTATCTATAACCATCTTGCTGAACGCATCTGCCTGCGGGTGATGCAGATGCTGCGTTTTACCAAAACGCCGCCCGTCTGCGACGCCATCATGTTCTCCTTTGATAACAAGGTCCTCGGCAGCAATCGCCCGGTGGCCGAGATTGCGCGGGAGATGTCATGTTAACGGTGGTTGGCATGGGGCCGTCAGGCCTGCATTTGATGACGCCGGCGGCGCAAGATGCGGTCGCCAGTGCGGATGCGCTGGTAGGCGGTAAGCGGCATTTGCAGCAGTTCCCCGGATTTCGCGGCGAACGGTTTGCGCTGGGCGCCAATATTGCCGAACTGCTGGTCTGGCTCGGCGAACGCGCAGCGCAGAAGGTGGTGGTGCTGGCCTCAGGCGACCCGCTCTTTTACGGGATCGGCACGCGGCTGATAGCCCACTTTGGCATCGATCGCGTGCGCATTATTCCCGGCATCAGCGCGGTGCAGTATCTCTGCGCGAAGGCCGGTATCGATATGAACGATATCTGGCTGACCAGCAGCCACGGGCGAGACGTCTGTTTTGATGAGCTGGCGCGTCAGCGCAAGGTGGCGATGGTGACCGACGGACGCTGCGGGCCGCGGGAAATCGCCGCCCAGCTGGCGGCTCGGGGTAAAGGGTATCGCTGGATGGTGATTGGCGAAAATCTGGCGATGGATAACGAGCGGATCCACTGGCTACCGGTCAGTGAGGTCGATGCCGAATATGAGATGAACGCGGTGGTGATCCTCGATGAAAGATGAGCTTTTTCTGCGCGGCGAGAAGGTGCCGATGACCAAAGAAGCGGTTCGCGCGCTGGCGCTGGCCAAACTTGAACTGCACCGGGCAAGCCACCTGATTGATATCGGCGCCGGTACCGGCAGCGTGTCGATTGAGGCGGCGCTGCAGTATCCCTCTTTGCAGGTAACCGCCATCGAACGCAACCCCGCGGCTCTCCGGCTGCTGGACGAAAATCGCCAGCATTTCACCTGCGGCAATATTGAGATCCTGCCCGGTGAAGCGCCGATGGTGATTACCGAGCGGGCCGACGCCATTTTTATGGGCGGCAGCGGCGGCCGTCTCGACGAACTGATTGACTGGTCGTGGCAGCAGCTCTATCCCGGCGGCCGTCTGGTGATGACTTTTATCCTGCAGGAGAACCTGAACGCGGCTCTCGACTATCTGCAGCAGCGGGGGATTACACAGATTGATTGCCTGCTGCTGAACGTTTCATCGCTGACCGCGCTGGGCAGCGGCCACTATTTCAAACCGAATAATCCCGTTTTTGTTATCGCCTGTCAGAAGGAAGAAAACCATGGCTGAGACATTTGACCCCCGTAGTGTGTGGTTCGTTGGCGCAGGGCCGGGCGACCGTGAGCTAATTACCCTCAAGGGCTACCGCTTGCTGCAGCAGGCCCAGGTGGTGATCTACGCCGGGTCGCTGATAAACACCGAGCTGCTGGAGTATTGTCCGCCCGGCGCCGAGTGTCACGACAGCGCCGAACTGCATCTGGAGCAAATTCTCGACCTGATGGAAGCCGGCGTTAAAGCCGGGAAAACGGTAGTGCGTTTACAGACCGGGGACGTGTCGCTGTATGGCTCGGTCCGCGAGCAGGGCGAAGAGCTGACCAAACGCGGTATCGACTGGCAGGTGGTGCCGGGCGTCAGCGCGTTTCTGGGCGCGGCGGCGGAGCTGGGCGTCGAGTACACCGTGCCGGAAGTCTCCCAGAGCCTGATCATCACCCGCCTTGAAGGGCGCACGCCGGTGCCGGCGCGCGAGCAGCTTGAATCATTTGCCAGCCACCAGACTTCAATGGCGATTTACCTTTCCGTGCAGCGCATTCACCGGGTAGCGGAGCGCCTGATTGAAGGCGGCTATCCAGCAACCACGCCGGTGGCGGTGATCTATAAAGCGACCTGGCCGGAAAGCCAGACCGTACGCGGTACGCTGGCGGATATCGGCGACAAGGTACGCGAGGCGGGGATCCGCAAAACGGCGCTCATTCTGGTCGGGAATTTCCTGGGCTCTGAGTATCACTACTCAAAACTCTACGCGGCGGACTTTAGCCATGAATACCGTAAAGCCTGAATCAATCGCACTTTTCTGCCTGACGCCAGGGGGCGTTCGGCTGGCGAAACGGCTGGCGGCGATGCTGCCGTTAACCTGCTTTACCAGCGAGAAGCTGCTGGAAGAGGGTTTTCTCCCCTTTGAAAACGGTTTTGCCAGCGCCGCGCGCGAGGCCTTCAGCAGCTATTCGGCGCTGATTTTCATCGGCGCCACCGGGATCGCGGTACGCGTGCTGGCCCCGCTGGTCAATGATAAGTTCAGCGATCCGGCCGTGGTGGTGATCGACGAACGCGGCCAGCACGTCATTAGCCTGCTTTCCGGCCATGCGGGGGGCGCGAATGCCCTCAGCCGCTATCTGGCCGGGATGCTCGGCGCCGACCCGGTGATCACCACCGCCACCGACGTCAACGAGTTGGCGGCCCTGGATACGCTGGCATTCCAGCTTAATGCCCGGATGAGCGACTTCCGCGCGGCGGTGAAAACCGTCAACCAGATGCTGGTCAGCCATCAGCGCGTCGGTCTGTGGTGGGACGAAGAGCTGGATGAAGACGTCCGCCACTGCGACCGGCGGGGGTTTATCACCGTGACCGATCTGCACCAGCTTCCCGAGCTGGATGCGCTGGTCTGCGTCACGCTGCGCAACGAACTGCCGCCGATCGCCGTGCCGCACTGGAAGCTGGTGCCGCAGCGGGTGGTCGCCGGAATTGGCTGCCGCCGCGATACGCCATTCCCGCTATTAGCGGCGCTGCTGGCGCGCCAGCTTGAGGCGCAGCGCCTGGATCCGCTGGCGCTGAAAGCTATCGGCAGCGTCACGCTGAAGAAGCACGAGCAGGGGCTGATTCAGCTGGCTTCCTGCTGTCGCGTACCGTTCGAAACCTTTCCCGCTGATGCCCTGCGAGAGCATGAGCATCACTTTCCCGCTTCATCGTTCGTCAGAAAAACCGTCGGCGTAGGGAGCGTATCCGGTCCGGCGGCCTGGCTGCTGAGCCATGGGCAACTGTTAGGCGAAACCCTGCGCGAACAGGGCGTCACTATTACTTTGGGAGTTTCACACTGATGTTAAGCGTAATCGGAATCGGCCCTGGCTCGCAGTCCATGATGACCATGGAGGCCATTGAAGCGCTGCAGGCGGCGGAAATCGTCGTTGGCTATAAGACCTACACGCACCTGGTGAAAGCCTTTACCGGCGATAAGCAGGTGATCAAAACCGGAATGTGCAAAGAGATTGAGCGCTGCCAGGCGGCGATTGAGCTGGCGCAGGCCGGGCATAACGTGGCGCTGATCAGCAGCGGCGATGCCGGTATTTACGGCATGGCCGGACTGGTGCTCGAACTGGTCAGCAAGCAGAAGCTGGATGTGGAAGTCCGCCTGATCCCGGGGATGACCGCCAGCATTGCCGCCGCCTCGCTGCTGGGCGCGCCGCTGATGCACGACTTCTGCCATATCAGCCTCAGCGACCTGCTGACCCCGTGGCCGGTGATTGAAAAACGCATTGTCGCCGCCGGGGAAGCCGACTTCGTCATCTGTTTTTACAATCCGCGCAGCCGCGGCCGCGAGGGCCATCTGGCGCGCGCCTTTGAGCTGCTGTCGGCCAGTAAAAGCGCGCAGACCCCGGTGGGAGTCGTGAAATCCGCTGGACGTAAAAAACAGGAGAAATGGCTGACTACCTTGGGGGAGATGGATTTTGCACCGGTCGATATGACCAGCCTGGTGATCGTCGGCAACAAAGCGACGTATATCCAGGATGGCCTGATGATCACGCCGCGAGGCTACGTGCTGTGAGCCACGGCGAGGTGCTGGTGATGGGCGGAACCAGCGACGCGAGGGCGCTGTGTCAGCAGCTTGACGCGGCGCAGGTCCCCTACACCCTGTCGGTGGCGACGCCCACCGGTCAGCAGCTGGCGGGGGATATTCGCGGCCAGGTGCGCTGCGGGCGCCTCGAGCTGGAGGAGATGATCGCCTGGCTGAAGGCTAACCGGACCCGCTGGGTGATCGATGCTTCGCACCCCTACGCCGAAGCGGTAAGCCGCAATATCGTCCGGGCCTGTGAAACCGCCGGCGTGCTGCTGAGCCGCTATCAGCGCCCAGAGCAGCTGAGCGGCCTGACGCATCCGCTGCTCTATACCGTGGAGAGCATTGAACAAGCCTGCGAGGTGGCGCGGCGTTTCGGCCAGCGCGTGCTGCTCACCACGGGAAGTAAAGATCTGGCGCGCTGGCGGGCGGGATTAGGTGACAAAACGCTGCTGGCCCGGGTGTTGCCGGTCGCCGATGTCATCGCGCAATGCGCCGCGCTGGGGTTTGGCGTAGGCGAGATTTTCGCCCTGTGTGGGCCGTTCAGCGCCGCGTTCAACGCCGCTTTCTACCGCCAGTGCCGGGCCGACGTGGTGATCACCAAAGCCTCCGGCGCCGAAGGCGGCTATCAGGAAAAAGTACAACCCTGTCTGGATGCCGGTATCCCCTGCATCGTGATTACGCGCCCGGCGCCGCTGGTGACGGGTGAAGAGTTACTGGAAAGTCAGGCTGCCTTTGCCCGGCGCTTATCGCGCTGGCTGGCCGCTGCTTAAGGAGTCAGAAATGAAAAAAGCGCTTCTGGTGGTCAGTTTTGGCACCAGCTATCCCGACACCTGTGAAAAGAACATCGTCGCCTGCGAGCGCGAGCTGGCGGCCAGCTGTCCGGACCGCGACACGTTTCGCGCCTTCACCTCCGGGATGATTATCCGCAAGCTCAAACAGCGCGACGGTATCGAGATTGATACGCCGCTGCAGGCATTGCAGAAGCTGGCCGAGCAGGGCTACCAGGATGTGGCGATTCAGTCGCTGCACATTATCAACGGCGATGAGTATGAAAAGATCGTCCGCGAAGTGCAAAGCCTGCGCCCGCTGTTCCTCCACCTGACGCTGGGGGCGCCGCTGCTGAGCAGCCATAACGATTATGTCCAGCTGATGCAGGCGCTGCGCCAGCAGATGCCGCCGCTTGCCGTCGATGAAACGGTGGTCTTTATGGGCCACGGCGCCAGCCATCACGCTTTCGCCGCCTACGCCTGTCTGGATCATATGATGACGGCGAAGGGATTTCCGGCGCGGGTCGGCGCGGTCGAGAGCTATCCGGAAGTCGATATTCTTATCGATAGCCTGCGCCAGCAGGGGGTGAAGGGCGTGCACCTGATGCCGCTGATGCTGGTGGCCGGCGATCACGCCATTAACGATATGGCCTCGGACGAAGAGGACTCCTGGAAAACGCTGTTCAACGCCGCCGGTATCACGGCGACGCCCTGGCTGAACGGGCTGGGAGAGAATCCGGCGGTGCGCGCAATGTTCGTCGCTCACCTGCAGCAGGCGCTGAGCCTGGCAATGGAGGAGGCGGCATGAGCGGCAAACTATATGCCTTAAGTACCGGCCCTGGCGCCGCCGACCTGATCACCGTGCGCGCGGCGCGGGTGCTGGGCACGCTGGACATTCTCTACGCGCCCGCCGGACGTAAAGGCGGCGACAGCCTCGCGCTCTCCATCGTGCGCGAGTATATCGGCGAACGGACCGAAGTACGCTGCTGCCATTTCCCGATGAGCGCCGACAGCGCGGAAAAAGAGGCGGTGTGGGATGAGGTTGCCGCCGCGCTGGTTCAGGAAGTGGAAGCGGGCAAGCAGGTCGGCTTTATTACCCTCGGCGACGCCATGCTGTTCAGCACCTGGGTGTTCTTACTCCAGCGTATCGGCTGCCCGGAGTGGCTGGAGATTGTTCCCGGCGTCACCTCTTTTGCCGCCATTGCCGCGCGTTCAAAAACGCCGCTGGCCATGGAGCAGCAATCGCTGGCGGTGATCTCATGCACCGCGCCGGAAACGGAAATCGAGCAGGCGCTGCGCCAGCATGAAAGCCTGGTGCTGATGAAAGTGTACGGGCGGTTTCCCCGCATCAAAGCGCTGCTGGCGAAAAACGGTCTGCTGGATGCCGCGCTGATGATGTCTGAAGCCACGCTGCCGGGCGAGCAGTGCTGGCGCCATCTCAATGACGTCAGCGACGACCAGCCGCTGCCCTATTTCTCGACCATTCTGGTCAATAAACAGTGGGAGTATGCAGAATGAAACTTGAACAACAGCTAAAACAGCTGTCTTTCAGCGGGTTAGCTGCGGCGCTATTGCTGATAGTGGTTCCCGAAAAGGCTTTCGCGATGCACATCATGGAGGGGTTTTTACCGCCGATGTGGGCCCTGGCATGGTGGCTGCTGTTTTTACCCTGCCTGTGGTACGGGCTGGTGCGCCTGCGCCGCATTGTGCAGGAAGATAACAATCAGAAGGTGCTGCTGGCGCTGTGCGGGGCGTTTATTTTTGTCCTCTCGGCGCTGAAAATTCCTTCTGTAACCGGCAGCTGTTCCCACCCGACCGGCGTCGGCCTGGCGGTGATTCTCTTCGGGCCTGGCGTGGTGGCGATCCTTGGCGCCATCGTACTGCTGTTCCAGGCGTTGCTGCTGGCGCACGGCGGGCTGACGACGCTCGGCGCGAACGGGATGTCGATGGCGGTCATCGGGCCGGTGGTTGGCTATATGGTGTGGAAAATGGCCTGCCGCGCGGGCATTCGCCGCGACGTCGGGGTGTTTCTCTGCGCGATGCTGGCGGATCTGGTGACCTACTTTGTCACCTCCGTACAGCTCGGCGTGGCCTTTCCGGATCCCTCCGCCGGCGCGACCGGATCGATCGTCAAGTTTATGGGGATCTTCTGCCTGACGCAGATCCCGATCGCCATTGCTGAAGGGCTGTTAACCGTCATGATCTACGACCAGTTGACCAAACGTCAGCTGATTACCGCACAGGGGCATTAACATGAAAAAGACGCTGATATTGTTCGCCATGGTGGTGGCGCTGGTGATCCTGCCGTTCTTTGTCGATCACGGCGGCGAATTCGGCGGTTCAGACGGCGAGGCGGAGAGCCAGATTCAGGTGGTCGCGCCGCATTATGAGCCGTGGTTCCAGCCGCTGTACGAACCGGCTAGCGGAGAAATTGAGAGCCTGCTGTTTACGCTTCAGGGCTCTCTCGGCGCGGCGGTAATTTTCTATATTCTGGGCTACAGCAAAGGCAGACAGCGCCGTGATGACCGGGTTTGACCGACTCAGCTATCAGAGCCGCTGGTTTCACGTCGCACCGGAGCGCAAGTTCCTGTTCTGGCTGCTGCTGATGGTGCTGGCTTTTACCCTGCCTCCGTTGGGGCAGGGTATCGAAATGGCGCTGATTGCCGCCTTAACCTGCTGGCTGCTGCGGGTCTCGCCGTGGCGCTGGTGCCGTTGGATGGCGCTGCCGTTTGGCTTCCTGCTGATCGGTGTGCTGACCATTCTGTTCAGCGTTAGCCGCAATCCGCAGGATCTGCTGGTGAGCCTACCGCTGGGCAGCGTCTGGCTGGGCATGACGTCGGAGGGGTTGACGACCGCCAATCAGACCTTCTGGCGCAGCCTGGCGGCGCTGGCGTCCACCTTCTGGCTGGTGCTGAATCTGCCGTTCCCGCAGCTTATTTTGCTGCTCAAGCGCGGACGGGTACCGCGGCTGCTGACCGAGCAAATCCTGCTGACCTGGCGCTTTATTTTTATTCTTTTAGACGAAGCGCTGGCGATTCACCGTGCGCAAACATTACGTTTTGGCTACCGTAGCGTGCCGAAGGGCTATCGTTCGCTGGCGATGCTGGTAGGACTGCTGTTTACCCGGGTGATGATTCGCTACCAGCAGATGAGCACCACGCTGGATATCAAACTGTATCAGGGTGATTTTCACCTTTAAGGATAAGTATGCTTGCCACGACCGATCTCTGGTTTCGCTATCAGGACGAGCCGGTGCTGAAGGGGCTGACGCTGGATTTTTCCCATCACGCCGTGACCGGACTGGTAGGGGCGAACGGCTGCGGAAAATCCACGCTGTTTATGAACCTGAGCGGTCTGCTGCGCCCGCAGAGCGGGGCGGTGCAATGGCAAGGAAAACCGCTGGACTACAGCAAGCGTGGCCTGCTGGCGCTGCGTCAGCAGGTGGCGACCGTTTTCCAGGACCCGGACCAGCAGATTTTCTATACCGATATCGACAGCGATATCGCCTTTAGCCTGCGGAACCTGGGCGTAGCGGAAGAGGAAATTGCCCGCCGGGTGGACGATGCCCTGACTCTCGTCGATGCCCAGGGGTTTCGTCACCAGCCGATTCAGTGCCTGAGCCACGGGCAGAAAAAGCGCGTGGCGATAGCCGGCGCGCTGGTGCTGCAGGCGCGCTATTTACTGCTCGACGAGCCGACGGCGGGTCTCGATCCTTCGGGACGCGCGCAGATGATCGACATCATTAAGCGTATTGCCGATCGGGGCAACCACGTGGCGATCTCCAGCCACGATATCGATCTGATCTATGAAATCAGCGATGCGGTTTACGTGTTACGCCGCGGCGAAGTGCTGGCGCACGGCGAACCCGGGGCGGTGTTTGCCCGCAGCGAACTGATGGCCCAGGCCGGGCTCACCCAGCCGTGGCTGGTGAAACTGCACGCGCAGCTCGGGCTGCCGTTGTGTAAAACCGAAGAAGAATTTTTTACGCGGATGCGAAGCAACGCGATGAAGGAGGCGTCATGACGCTGGCAATTATGTTACAGGGCACCGCTTCTGACGTCGGCAAAAGCGTGCTGGTCGCGGGGCTGTGCCGCATCTTTTATCAGGACGGGCAGCGCACCGCGCCGTTTAAATCGCAGAATATGGCGCTTAATTCCGGTATCACGCCGGATGGCAAAGAGATGGGCCGCGCGCAGATTTTCCAGGCCGAAGCGGCGGGTATTATCCCGGATGTGCGCATGAACCCGGTGCTGCTTAAGCCAACCAGCGACCGCAAAGCGCAGGTGGTGCTGATGGGCAAGGTGGCGACCGATATGGACGCGGTGAGCTATCACGAATATAAACCGCGCCTGCGGGAACAGATCCTCGCGGTTTATAACAGCCTGGCCGCCGAACATGATGTGCTGGTGCTGGAAGGGGCAGGAAGTCCGGCGGAGATCAATCTGCGCGATCGCGACATCGTCAATATGGGCATGGCCGAGATGGCCCAGTGCCCGGTGATCCTCGTGGCGGATATCGATCGCGGCGGCGTATTCGCCTCTATCTACGGCACGCTCGCGCTGCTGCACGATCGCGAGCGAGCGCGGGTCAAGGGCTTGATTATTAATAAATTTCGCGGCGACGTGGCGCTGCTGTATTCCGGGATCGAGCAGATAGAAACGCTCACCGGCGTCCCGGTGCTCGGCGTCATGCCGTGGCTGGACGTCGATCTTGAAGATGAGGACGGCGTCGCGCTGCAAAAAGGGAAATATCTGCGCACCGACAGGCGCGATATTGAGATTGCCGTGATTCAGGTGCCGCACATCTCCAATTTTACCGATTTCAACGCGCTGGCGGCGCAGCCGGACGTCCGCGTCCGCTATGTTCGCCAGCCGCAGGAGCTGGCGGGCGTGGATATGGTGATCCTGCCGGGCAGTAAAAATACGCTCGGCGACCTCGGCTGGCTGCGCGAGAGCGGCATGGCGCATGCGGTACTGCAGGCCCGGCGTCAGGGCGTACCGGTGCTGGGGATCTGCGGCGGCTATCAGATGCTCGGTGAAACCATTATCGATGAGGTAGAGTCGGGGCTTGGCACGCAGCCGGGGCTGGGGTTGCTAAATACCGTCACCCACTTTGCGCAAAGCAAGACGACGACCCAGGTAACGGCGACCCTGGCAACAGCGCTGCCGGCGTGGCTGGCGGCGACGGCGGGGCTGACCGTAAGCGGCTACGAAATTCATATGGGCGAAACCGAGCTGCGCGACGGCTGCCGTTCGCTGATGCAATTACATAAAGGCAGCCTGAGCGTGGCGGACGGCGCGGTCAGCGATGACGGCCTGGCGTTTGGCACCTATCTGCACGGCCTGTTCGATAGCGATGCATTTACCCGCGCGCTGGTTAACGGCCTGCGCCAGCGTAAAGGGCTGGCGGCGCTGGATAGCGATTTCGAGTATGCGCAGTATAAATCGCGCCAGTTCGATCTGCTGGCGGACGCGATGCGTCAGCATATTGATATCGAAAAAATCTACGCCATCATGCGCCAACATCAGGAGCCCGTATGCTGACTTTAGTGACCGGCGGGGCGCGCAGCGGTAAAAGCCGCCATGCCGAAGCGCTGATCGCCCATGCGCCGCAGGTACTGTATATCGCCACCTCGCAGGTTTTTGATGACGAGATGGCGGCGAGGATCCAGCACCACCGCGACGGCAGGCCCGCGCACTGGCGCACCGCCGAGCGCTGGCAGCAGCTTGATGAGCTGATCACCCCGGATATCGCCCCAGAGGAGGCGATTTTGCTGGAATGCATCACCACCATGGTGACCAACCTGCTGTTTGCGCTGGGGGGCGACAGCTCGCCGGACGGCTGGGATTATGCGGCGATGGAGCGGGCGATCGACGCCGAAATCGCGGTACTGATTGCCGCCTGCCAGCGCTGCCCGGCCCGCGTGGTGCTGGTGACCAACGAGGTAGGGATGGGGATTGTGCCGGAAAACCGTCTTGCCCGCCATTTCCGCGATATCGCCGGACGCGTCAACCAGCGCCTTGCGGCGGCGGCAGACGAGGTGTGGCTGGTGGTGTCGGGCATTGGCGTAAAAATCAAATAGGCCAGGCGCGCCGTAACGGGCGTTATTCTTCCTGCTGGCTCTGCGATGAGTCAGCCAACAAGACGAGAACCTCTATGCAAAGCTTAACCTCTCTACTGGGCGCGATCCCTGCGCCTGATGAAAACGCGATGGCGCGCGCCCGGCTTCATATTGATGGTCTGCTGAAACCGCCCGGAAGCCTTGGACGCCTTGAAGATCTTGCCGTGCAGCTGGCGGGTATGCCCGGTCTTGAAGGTGTGCCGCAGGTGAAAAAAAAGGCGCTGCTGGTGATGTGCGCCGACCACGGCGTGTGGGACGAAGGGGTCGCCATTTCGCCAAAAGCGGTGACCGCAATTCAGGCGGCGAATATGACGCTGGGCAAAACCGGCGTTTGCGTACTGGCGGCGCAGGCGGGCGCGAAGATGCACGTGATTGATGTTGGAATCGATGCCGAGCTGATACCGGGCGTCATCAACATGCGCGTGGCGCGCGGCTGCGGCAATATCGCCGTTGGTCCGGCAATGCGCCGCAGCCAGGCGGAAGAGCTGCTGCTGGAGGTGATGCGCTATACCCGGGGGCTGGCGGAGGATGGCGTCACGCTGTTTGGCGTCGGGGAGCTCGGAATGGCCAATACCACCCCGGCGGCGGCAATCGTCAGCGTCCTGACCGGCAGCGATGCCCAGGAGGTGGTGGGAATTGGCGCTAATCTGCCGTTGGCGAAGGTCGGCAATAAAGTTGAGGTGGTACGACGGGCCATCGCCGTTAACCGCCCCGATCCGCATGATGGTCTGGACGTGCTGGCAAAAGTGGGCGGTTTTGATTTATTGGGGATGACGGGTGTGATGCTGGGCGCGGCCTCCTGCGGTCTGCCGGTGGTGCTCGATGGCTTCCTCTCCTACGCAGCGGCGCTGGCGGCGTGCCGAATTGCGCCGCAGGTAAAACCCTATCTTATCCCGTCGCACTATTCGGCGGAGAAGGGGGCGCGTACGGCGTTGATGCATCTCGAGCTGGAACCCTACCTGAACATGGGGATGCGCCTGGGAGAAGGCAGCGGCGCGGCGCTGGCGATGCCGATCGTTGAAGCGGCCTGCGCGATGTATCACGAAATGGGGATGCTGGCGGCGAGCAATATTGTGTTGCCGAAGGGCTGAGAATGTGAGGGAGCGGCGCTTAGCCGTTCCCTGAATCAGGTATAAGATTTTGCGAATCGCAGAAACAAAAAAACACCCTTGAGGGTGTTTATGATGTTGGTTGCGGGGGCCGGATTTGAACCGACGACCTTCGGGTTATGAGCCCGACGAGCTACCAGGCTGCTCCACCCCGCGTCACCGTACTGCTTATATTGTCTTAAATTTTGATTGGTTGCGGGGGCCGGATTTGAACCGACGACCTTCGGGTTATGAGCCCGACGAGCTACCAGGCTGCTCCACCCCGCGTCACCGTACTGCTTGTACTTCATCAAATTTTAATTGGTTGCGGGGGCCAGATTTGAACTGACGACCTTCGGGTTATGAGCCCGACGAGCTACCAGGCTGCTCCACCCCGCGTCCGTGGAAGCGCACTATACTCCGCTAACGTTTTGATGCAACCCTTTTTGGCAGAAATCATCAATTTTGTAAAAAATGGTGCATATAGAATCACTTCCAGCCTATTTTTTGCGCAAAATTGCCTTTGCGGTACCTAAGCGCATTTCATTAGCCCTGGGGGTTTGTTATCTTCATCACGCACCCGGGCTTAGCAGCATAAAGAAGAGATACCATGAAAGGACGTTGGGCAAAATATGCAGTAACAGGCGCAATGCTGGCAATGCTGGCCGCCTGTTCCTCAAAACCGACCGATCGCGGTCAGCAGTATAATGAAGGTAAACTCACCCAGCCGTTTTCACTGGTTAACCAACCTGATGCGGTAGGTTCGCCGATCAACGCCGGCGATTTCTCCGAGCAGGTGAGACAGATTCGTAGCGCCTCTCCGCGCCTCTATACCAGCCAGAGCAACGTCTACAATGCGGTTCAGGAGTGGCTGCGTTCCGGCGGCGATACCCGTACGCTGAGCCAGTTTGGTATCGACGCCTGGCAGATGCAGGGAACGGATAACTACGGTAACGTCCAGTTTACCGGCTACTACACGCCCGTGGTTCAGGCGCGTCATACTCGCCAGGGCGAGTTCCAGTATCCGATTTACCGGATGCCGCCGAAGCGCGGCAAGCTGCCGTCCCGCGCCAGCATCTACGCCGGGGCTCTGAGCGACAACTACATCCTGGCCTACAGCAACTCGCTGATGGATAACTTCATCATGGACGTGCAGGGCAGCGGCTACATTGATTTTGGCGACGGCTCGCCGCTGAACTTCTTTAGCTATGCCGGGAAAAACGGCTGGCCCTATTACAGCATCGGTAAAGTGCTGATCGACCGCGGGGAAGTAAAGCGCGAAGATATGTCGATGCAGGCAATTCGCGAATGGGGCGAAAAGCACAGCGAGGCGGAAGTCCGCGAGCTGCTGGAGCAGAACCCGTCGTTCGTCTTCTTTAAACCGCAGTCCTTCGCGCCGGTGAAAGGCGCCAGCGCGGTGCCGCTGATCGGTCGCGCGTCGGTGGCCTCCGACCGTTCCATTGTTCCTGCAGGCACCACGCTTCTGGCGGAGGTGCCGCTGCTGGATAATAACGGTAAGTTTAACGGCCAGTACGAGCTGCGTTTAATGGTGGCACTTGATGTTGGCGGGGCGATTAAAGGCCAGCACTTCGATATTTACCAGGGCATTGGCCCGGATGCCGGGCACCGTGCCGGCTGGTATAACCACTATGGCCGCGTATGGGTGCTGAAAAACGCCCCGGGCGCAGGCAACGTCTTTAGCGGCTAGTTCTCACATTTTCCCCGGTCGCGCTGCGCTTACCGGGGCTACGGTCGCCTGGATAAGCCATTGACGACGTAATCCGGGAATATTTCCCGGAGCGACGGCTGATTTTGTTGCCCGGGTAAGGCCCTTGCCTCGTGACCCGGGAATGTCCACTTATTTTGAGGTTATATGTCTGTTGTAATTAGCGATGCCTGGCGCCAGCGCTTTGGCGGCACGGCGCGTTTATATGGTGAAAAGGCGCTGCAATGTTTTGCCGACGCGCACGTCTGCGTGGTCGGCATCGGCGGCGTAGGCTCATGGGCGGCGGAAGCGCTGGCGAGAACCGGAATTGGCGCGATTACCCTCATCGATATGGATGATGTCTGCGTGACCAACACCAATCGCCAGATCCACGCCCTTGGCGGCAACGTAGGTCTGGCGAAAGCCGAGGTGATGGCGGAACGCATTCGCCTGATTAACCCCGAGTGCCGGGTGACGGTGGTGGACGATTTTATCACTCCGGAAAACGTCGCCGAGTATCTGGGCGTTGGCTTTAGCTATGTGATCGATGCCATCGACAGCGTGCGCCCGAAAGCGGCGTTAATCGCTTACTGTCGTCGCCATAAGGTGCCGCTGGTCACCACCGGCGGCGCGGGCGGACAAATCGATCCGACGCAAATCCAGGTCGCCGATCTGGCGAAAACCATCCAGGATCCGCTGGCGGCAAAGCTGCGTGAGCGTTTGAAGAGCCAGTTTGGGGTGGTGAAGAACAGCAAAGGTAAGCTCGGCGTGGATTGCGTGTTTTCCACCGAAGCGCTGGTTTATCCGCAGGCGGACGGCAGCGTTTGTGCGATGAAAAGCACCGCTGAGGGGCCGAAGCGAATGGATTGCGCATCCGGGTTTGGCGCCGCGACGATGGTAACCGCAACCTTTGGCTTTGTCGCCGTCTCCCATGCGCTGAAGAAAATGCTGGCGAAGGCGGAGCGGCAGACGGCGTAAATTCCCGGGTCGCGGCGCAGGCACCTTACCCGGTCTACAAGACAATTCCCCGGAGGCGGTGCTGCGCACCTGTCCGGGCGACAAAACCGCACGAACCCGTAGCCCGGACAAGGCGCGTCAAGCGCCGCCCCGGGATGAGCTTAAACCTCAACCTCGCGGGCGGCGGCGAGCACCGCCTCACTCAGGGCGTTGAGCCCCTGGCTGCGCGAGGCGCTCAGCTGGCCGCGCAGCCCCAGCGCATCAAATAGCGCCAGCGGATCCTGCGCCAGCAGATCAGCGGCGCTTTTGCCTTCAATGGCGGTCAACAGCACCGCCAGCATGCCGCGTACGATACGGCCTTCGCTATCGCCGAAGAAATGCAGCTTACCGTCGACGTCAATGAAGTGTCCCAGCCAGACGCGGTTTTCACAACCGGCAATCTCTTTAGCCCGCGCTTTGAGGTCGTCCGGCAGCGCAGGGAGCTGCTTACCCAGTAAAATTAGCTGGCGGTATTTATCCTCCCACTGGCTGAGCGGGGTAAACGTCTGGAGAAGGGTCGCTTCGGTGATGCGGGTACCAAAAGGGTGAGAAGTCGTCATTAATCCACCAGTATTTCCAGAGCGCGGTCCACGGCGTGCACCAGCGCGTAAACATCGTCCTGCGTGTTATAAGGCGCGAATGAGGCCCGCAGGGTACCGCTGACGCCAAGCGCCGCCAGCAGCGGCTGAGCGCAGTGCTGACCGGCGCGCAGCGCAATCCCCGATTCCGCCAGCAGCGTCACCATATCGCTATGGTGAACGCCGTCAAAATCAAACGCCAGCAGGCTGGCGTCCTGGCAGCGGAACGAACGGAATCCCGGACGTTTCGCCAGCTCCTCTTCCGCCAGCGTCGCCAGCCCACGGCTCCAGTTTTCCGCCTGTGCGATATCCGTCTCGTCCAGCCACTCCAGCGCCGCGCTCAGGCCAATCACCCCGGCGATATTGGGCGTTCCCGCTTCGAAGCGCCAGGGCGCGGGCTGGGTTTTAAAGCCGTCGAAAGTGACTTCGGCGATCATTTTACCGCCGCCGAGCCACGGCGACATTTTCGCCAGCCGTTCGCTTTTGCCATACAGCGCGCCGATGCCGGTCGGCCCGTAGAGCTTATGGCCCGAAAAAGCATAAAAGTCGATATCCAGCGTCTGAACGTCCGCCGGGAAATGCACCGCCCCCTGCGCGCCGTCGACCATTACCACCATCCCGGCATCGTGGGCCAGGCGAATCGCCTGCGCCAAATCCGGACAACCGCCGGTGACGTTGGACATCTGGCCAATCGCCAGCACCCGGCTGCGCGGCGTGATGAGCGCGCCAAGCGCGGCCACGTCCGGCAGGCGATCGGGAGCGATCGGTAGCTTCACTATCCTCGCGCCGGTTTGCTCTGCAACCATTAACCACGGCACCAGATTGGCATGATGTTCCGCTTCGCTGACGATAATCTCATCGCCGGGCTTCAGGCGCGGGCGCACGTAGCATTGCGCCACCATGTTAATGGCTTCAGTGGTGCCGCGCGTCCAGACGATATCCTGGCCGGAAGGGGCGTTGAGCAGCGCCGCCACGCGTTCGCGCGCGTTTTCATAGCGGTCGGTTAGCTGCCGGGCGGCAGCAAACTGGCTACGGTGGACGTTACCGCCGCTGAGGCGATAGAACTGGTCGCTGGCCTCAATGACCGCCAGCGGCTTGAGCGCCGTCGCTGCGCTATCAAGATAGACGCCAGCGTCGGCCAGCACCGGAAACTGAGCGCGAAATTGGGCGGGGTTGAATGCGTTCATGAGACTCCTCGTATCGATACCAGGATCGTCGCGCAAATCAGCGGGTGATACAAGTTTTCTGCTAACTACTGGAATTTTCTGAATATGAATTCGCCGGCGTGAAAGATGGTTATGCTAAATAGTGTTGGGTTTGTGTTTTAACCTGGTACAGAACGAATCATAAACAGTATAAATAGTCGTAAGGAGAGAAAGATGAAAATGAATAAGACTGCCGCCATTATTTCTGCCTGTGTGCTGACCTTTGGCCTGAGCGCCTGTTCCTCTAACTACGTGATGCACACTAACGATGGGCGCACCATCGTCACCGACGGTAAGCCGCAAACGGACAATGATACTGGCATGATTTCGTACAAAGATGCCTGGGGTAACAAGCAGCAGATCAACCGTTCTGACGTCAAACAGCTGGGCGAGCTGGATAACTGATTCAGGTATAGCAGGCAAAAAAAAGCACCGCGCAGTGCGGTGCTACATTAAATCACTATGGACAGACAGGGTAAATGTACAGGAAGTGAAAAGGGGTAGCTTCGCTACCATGGTCCGCAAACCCGGACCAATTGCAAACACAACAACACAACATCACAACCGTAAGCCAAAAGCTTGTTGGAACACGCATTCCAAAAAAAGCTCTTCGTTCCGGCTCAGGAAGTGCCGCCACTATAGGTATTTGCTGGTAGAAGCTCAACGGACAAATTATAATAGCTCAGATAAAAAAAACTAATAGGTTAACTGTTGTTTCCTATTTGTTAAATTGACTTAACATCTAAGCCAGAATAACTATGTCCAAGCGTTTGCCACCTCTGAATGCATTACGTGTTTTTGATGCAGCCGCCCGCCACCTTAGCTTCACTCGCGCCGCCGATGAGCTTTTTGTGACGCAGGCCGCAGTCAGCCACCAAATCAAGTCCCTGGAGGATTTCCTCGGCCTCAAGCTGTTCCGTCGACGCAATCGTTCTCTTCTTTTAACGGAGGAGGGGCAGAGCTATTTTCAGGATATCAAAGAGATTTTTTCGCAGCTCACCGAAGCGACCCGCAAGCTTCAGGCCCGAAGCGCAAAAGGGGCCTTAACCGTCAGTATGCTCCCCAGTTTTGCCATCCAGTGGCTGGTGCCGAGGCTGACAAGCTTTAATTCAGCTTATCCGGGAATCGATGTCAGAATCCAGGCGGTGGACCGCCAGGAAGATAAGCTGGCCGACGATGTCGACGTGGCGATTTTTTATGGCCGCGGCAACTGGCCGGGGCTGCGCGTGGAAAAACTGTACGCCGAATATCTGCTTCCGGTATGTTCCCCACTCTTACTTACCGGCGATAAAGCGTTGAAAACGCCTGCCGATCTGGCGCAACATACCCTGCTGCACGACGCTTCCCGCCGCGACTGGCAAACTTATACCCGTCAGCTGGGTCTAAACCATATCAATGTTCAACAGGGACCTATTTTTAGCCACAGCGCAATGGTGCTGCAGGCGGCAATCCATGGACAGGGGGTCGCGCTGGCCAACAATGTGATGGCGCAGTCCGAGATTGAGGCAGGCCGACTGGTCTGCCCGTTTAATGATGTTCTGGTCAGTAAGAATGCGTTTTATCTCGTTTGTCATGACAGTCAGGCAGAACTGGGTAAAATAGCCGCCTTCCGCCAGTGGATTCTGGCAAAAGCGGCTAATGAACAAGAAAAATTTCGCTTTCGTTATGAACAATAAATCATCGTAGGGTAAACACATGACCAGCCGTTTTATGCTGATATTCGCCGCGATAAGCGGTTTTATCTTTGTGGCTTTGGGCGCGTTTGGCGCGCACGTTTTAAGTAAAACGATGGGCGTTGCGGAAATGGGCTGGATCCACACCGGCCTGCAGTATCAGGCTTTCCATACGCTGGCTATTTTTGGCCTGGCGGTGGCGATGCAGCGCCGCATCAGCATCTGGTTTTACTGGAGCAGCGTCTTTATGGCGCTTGGTACCGTTCTTTTTAGCGGCAGCCTCTACTGCCTGGCGCTATCGCATTTACGCCTGTGGGCGTTCGTTACGCCGGTAGGGGGCGTCTGCTTCCTCGCCGGTTGGGTATTAATGTTAATTGGTGCAATTCGTCTGAAACGTAAGGGCGTTGTTCATGAATAAAGTTGTCCTCTATTGTCGCCCTGGGTTTGAGAAAGAGTGCGCAGCAGAAATTACCGATAAGGCCTCGCGCCTTGAAGTATTTGGTTTTGCCCGGGTCAAAGATGACTCCGGCTATGTGATTTTTGAGTGCTATCAGGCTGAAGATGGCGAAAAGCTGGTGCGCGAACTGCCGTTCAGCTCGCTGGTATTTGCCCGCCAGATGTTTGTGGTCGGCGAACTGCTGCGCGATCTGCCGCCGGAGGACCGGATTTCCCCGATAGTCGGTATGCTGCAGGGCGTCGTGGAAAAGGGCGGCGAGCTGCGTGTAGAGGTCGCCGATACCAACGAAAGCAAAGAGCTGATGAAGTTCTGCCGCAAGTTCACGGTACCGCTGCGCGCTGCGCTGCGCGAAGCGGGCGTGCTGACCAGCTATGAAACGACAAAACGTCCGGTGGTGCACGTTTTCTTTATCGCGCCGGGCTGCTGCTACACCGGCTATTCGTTGTCTAACAACAACTCACCGTTCTATATGGGCATTCCGCGCCTCAAGTTTCCGGCCGATGCGCCGAGCCGCTCGACTCTCAAGCTGGAAGAGGCGTTTCACGTCTTTATTCCGGCGGATGAGTGGGACGAGCGCCTGGCGAACGGTATGTACGCCGTGGATCTCGGCGCCTGCCCCGGCGGCTGGACCTATCAGCTGGTGAAACGCAATATGTGGGTCTCCTCGGTGGATAACGGCCCGATGGCGCAAAGCCTGATGGATACCGGCCAGGTGACCTGGCTGCGCGAAGATGGCTTCAAGTACCGCCCAACGCGCAACAACATCTCGTGGATGGTGTGCGATATGGTGGAGAAGCCGGCGAAAGTGGCTGCGCTGATGGCGCAGTGGCTGGTGAACGGCTGGTGCCGTGAAACCATCTTTAACCTTAAGCTGCCGATGAAAAAGCGCTATGAAGAGCTGTCGCGCAACCTGGCCTATATCCAGGAGCAGCTGGATGAGCACGGCATCAACGCGCAAATCCAGGCGCGCCAGCTGTATCACGATCGCGAAGAAGTGACGGTTCACGTTCGTCGCCTGTGGGCTGCCGTCGGCGGTCGCCGCGACGAACGCTAGTTTGCCCCTTTTGTAGGCCGGATAGGGTGTTAAGCCGCTATCCGGCGCTGCAATAGCCGTTACGACTGCGACACGTCCGAAACAATATGCGTCACATCATCCAGATGGCCAATTCGGGCCTCCCCCGAACGATTAAACTTGCTTTTATCAATCAGCAAAAGCGATTGCGAGGCGCGCTTAAGCAGCAGCGATTTGAACTCGGCGTTGACCGTATTTGAATCCCAGAGCGCGCCGCCGCTGTCGATACCTTCACAGGAAAAAATGAACAGATCGATCTCCAGCGATTTGAGCTGGGAGATAAGCGATGAACTCACGTAACAGCCGTATTTACGCTGAAGCGTCCCCCCGGAGCAGGTGAGCTGAATATTCTCTCGCTTGCTCAGCTCCTGGCATATCGGCTGACTGTTGGTAAAAACGTGAAGGTTGAGATCAGGTAGCTGGCGAGCCAGGTACCAGCAGGTGGAACTGGCATCGAGGGCGATAACCATCCCTTCGTCTATCCAGGCCAGCGCCTCGCGGGCGATATCCGCTTTGTGCGCATAGTGGCTTTTTAAACGAATATGAAAAGGGTCGCCGCTGTCCTGGCTTTGCCGGTGAATGACTTTTGCCCGACCGTGGTTACGCAGTACTTTTCCCTGGGACTGAAGCTCGCTGAGATCGCGGCGGATGGTTTCTCTGCTGACGTTAAGCTGTAGCGATAAGGCTTCGGTGGTCAGACTATTATGGTTTATGAGCAGGTCTAGTATCGCTTGCTGTCGTGCCGCTTTCATTTTTCTCACCCTGGCGTTCGCTGAGCGCCCGCACCAGACGGGCGCTGCGGCATGAGATTACGGCGTTACTCCTTTTTTTAAAAGAATATTCCCGTACTTAGCGCGCTCACCTGTGATAACGATCGCAAAGGCTTTTTGCGCCCGCTCGTAGAAAGCAAAGCGGTCAATGCGGGCGATCTCAGGGCAGGGCGCGGCGGCGGAAAGCGCCTCGCGATAGCGCGTTTCGACCTGCGGGTCGAGGGTGTCGCCTTCCACGGCGGCCATCATCACCAACGGCGGAGCGTAGCTGTCTAACTCAAACAGCGGAATAATCGCCTGCAGCAGGTCGCTTACCCGCAGACCGTCGGCGCGAATGACCTGTGGACCCATGCTGTGCGCCGGGAAGTGGGCATCGGAAAAGACGATCTCATCTCCGTGCCCCATTTCCGCCAGGACTTTCAGTAGCTCCGGCGATATTAACGGGGAAATCGTTTTTAGCATCTCATACTCCCTCAATCATTTCGGGTTCGGTTTGCGGGTAAAAATAGCGATACTGATAGCTCACCTGCGCTCTGGCCTGTTCAGGGCTGTGGAATTCACCGACGCCGTACCAGCCAAACATGGCGGCGCCAGCCACGGTGGTTTCGGCGTCATCCAGTACTTTGACAGGCATATCGAGCGTATTGGCTTTGATCTGATTCCACAGCGCGTTGCGGCTGCCGCCGCCGACCAGCAGCAGTTCGCTGGCGTTAAAATGGCCGATTTTTTGTAGCGTTTGCAGGTTACGCGCCAGCTGTTCGGCTAATCCTTCCAGCGCGGCGCGATAGAAATGGCCGCGAGTGGTATTCAGCGTGACGCCCTGCCAGCCCGCATTCCGGCAGGAGAGCAGATCGCACTGCATCCTTACCCCCTCAGAACCGGCGGGAATGACGCGCGCTTCTTCAATCAGCGTGCGCCACGGCGTTTCTGCCGTCCACAGCAGCTGGCGTACCCACTCCAGCACGCCTGAAGCCAGCCACTGCATACCGGGGTTATAGCACCCCGGCTGGCTATCCAGTTCGCAGGTCGATCCCGCATAGTGGCTGAGCAGCGGCGTGTTCACCTGAACGCTACGCACCATCAAAATTTCCCACGTACCGGAAGAGAGCACCGGTTCATCCAGCTCCGCGCCGGCGCCAAACAGCGCGAACTGGGTATCGTGCCCGGCGGAGATAACCGGGATCCCGGCGGGTAATCCCAGCATCTTCGCGGCATCGTTTTGCAGGGTACCAATCTGCTGGCCCGCCTCCACCAGCCGGGGAAACAGGCGGCGCGGCAATCCCGTCGCCTGCAGAATCTGCGCGCTGAAATCTCGCTGGTGGATATCCAGCATCTGGCTGGTACCCGCCATGGTGATATCGGTCGTGAATTCCCCGGTCAGGCGCTGGTTGATCAGCGAGGAGATGAATAGCCAGGCATGGGCCTGCTCCAGCAGCTGCGGGTGGTTTTCTTGCAGCCATATCAGCTTATAGAGGGTGTTAAAACCAAATGCGCCGACGCCGGCGATCTGCTGGAGCTGCTGCGCGGGCATAAAGCGGCCGATATTGTCCATCACCGCTGCGGTTCGCGGGCATTTCCAGCTGATGACCGGATAGAGCAGCTTGCCCTGTTCATCCACCAGCGCGCCGTCCACGCCGAAGGTGGTGACCGTGATGCCGCGAACCGTGCAGGATGAGAGCGCATCGCCAATCTGCCGACAGCACTCGGCGAAGCGTTGCAGGATGGCCTCCAGCGACCACTGGTGCCATGCGCTGTTCTCCACGGCGATATCGCTGGCGTTAGCCGTTGCGGCGCGGGCGATAATATTCCCCTGGCGATCAACGGCAATCGCCCTGACGTTGGTGGCGCCGCAGTCGAGAACCAGGATGACTTCATTCTTCATAATCTCTCCCGAGACGTTGCCGGATGGCGGCGTAAACGCCTCATCCAGCCTACGGAGACGTTATCATCCGTAGGCCGGATAAGCGCAGCGCCATCAGGCATTTTTAACGTTTATACAGCGGGCCGTAGTTCTGGCAGGCGCGGTAATCCTGGCCTTCGCTATCCATCCCGTGCGCAGCCCAGCTGGACGGGCGGTAGATTTTCGCCTCTTCTACGTTATGCATGCATACCGGGATCCGCAGCATAGACGCCAGAGTGATAAAGTCGGCGCCAACGTGGCCGATGGTCAGCACGCCGTGGTTAGCGCCCCAGTTCGCCATCACCGAGTAGACGTCGGAGAACGGGCCCTTACCGGTCAGGCGCGGCGCAAACCAGGTGGTGGGCCAGGTGGAGTTGGTGCGGGCATCCAGCCGATCGTGCATCTCTTTCGGTAGTTCCACGCTCCAGCCTTCGGCGATTTGCAGAACCGGGCCAAGGCCTTTAATGATATTCACGCGAGTCATGGTAAAGGGCACGCCGCCTTCGGTCAGAAAGCGAGAGGAGAAGCCGCCGCCGCGGAAATATTCATGAATTGCCGGGCACCATTCGGTGGCGGCGAGGCAGGCGTCGGCCTCCTGCTGGCTGATTTCCCAGTGCGGCTTCATGGTTGGCTTGCCATCCGCATCGCGCTGTTTGCAGGCACCGTCCAGCGCCGCCGATCCGGAGTTGATCAGATGGATAATGCCGTGTTCCGCCAGCCCGGTGAGCGGCTGGCCGGTGACGCGTTCTACCGCTTCCGGCGACCAGTAGGTACGCACGTCGGCAAACACCTGGGCGGTGCCGGTCAGCTGATGGCCCATCAGCATCGCCACGCCGTTGAGGCTGTCGTTTTCCGTGGCGACAACGAAGGGTTCGCGTACGCCATTCCAGTCGAACGAGCTGTTAAGCAGCGCTTCGGCGGTGTCGCCGTTAGGGTATTGATCGGTCCAGTGACGCTGGCCCTGGAAGCCTGCGGCAATGGCGTTGTAGCCCAGCGACTCTTCGACCAGTCCTTTTTCCGCCAGCTTCTTGTTGCCCTGCATCATGTCGCGAATGCACATCGCCATCAGCAGGCTCTCTTTGAGTACCGCGCGGCTCTGCTCGGCATTACGTTTATACTGCTGCGCGTTCTGGTCTTCGCCGTAGCGGAAGGTTTTATCCGCCCACGCCAGCGCCATTTCCAGCTCGCTTTCATCATAGATTTTCTGATCGATACGGCGGCGCAGTTCGGTCATATCCACCGCCTGGACCTTCATACCGAGCCAGGACTCGAAGAAGTTGTGATCGACGATAGAACCGGCGATTCCCATCGATACGCCGCCGACGGAAAGATAGCTTTTGCCCTTCATGCTGGCGACCGCTAAACCGGCGCGGGCAAAGCGCAGCAGTTTTTCTTCAACATCAGACGGAATGGAGGTGTCGTCGGCGTCCTGTACGTCGTGGCCGTATATGGAGAACGCCGGGATGCCCTTCTGGCTGTGGGCCGCCAGCGCTGCCGCAAGGTAAACCGCGCCTGGTCGCTCGGTGCCGTTAAAGCCCCAGATAGCTTTTGGCCGCATCGGGTCCATATCGATAGTTTCGCTGCCGTAGCACCAGCAGGGGGTGACGGTGATGGTGACGCCGACGTTCTGGCTGCTGAATTTCTCTTCGCAGGCGGCGGATTCCGCCATCCCCGCAATGCAGCTATCGGCGATGACGCACTCGATCTGCGCGCCGCAGGCGTGGCGCAGCTTTTCCGTAATCAGCGCAGCGGTAGCCTTCGCCATATTCATGGTTTGTTCTTCCAGCGACTCGCGTACCCCCATGCGGCGTCCATCGATCACCGGGCGAATGCCAATTTTCGGTAAACTGATTTTTTTCATTCCAGATCCCTCACGTTATGCGGATAAATGTTTAGTTAGCTGCCGTTTGCGAACGGAAACGGGCAAAGATGAAGATGACGGCAAAGCACAGCGCCGGTACCAGCTCGGCGGTAGGGATGTTGCCGGCGGCGTCGCTGACAAAGCCCATAACCGGAGTGACGATGCCGCCACCAATAATGGTCATGACGATAAACGAGGAGCCGTATTTGGTGTCCTGTCCCAGATTCTTGATGCCCAGCGAGAAGATGGTCGGATACTGAATCGACATAAAGGCACTGCACAGCGTCAAGGCCAGCAGGCCCACATGGCCGCCGCTGAAAGCGGAGATCAGGCACAGGAGCATGGCGAGCAGGGCATAGGCCGCCAGCACTTTATGCGGCGCGAAGCGGCTGATGAGCCAGGTGCCGGAGAAACGGCCGATAAAGAAGCACACCATAGTGCCGGTCAAATAGTTGGCGGCGAAACCGGGCGTCATGCCGGGGATCTCTTCGATGGCGTAGCGAATCAGATAGCTCCAGCAGGCGGTTTGTGCGCCGACGTAGCAAAACTGCGCCAGCACCGCCCAGCGCCAGTGGCGAACGCGCACCAGGCGGGCAAGAGAAGCGGAGAAGGAACTCTGGTTGGCATCACTGTGGTCGTCGCTCTGCAGGGCCGGAAATTTGGTCAACATAATCAACAGAGCGACCAGTAAGACAACCGCGACGATGATCATATAGGGGGTTTGCACCGAGAGCACCAGGCTGTGCTTATAAGCGCTAAGCTGCTCCGGAGCCATTTTATCGAGTACATCCTGCGATTGATGCGGCACGTTAGACAAAATAAGGCTTTGCCCAAAGACCACCGCAATAATGGCGCCAAAAGAGTTAAAGGTCTGCGCCAGATTAAGCCGGAAGTGGCCGCCGCTTTCTGGCCCTAACACGGTAACAAAAGGGTTTGCTGCAGTTTCTAAACAGCCTAACCCCGCAGCAATAATAAACAGGCCGATCAGGAATAAGGTATAATTCATGACCTCGGCGGCGGGCCAGAATAGCGCGGCGCCAAAAGCGTATAAGAATAGCCCGGTAATAATGCCGGCTTTGTAACTGAGTTTTTTCATCAAGATTCCGGCCGGGATCGGAATAACAAAATAGCCAAAATAAAAAGCGGATTGAATCAAACCAGCCTGGAAGTTAGTTAAGGTAAAGGCTTGTTGAAATTGTGGTAATAAAATATCGTTAAGATTATTAGCGACCGCCCAAAGAAAAAATAGCGAGCACAGCAGGGCAAAGGGAATAATGTAGCGCTTGCTTTGCCCTGTCTCGACCGCATGAAAACTCTGCGTTTGTATCGTTGTGTTTCCCATAGCATCCTCATTGGTTCAGAAGCGTATTCAGCAGCCGGCTTTGCCCACCAGACCGCAAAAATCAGGTGAGTTCCTGTGACGAGAACGATGATGAAATAAACATCTCGGGATGAACTCATGAATTCATTTTCAAATAAAAAATGCCTTTTAATATGATGGCGGTCACACTAAGCATGCGGTGAGTGATTTTATGTGATTATCATCACTTTAATAATCAGGAAAACATGACCGTTTGAGAAAGATAATTCTAAAACCCACAGAACGAATGCCCGATTTAATTTATAATGTGGAAAACGGTCAGTTGTTAACATTATCGGTAAAATGACCGTTTTTAAATCTATTGATGATAACGGGCATTTTTTCACAACGTAAAAATGAGCAAACGGTTTTTTTAAGCTGAAATAAGTGAGGGGTATCACAGAACCAGTGGATGTAAATTCCTTTCTGATTATTCGGGATGATGATGGTGAGCAATTATTTGAGTTATTCAACAGCGTCGGCGCGCCATGCCCGGCGAGCGGTCTGTTGTCGTATTGCGCATTATTAAGAGAGGTAAAGAATGGAACGTAATAGACTGGCCCGGCAGATTATTGATACCTGCCTGGAGATGACCCGCCTGGGGTTAAATCAGGGGACGGCAGGCAACGTAAGCGTGCGGTACCAGGGGGGGATGCTGATCACACCAACCGGTATACCTTATGAAAAGCTGACGGAAGCGCACATTGTTTATATCGATGCTGAAGGTCAGCATGAACAGGGCAAACTGCCGTCCAGCGAGTGGCGTTTTCATATGGCGGCTTATCAGACGCGTCCTGATGCTCATGCGGTGGTGCATAATCATGCGGTTCACTGCACGGCGGTATCGATCCTCAATCGTCCCATTCCCGCCATTCACTATATGATTGCGGCGGCCGGCGGTAACTCCATTCCTTGCGCACCCTATGCCACTTTTGGTACTCGTGAGCTGTCTGAACACGTGGCCGTGGCGTTGAAAAATCGCAAAGCGACCCTGCTGCAGCACCATGGCCTGATCGCTTGTGAAGAGAATCTGGAAAAGGCCCTGTGGCTGGCGCATGAAGTTGAGGTACTGGCGCAGCTCTATCTCAGCACCCTGGCCATCATCGATCCGGTTCCGGTGCTTGATGATGAGGCTATCGCCATCGTGCTGGAGAAATTCAAAACCTACGGATTGCGTATCGAAGAGTGATCTCGTAAGCGAACGTTTCTGCCGGCTGCGGTGTACAGATTCACCGCCGTCTGCGGTTGGGTGGCCCGGACAGATGCGCAGCATCGCCTCCGGGAAATTCAGCCACGCTGCGCTCTGCTCCCGGGGGCGGCGCTTGACGCGCCTTGCCCGGGCTACAGGTATTCCGCCGTCTGCGGGCCGGTAGTCCCCACGGTTTACCGCCGTCTGCGGTTGGGTAGCCCGGACAGATGCGCAGCATCGCCTCCGGGAAATTCAGCCACGGTGCACTTTGGTCCCGGGGGCGGCGCTTGACGCGCCTTGCCCGGGCTACAGGTACTCCGCCGTCTGCGGGCCGGTAGTCCCCACGGTTTACCGCCGTCTGCGGTTGGGTAGCCCGGACAGATGCGCAGCATCGCCTCCGGGAAGCTGGACGCTCCGTAGCCTGATGCTATCGTGCCAGCCGCAGCTGCTGCAGGTTGCCATCCAGCTGTAAATCGGTTTGCAGGCGCGCGATTTCCCGGCAGGTGAAGGCCATCTCTTTGTGTTCTTCCAGCTTTTTACGCCACTTCTCCGGCACGTCCGCCAGCCGGGCGTAGATCCCTTCCAGATCCTGAAAATCGGTTAATAACTGGGCTGCGCTTTTGGGCCCAATGCCCGCCACGCCGGGAACCCTGGAGCTGCTGATGCCCGCCAGCCCCCAGTAGTCGGGTAGCTGCTCCGGCGTCACGCCGAACTCTTTGGCGATAAACGGCGCGTCGAGCCAGCGCTTCTGGAAATAGTCGCGGATGCGGATCGTCGGCGACAGTAGCTGGCAGTAGCCTTTGTCGGTTGAAACGATGGTCGCCTGGTGCCCGGCCTGCGCCACCTTAACCGCCAGAGTCGCGGCAAGATCGTCGGCTTCGCTGCCGCTGAGCGCCCAGCAACGAAACCCGCGCTGCTCAAATGCCGCCCGCAGCGCCGGCATTTCCGCCTCGAGGGTTTCCGGCATCGGCGCGCGCCCGGCTTTATAATCGGGCAGGCGCTGGTGCCGCCAGCCGTGGCCGCGATCTTCGTCATCAAATACCGCCACCACGTGGGTCGGCTGGCTGTGGAGCACCAGCTGCTCGAGGGCATGTAAGCAGGTATCGACGCAGGGTGAACCCTGCACCGCGTGGATGCGGCGAATCAGATTAAGTGCGTCGACGATGAGTAAATGAACGGCCACGATTCTCCCCTTAAAACCTGGCCCATCAGGCTATTTTATTTGCTGGTTTGACGCCGGGCAGTGCGCAAAAGCCTCACGTACTACCTCTACGCTCCGGCTTCTGCACGCTCTTCGGGCCAAACTGTCTGCAACGATGATGCCTGGTGGGTTAGGCTCCTGTTCTCAATGCTTTTTAGGGTAACATCGCCGCGCCGATGAGGCTATTGGCGCCTGGAAAATCAGGAAGATGACTCGCAGTTTCCGGCTAATCGACGTGCATCAGCAGGCCGAGATCGCTATTGGTGGCTTCGCCGTACCACACGGCTTCGCGCACTGAAACCGGTTTGTTGATAAGCCCCAGCGCGTAAAACCGATCGGCGATACTTTGCTGGGCGCGAATCACTTTAAGGTCCATTGTGCGCGGGCGATGGCTGCGGCGCGCCAGGGCTCGGGTCAGAGAAGCGGCGTTAAGACCCAGCTCGGCGGAGAGCAGCTCCGCGGCTTCTTCCCGATGCTGGTCGATAAACTGCCCGGTCTGCGCCAGCTCGGCGAATAGCCGCTGCATAATATCGCTATTGCGGCTGGCGTAGTCGCGGCGCGACAGATAGAACTGATGGTTGTTGACGCGCCCCTCGCCGCTGGCTACTACCCGTAATTCGCCGCTATCTTCCGCGTCGCTAAGCAGCGGATCCCACATCATCCATGCGTCCACCGCCAGGTAGTCGCTGGCGGTCAGCGGATATTTCGGCGGAATATAGACCACTTTAACGTCGTTTAATCCCAGCCCAGCCTCTTCCAGAATATGCAGCAGCAGCCAGTGCACGTTCGAACCTTTATTCAGCGCGATACGCTTGCCGCGCAGGTCGGCAATGGTGCGAATGTCGCTGTGCTGTGGGACGACCATGGCCACGCTTTGCGGCGCGGGCGGTTCCCAGGCGACGTAGACCAGCTCGCTATTATTGGCCTGAGCGAAAACCGGCGGTGCTTCGCCGGTGGTGCCAAAGTCGATTTCATCGCAGGCCAGCGCGTGCAGGAGCTGCGGCCCGGCGGGAAACTCGCTCCACAGTACGCTGACGCCGCGGCTGGCAAAGGCTTTCTCCAGACTTTGCCGCGCCTTCAGAATGCCAAGATTGCCAAAACGCTGGAAGCCGATGCGCAGTTCCCGATCGCGAGAAACGTTATTGACCGCCGCTCCGAAGAGGGGTTCCTGGCGGCGGCGGCTTTTAATGATGCCAAAATTGGCCAGCTGCGTGCGCAGCGTATGGCGGCTAATGCCGAGCAGCGCTGCGGCCTGGCTTTGGTTATCGTCGCATTGCGCCATCGCGCCGCGAATCAACGCCCCGGTGACCCTTTCCCACAGCGGCTCGCCCGGCAGGGAGAGTTGATGACGAATAAAGTCGTCCAGTTCGTTATCGCTTACCGCCGGTGAGGCGTCGCTTAGGGTGGTTAACCGGAGCTGAGCGGGGGCGATCTCCTCTTCTTTACTCAGCAATACCGCATTATGCAGAGTGTTCTCAAGTTCGCGAATATTGCCCGGCCAGGGGTACTCCATCAGCCTTGCCAGCGTCTCCGGGGCCAGACGACGAACCGGCCGACCCAGGCGGCGGGCGTAGAGCGTAAGGAAATGGTCCGCCAGAACGGGAATATCCTGGCGGCGCTGGCGCAGCGGCGGCAGCGGGACGATGGCGATATTCAGGCGATAGTAGAGGTCTTCGCGGAAACGACGCTCGCGGATAGCCTGCATCAGGTCTACGTGGGTGGCGGCGATCACCCGGACATCGACCTTAATCGCTTTACGCGAGCCGACGCGGGTAATTTCGCGTTCCTGCAGGACGCGCAAGAGCTTCACCTGGAGCGCCAGGCTAAGTTCGCCGATTTCATCCAGCAGCAGCGTGCCGCCGTCTGCCGCTTCGAACCAGCCGGGATGGCTTTGCACCGCGCCGGTAAACGCGCCTTTTTCATGGCCGAACAGCTCCGCTTCCGCCAGGCTTTCGCTGAGCGCGCCGCAGTTAACGGCGAGAAACGGCCGCTGACGACGCGGACTATGGTGATGCAGGTAACGGGCGACAACCTCTTTACCAGTACCGGTTTCGCCGACGATCAGCACGGTCGCTTCGGTGGGGGCCAGTTTATCCAGCAGGCTCTGAAAGGCTTTTGACGCCGGATCGATGAGCGCGGGCGTGGCGGCTGGGGTTTGCGGATTCAGCATGGGTGACCTCCGGTATGTGATGTCCTGAACTTATCCTGTGCCGGAGACGGAAACCAGAGGGCAAACCTGTCGTGCTGCTGCAAAGGCGGCAGCCTGAACGCATTGGCTGCTGCATTTGCGACAGCGTTATAAAACTAACTTTTATTTAACTCAATGATTTAAATATGTAAATTTTTTATTCACCATTGGCATGATTATCGCTAACACTCATATAACCAAATTAAAACATCTCTTCGATAAATATCGGATATGGTTATATAGGAAATGGATAATGACGCAAAAAACCGACGATAAAATCAATGTGTTCTGGTTTCTGCCTACCCACGGCGATGGCCGCTATCTGGGTACCGCAGAAGGCGGCCGCCCGGTTGACCTGCCTTACCTGCAGCAGGTGGCGCTGGCGGCCGACAGTCTCGGCTACTACGGGGTGCTGATCCCGACGGGGAAAAGCTGTGAGGACTCATGGCTGGTGGCATCGGCCCTGGCGCCGCTGACCCGCCGCCTGCGCTATCTGGTGGCCGTTCGTCCTGGCCTGCAGCCGCCAACGCTGGCGGCGAGAATGGCGGCGACGCTCGATCGCCTGTCGGGCGGCCGGCTGCTGATTAACGTCGTTACCGGTGGCGATCCGGTGGAGAACAAAGGCGACGGCATTTTCCTCAGCCACGGCGAACGCTATCAGGTGACCCGCGAATTTCTCGACGTCTACTCGCGCCTGCTGCAAGGTGAAAAGGTGGACTATCGCGGTGAGCATATCCACGTGGAAGGCGCTGAAGTGCTGTTTCCACCGGTGCAGGAAAACGGCCCGCCGCTCTACTTTGGCGGATCGTCCGAGGAGGCCATCGACGTCGCCGCCGATCAAATTGATACCTACCTGACCTGGGGCGAGCCGCCGGCGCTGGTGGCCGAAAAGCTGGCTGTGGTGCGCGAGCGCGCCGCCGCCCGGGGCCGTACGCTGCAGTACGGGATTCGTTTGCACGTGATTGTTCGCGAAACCGAAGAAGAGGCGTGGGCCGCCGCCGATCGGCTGATTTCTCATCTTGACGACGAGACTATCGCCCAGGCGCAGAAAATTTTTGCCCGTATGGACTCTACCGGCCAGGCGCGAATGAGTTCGCTGCATAAAGGATCGCGCGACAATCTGCGTATTGCCCCGAATCTGTGGGCGGGCGTGGGGCTGGTGCGCGGCGGGGCCGGAACGGCGCTGGTTGGCAATCCGCAGCAGGTAGCAGAACGCATCCGTGAATATCAGGCGCTCGGTATCACCAACTTTATCTTCTCTGGCTATCCGCATCTGGAAGAGGCCCATCGCTTTGCCGACCTGGTCATGCCGTTATTGCCGCTGGCAGGCCATGAGCAGCCGAAGGCGCGTAGCGTCAATACCGGCCCGTTCGGCGAAACTATCGGCGGCGATAAACGTCCGGTGAAACAGGTGAGCGCAAGCTGAGGGGGACCGTATGTTGCACAGGTTTCTGAAGGCGGTGGGCTATGCAAACTGAACCGCACGTAGTGATTGTCGGCGGCGGATTTAGCGGCGCGGCGGTGGCGATTCATCTCCTGCGCCTGGCGCCGGTTGGCGTGCGGGTCACGCTACTGGAGCCGCGCGAGGTGCCCGGCGCGGGCGTGGCCTACTCCACGACCGAACCGAGCCACAGAATCAACGTTCCCGCCGCGCGAATGCAGCTTGCCGGTGAAGAGGAGGGCGCGTTCGATCGCTGGTACCGCAGCCAGCCTGCTTTTGCAGAAGATCCGCAGGCGCTGCTGGAGGATGGCGCGGTTTATCCGCAGCGCGGTCAGTTTGGCCGCTACGTCGCCCAGCGTTTCGCCGAGGAGGCGCGCGCCAGCGCAGGGCGGCTGACGCATCTGCGCGAACAGGCGCTGAGCATTCATCATGGCGAGGTCGTTACCGACAGCGGTCGGCGGCTATCGGCCGATCTACTGGTGCTGGCCATTAGCCATCCGCCCCCCTCTCTGCCGACGCTGACGATGCCGTTTGCGACTCATCCGGCGCTCATTGCTAATCCCTGGCGAGCGGGCGTGCTGGAAGCTATCGCACCGGAAGCGAGCGTCTCGATCGTGGGCACCGGCCTGACGATGGCGGATACCGTTGCCACCCTGACGCGGCTGGGCCATCGGGGGCCGATAACCGCATTTTCACGCCGCGGGCTGCTGTCCCGCAGCAACCTGAGCGGCAGCGGTGACCCCTGGCCTGGCGAATACGATCGCGGATCGCTGCGCCAGCGGCTGCGGCAGATCCGCGAGGATATCGCTCGCGCGGAGCAGCAGGGGCTGGCCTGGCAGGTGGTGATGGACGCGGTACGTAATCAGGGACAACGCATCTGGCAGGGGTTGACGGTCGCCGATCGCCAGCGCTTCTTGCGTCATTTGCGCAGCTACTGGGACGTTCACCGCTACCGTATCGCTCCGCAGGTCGCCGGGGTCCTTGAGCAGCGCCAGCGCGACGGCAGCCTGCGAGTACTGGCGGCCCGGCTGACGGCGCTGGAAGGCGATGTGCAAAGGCTGACGTTAACCCTGGCGCTCCGGTACGGTGAAGCACAGCGGGTGAGCGCTGACCACGTTATTTTAACCACCGGCCCGGCGCACGGGGCGCTGACCGATAGCCAGCCGCTGCTGCGCCAGCTAAGCCAGGATGGGCTGATTCGCGCCGACGCGTTCGGCCTCGGCCTGGACGTCGATCTTCGCTCGCGGGCCATTGGCCGGGAAGGGCAAGCTAATCCCAAACTACTGGTTTCCGGCCCTGCCGCGCGGGCCCGCTTCGGAGAGCTGATGGGGCTACCGCAGGTGGCTGACCATGCTGCTGACGTGGCCGCCGAAGCGCTGCAGACTCTGGGCGTCAAACAATCCGTCCGATGTCCGGCGTTCTGAACGCCTTTTATCCCCTGATTCCCTTAACTGATTATGCGCGCGGCCCGACAGCGGGGCGCGCCGTGGAGAAGCGCTATGTCATCACAACGTGAAATTCGTCTGAACGCTTTTGATATGAACTGCGTCGGCCATCAGTCGCCGGGGCTGTGGGCCCATCCGCGCGACCGCTCCTGGCAGTATAAAGATCTCGAGTATTGGGTCGACCTGGCGCGTCTGCTGGAGCGCGGCAAGTTTGACGGGCTATTTATCGCCGATGTGCTGGGCGTCTATGATGTACTGAACGGCAACGGCGATGCGGCGATCCGCCAGGCGGCGCAGGTGCCCGTCAACGATCCGCTGGCGCTGATTACGCCGATGGCGCTGGTGACGGAGCATCTGGGATTCGGCCTGACCGCTTCGCTCTCCTTTGAGCATCCCTATCCGTTCGCCCGCCGTCTTTCGACCCTCGACCATCTGACGAAGGGGCGGGTGGGCTGGAATATCGTGACCTCCTATCTGGAGAGCGGGGCGCGGAATATTGGGCAAAAAGCGCAGACCGACCATGACGCCCGCTACGACTACGCCGATGAATACCTGGAGGTGGTCTATAAGCTGCTGGAAGGCAGCTGGGAAGACGGCGCGGTGCTGCGCGACAGGGAGCGCAAGATCTTCAGCGATCCGCGAAAAATTCATCCGATCAACCATCAGGGGAACTTCTTCTCGGTACCGGGGATCCACCTTTGTGAGCCGTCGCCGCAGCGTACGCCGGTGCTCTATCAGGCGGGCGCCTCCAGCCGCGGCAAGCAGTTCGCCGCCGGCCACGCGGAGTGCGTATTTGTCGGCGCGCCGTCGAAGGTACTGCTGAAAAAGACGGTGGCGGATATTCGCCGTCGCGCCGAGGAAGCCGGGCGCGATCCGCGCAGCATCCTGATCTTCAATATGCAGACGGTCATCGTCGGCGAAACCGACCGTGAAGCCCAGGCTAAATGGCAGGAGTATAAACCGTACGTCAGCTACGAAGGGGCGCTGGCGCTGCTCTCCGGCTGGACCGGTATCGACCTTGGCCAGTATCAGCCGGACCAGGTGCTGGAGTATCTGCATACCAATGCGATTCAGTCGATGGTGGAGGCGTTTTCCACTGCCGATCCGAACAGCCAGTGGACCGTGCAGAAGCTGGCGGACTGGGCGGGAATTGGCGGCTTCGGGCCGCTGGTGGTCGGCAGTCCACAGACGGTCGCCGATGAGCTGCAGTCCTGGGTCGAAGAGACCGACGTCGATGGGTTTAATCTCGCCTATGCGGTGACCCACGAAACCTTCCGCGACGTGGTGGATTTACTGGTCCCGGAGCTGCAAAAGCGCGGCGTGTTTAAGCAGGAGTATCGCGAAGGAACCCTGCGCGAGAAGCTGTTCGGCGCCGGCCCGCGGCTGGCTGCGCCGCATCCGGGTGCAGGCTATCGCCACGGCGCGCGGGTGGCGGTCGGGAGCGAAGAGAAGGTGAGTTAATTTTGCTGGTCGCCCTCTCCCCGAAGGGCGGGGGACTGAACTGTGGGGCGGTAGGTTTTTCCCGGAGGCGGCGCTTGACGCGCCTGTCCGGGCTACGGGTCCACCGATGTCTGCGGATCGATAGCCCGGGTAAGGCGCTGGCGCCGGACCCGGGAAGGGAAAGCTTACTGCTTATCCAGCGACCAGGTCGCGCTGCGGACGTCCACCTTCACCGGTAGCAGACCGATGCGGGTGAAAGTGTCCGCCAGCGCCTGCTGCTCGTTATAGACCGCAGGCGTCATCCGCTCGGCGCCATAGGGCAGGCGCGCCAGCGTCTTCAGCCAGATAGCCTTATCCAGCCCGGTAGAGGCCGAGAGGATCCCGGCGGCATCGTCCTGATGGCTGTTGGCCCATTCGCTCAGTTTACCCAGTTCATCGACCACCTGCTTCGCGGTTTCAGGATAAGTGTCGGCAAATTTGCGGCTGGCCAGGTAGAAGGTATAGTGCGGTACCAGCCCTTCGGCATTGCGGATCTGTCGGGCTTTGGCGTTTGTTTCCACCTCGGCGAGGAACGGATCCCAGATAACCCATGCGTCAATCGCGCCGCGCTGGAAGGCGGCGCGGGCGTCGGCAGGCGGCAAATAGACCGGAGTGATATCTTTATAGCTTAATCCGGCTTTCTCCAGCGCAGCCACCAGCAGGTAGTTTACGTCGGAGCCTTTGTTAAGCCCCACGCGCTTGCCCTTAAGGTCGGCCACGCTCTTAATCGCCGAGTTTTCCGCCACTACGATGGCCTCGGTTTTTGGATTCGCCGGCGAGTGGGCTAAGTAGACCAGATCTGCCTGCGCCGCCTGGGCAAAGGCCGGCGGCGCATCGCCGGTTGCGGCGAGGTCGATGCTGCCGACGTTCAGCCCTTCCAGCATTTGCGGCCCGGCGGGGAATTCAATCCAGCGCACGGCGATGCCCTGCTTTTTAAACGTTTCATCGAGGGTGCCGCGATATTTCAGCAGCGCGAAGATATTGGCTTTCTGATAGCCGATATTGACGGTTTCCGGCGTTTTCGCCAGCGCGGAAGCGGATACGCCAGCCAGCATGAGCAGCAGCGCCGGACGAGACAGTCTGAGCATGATTTGTTCTCCTTGAGCGGTTTACCGTAAGGTAACAAATCGTCTTTATAACTAATAAATAACTAAATTATCATTTATATAACATAAATGAAGGGGGAGAGCAGGGGAAGGAAACCCGGCATGCCGCAGCATACCGGGAGGGGGCGTTAATCGCAGGCGACAATCTTCATGGCCAGGCCGCCGCGTGAGGTTTCACGATATTTGGCGTTCATATCTTTGCCCGTTTCGTACATGGTCTCGATGACTTTATCGAGGCACACCCGCGGCTCGCTGGTGCGGCGCAGCGCCATGCGCGCGGCGTTGACCGCTTTAACCGCAGCGATAGCGTTACGCTCGATGCACGGCACCTGCACCTGACCGGCGACCGGGTCGCAGGTCAGACCGAGGTTGTGCTCCATACCGATTTCGGCGGCGATGCACACCTGGCCCGGGCTGCCGCCCAGCAGTTCCGCCAGTCCGGCTGCAGCCATTGAACAGGCAACGCCGACTTCGCCCTGGCAGCCCACTTCAGCGCCGGAAATCGAGGCGTTCATCTTATAAAGTGAGCCAATGGCGCTGGCGACCAGCATATAGCGCGCCAGCGAGTTGGCGTTCACTTTGCGGATAAATTTGTCGTAGTAGGCCAGTACCGCGGGCACGATGCCGCAGGCGCCGTTGGTTGGTGCGGTCACGACGCGTCCGCCGGCGGCGTTCTCTTCGTTAACCGCCAGGGCGAACATATTAATCCAGTCAACGACCGCCATCGGGTCGCTGCTGGTGTTGTCCTGGCTTACCAGCATCCGGCGCAGCGCAGCGGCGCGGCGGGGAACCCGCAGCTTGCCCGGCAGAACGCCCTCGGTGGTGATGCCGCGCTCAATGCCGCTGCTCATCACTTCCCAGACGGCGGCAAAGTGCTGTTCCAGCGCTTCTTTACTGTGCAGCGCCAGCTCGTTTTGCATCATCAGACCGGAAAGCGACAGCCCGCTTTCACGGCAGTGGCGCTGGAGGTCGGCGGCGTTTTTATACGGAAAAGGTACGGCGACCGGCGCTTCGCGGGTGACGCCGAAATGCGCTTCGTCGACGATAAACCCGCCGCCGATGGAGTAGTACGTCTGGCTGTAGAGAACCTGGTCGCCGGCGAGGGCGGTAATTCGCATGCCGTTCTCATGCAGCGACAGATTGTCGGCATGGAAATTCATGCACTGATCGACCGGGAACGCCACTTCCTGCTGGCCGTTTGCCAGCATCAGGCGGCCATGGGTGTTGACGTCCTGGATAAAACTGGGGATAGCGTCAATGTCGACGGTATCCGGCAGGTTGCCCGCCAGTCCCATAATAATCGCGATGTCGGTATGGTGGCCTTTACCGGTCAGGGAAAGGGAGCCGTAGACATCGACGATGACTTTGGTCACCTCGGAGAGCAGCCCGCGCTCAATAAGATCGTCCGTGAATTGTTTGCCCGCTTTCATCGGTCCAACGGTGTGGGAGCTGGAAGGGCCAATGCCGATTTTAAAAATATCGAATACGCTGATCATGATGCATCCAGTGCTGTCGGGGAGCGCCGCCGTCAGGCGGCGCGGGGATATTAGCTAAACAGAGAGTAGAAAATCGCGGAGATAGCAATCAGGCCCATAATCACCACGAAAACGTTGCTGACGTGGCCGCTGTATTTGCGCATAGCCGGGACTTTCTGAATGGCGTACATCGGCATCAGGAACAGAATCATCGCAATGATCGGGCCGCCCAGGGTTTCGATCATCCCGAGGATGCTTGGGTTCAGCGTTGCCACAATCCAGGTGGTGACCAGCATGAACAGGGCAGTGATTTTGTTCAGTTTATTGATTTCGATGGACTTGCCTTTACCGCGCAGGGATTTAATCACCATGCCGTTAAAGCCTTCGCGAGCGCCCAGATAGTGGCCGAGGAAGGATTTAGTGATGGCGATCATCGCGATGATCGGCGCCATCCAGGCGATGATTGGCGCGTTAAAGTGGTTCGCCAGGTAAGACAGAATCGAGATGTTCTGCTCTTTTGCCGCCGCCAGATCCGCCGGGGAGAGGCTCAGTACGCAGCTGAAGACGAAGAACATAACGGTCAGCACCATCATAATGTGCGCGCGGGCCAGAATGCTGGAGCATTTTTTCTCAGCGCCTTCGCCGTACTCTTCGCGTTTAGCAACGGCGAAGGAGGAGATGATCGGCGAGTGGTTAAAAGAGAATACCATCACCGGTATTGCCAGCCACAGGGTCATCCACAGGCCGTTGCCGGTTGCGGTAGCGCTACTCAGGGAGAGGGTTTCCAGCGCCGCGCCGTTCCACTGCGGGATCAGGTACAGAGCCAGAATCATCAGCGCGACCACGAACGGGAATACCAGCACGCTCATCGCTTTGACGATCATCTGCTCGCCGAAGCGCACGATAGTCATCATGCCGACAATCAGAATCAGGGAAAGAATGGCGCGCGGCGGCGGCGTTATGTGCAACTGGTGCGCCATAAAGCTTTCGACGGTATTGGTGATCGCCACGCTGTATACCAGCAGAATCGGGTAGATGGCGAAAAAGTAAAGCAGGGTAATCAGTTTACCTGCGCCGACGCCGAAGTGCTCCTCGACGACTTCGGTGATGTCTTCGCCCGGGTTCTTACCGGACAGCACGAAACGGGTCATTCCGCGGTGGGCGAAGAAGGTCATCGGAAAGGCCAGAATCGCCATGATGATCAGCGGGATCATACCGCCGACGCCGGCGTTGATCGGCAGGAACAGTACGCCCGCGCCGATAGCCGTGCCGTACAGGCCCAGCATCCACATGGTGTCCGTCTTACGCCAACCGCTACGGGTAGCATCCGTAACGATGGTGCTGGTTTGAGTGGTTTCCATCTGTATCTCCTGGAGGAAGCAACAAAATCTAATGAAAAAAAACGACTAAATAATATGAAATTCGTTTGTGTACGGTTTTTTAGGCATTTTCTCCGTAACAATTGGTGCGGGAAGATACATTTATATGGTGAATGCATCAGTGATCGCGATCCCAAATGCAATAATCCACTTTTAATGTGCGTATTTTTAGTCCAACAGCCTGTTTCTGGTGATCAGCCAGAGAATTGTGGCGCGGAGGCTATCATTTTCAGCATATGAGATAATAGTGGTGTGACGTAATAACGAGGTTTTTACTGTAAAAATGCGATGTTATCGACGTTTTTACGTTAAAAGGCGTTTTTCCTGGTGATATTTATTGCTGTATTTGGAAACGCAAACGATTGGCTTTGTAAAAATGCATCTGGAAAATTCACAAAGTAAATGAATCATTTGGAAATAATACGCGCTGAGTGATGAGCGAGGCAGCAGTACTGTGGCCTGGCGAGGAAGCGTTGCCCGGGCAGAGCGCGAACCGCTGCCCGGGAGAAGAACAGTAGAGAACTCAGGAACAGATTTCGTAGCAGGGGATATAGGCGGTGCCGCCCGGCAGCTTCATACGATGCTGAGCGACGAAGCCCTGCAGCAGATCGTCCATGCGGCGCATCATTGCCGGGTCGCCGTGAATTTTATACGGACCGAATTTTTCGATAGCCTGGATGCCCACCTCTTTGACGTTACCAGCGACGATACCGGAGAAGGCGCGGCGGAGATCCGCTGCCAGCACTTCTACCGGCTGGTCCGGATAGAGTTTGAGATTGGCCATATTCTCATGGGTAGGATCGAACGGCATCTGCAGATCCGGAGCAATGCGCATCGACCAGTTGAAGCTGTAAGCATCGCCGGTCTCGCGACGATTCTCTTTCACCATCGGCATTGCTTTTTTCATCTGGCGGGCTACTTCAGCGGCGTCGTCAACGATAATGCGATAGTGGCGACGGGCGGATTCGCCCAGCGTATGGACGATAAACTCATCCAGCACGCGGAAATAATCGGCGCTCTCTTTTGGCCCGGTAAGAATCAGCGGCAGAACCTGCGACTTGTTCGACGGATGCATCAAAATGCCCAGCAGATAGAGCAGCTCTTCCGCTGTACCTACGCCGCCCGGGAAGATGATAATGCCGTGAGCGATGCGCACGAAGGCTTCCAGACGTTTCTCGATATCCGGCATGATGATCAGCTCGTTGACCAGCGGGTTAGGCGGCTCGGCGGCGATAATGGACGGCTCGGTCATGCCGATAAAGCGGCTGTCTCTGTAGCGCTGCTGCGCGTGGCCGACGGCTGCGCCTTTCATCGGCGCTTCCATGGCGCCCGGCCCGCAGCCGGTACAGATATTCAGCTCACGCAGGCCCAGCTGAGTGCCGACGCGGCGAGCGTAGAGATACTCGTTTTCGTTAATCGAGTGGCCGCCCCAGCAGACAATCATATTTGGCGCTTCGCCGACGTGCAGGGCGCGGGCGTTGCGCAAAATAGAGAACACCAGGTTGGTGATATGCACCGAGCTTTCAAGATCGAGATTCGGGAAGCGGACGGTGTTATGGATCTGGCCGTAGACAAACAGGATATCGCGCAGTACGGCAAACAGGTTGGCCTGCAGGGAACGGATAATACGCCCGTCAACGAAAGCATCTTCCGGCGGGTTAATCAGTTCCAGCTTCACGCCGCGTTCGCGACGCAGCACGTTAATATCGAAGTTTTCAAAACGAGACAGGAGCTCCTTGCTGTTATCGGTCAGGCTCCCCGAGTTGAGCACAGCAAGCGAGCAGTTGCGAAAGAGTTGATACAGGTCACTGCTGGCGGTGCGTTTAAGCATATCCACTTCCAGCTGCGACAGCATATCCATTGAACCAAGCGGGCTAACATGTGTAATCAAGTGAACTCCTTACAGGACGATTATCGTCTTCCTGTGATTACAATAGCCCTGCTGATGGCGTTTTCACAACCTTGCGCGCGGGTTAACGCACGCAAATTGTGAAAATGTTTACTATTGGCGAGCGAGGCGGCCGATGGCCGGAACAAAATCGGTGTTGCTGCGCCACGGGTTGATGTCCAGGCCGCCGCGTCGCGTATAGCGCGCATAAACGGAAAGGGCTTCCGGCTGGCAGAAACGCTGAATATCGCTGAAGATGCGCTCTACGCACTGTTCGTGGAATTCGTTGTGATGGCGGAACGAAACCAGATAGCGCAGCAGCTTTTCGCGATCGATTTTTGCCCCGCGATAGCGGATCTGTACCGAACCCCAGTCGGGCTGGTGGGTAATCAGGCAGTTGGATTTCAGTAAATGGCTGACCAGCGTCTCTTCTACCACTTTGCCGCCAGCGGCATCCTGCAGGTAATCAGCGCTGAACTGATAGTTATCAATTTCAATATCCTGATCGTCAATACAGGTGCCGTGCAGATGCGCCACCGGCTGGCCTTCGAGTTCATCGAGGCGATACAGCGACACCTTGACTTCCCCTTGCGCACAGGCGCTGAGATCGCGCGCCAGCGTCGCCTCGACCTCCTGCCAGTCGGCAAAACGCGTCTGGTTAAAGCTATTGAGATAGAGCTTAAAGCTTTTTGATTCCACCAGATTCACGGTAGTGTCGCTGAGCTCAACGTGGCCCACGGCAACCTGCGGCAGGCCTTTCGCATTCAGCCAGGAGAGTTCATACAGCGTCCAGATATCGGCGCCGTGAAACGGCAGGCTATCGGCGTGCAGGCCCAGCGGATCGCGGTTCAGGCTGCGCGGTACGCCCTGAAGCAGGCTGGCGTCGTAAGTATCGCGGTAATCGGTTGATTTACCGAGCGTCAGGCCGGCGAGCGCCTGGTGGTTATCGTAAGAAGACATGTTTCACCATAGTTAAAGCGGTTACACTATATGCCAAGTGTATCCTGTCTAACGTGAAGAGAGAAACCGGTGGATCAGCAAACCGCAGAAGCGCTACAAGCATTTACCCAACGTTATTGTGAGGCGTGGCAGCAGCAGCGCTCCAGCCTGCCGCGTAGCGAAGAGCTTTACGGCATTCCGTCGCCGTGCATCAGCGCCACGGATGATGATGGCGTTTTCTGGCAGCCACAGCCGTTTTCTTTAGAACAAAACATTAACGCGGTTGAACGGGCGCTGGAGATTGTGGTACAACAACCGCTTCATGCTTATTATACCACTCAGTTTGCCGGCGATATGCAGGCGCGGTTTGCCGGTGAGAGCATGACGCTGCTGCAAACCTGGAGTCCGGACGACTTCCAGCGGGTGCAGGAAAATCTGATTGGCCATCTGCTGGTGCAAAAGCGTTTGAAGCTGTCGCCCACGCTGTTTATCGCCACGCTGGACAGCGAACTGGACGTTATTTCGGTCTGTAATATGAGCGGCGAAGTGATCAAAGAAACGCTCGGGACCCGTAAACGTACGACCCTTTCTCCCTCGCTTGCGAGTTTCCTTAATTCCCTTAAGCCCGTTCTGTAATCTAAAGTTCCTGAGCTTTTGTGAGAGATCTCTTACAAGACCTGTAAGAGATCGTCATCATTTGAGGCGATCCCCTGCAAATACTATTTCAATAAAATCCATTAATTTCAAATGGTTAATGGTTTTATGATTCATCATGAAGACGATAAATCTTAAGATATTGTCTTAACAAGGGTTGTAAGACGGGGCGGAATCAGGGATTCTATACACGTCGACAGGGAGTCGATAAATGAAGTGAACATCAGGATGATGACGCTTCGAGAGGACCCGCCAGGACGGCGTCGCAAGGACAGGCTTCAGGATGAAGCACAGGATAGCGCAGGATTGCGTAAAGGACACCTCCAGGAAGGAGAAAGAGAGCCGGTCAGGATGCCCGGTGGATCAGGAAGATCGGGATAGACTTACGGATGAGTTATTTCACATCGGGGTGGTGTGAAAGCAGGATGCAACAGTTTACGGATGAACATGGTCAGGAGACCTCAGGAAAAGTTTTCAAGGACGAGCAGGGAGCACCAATGTAGCTGGATTGCTGCAAAACGAACCGGGAGCACTGTTTATACAGTGCTCCCTTTTTTTATTTCTCTTCTGAATTTGCTATTCTGCGCCGGTTTTCAACTCATCGAGGTTTCCCATGACTCTTGACCATCGCGTGCGCGAGCGCCTGCTCGCCATTGAAGCGCTGCTGCGCGAAACGGAACACTGGCAGGATAGCGCTCCCGACAGCCGCGCGTTTGCCAGCGAACAGCCGTTTTGCCTCGACACCATGGAGCCGCTTGAATGGCTGCAGTGGGTATTAATACCGCGCATGCATCAGCTTCTGGAAAGCGGCATGCCGCTGCCGCAAAATTTCGCCGTTGCCCCCTACTATGAGATGGCCCTGGATAATGCTCATCCCGTGCGCGAGCGGGTGCTGGCCGAGCTGCTTCTGCTGGATGCGCTGTTTGCCGGCGGCGACGCCTGATGCTGGAGATTTTATATCAGGACCCGTGGCTGGTAGCGGTGAACAAGCCTTCGGGCTGGCTGGTGCATCGTAGCTGGCTGGATCGTGATGAAAAAGTGGTGGTGATGCAGACCGTGCGCGACCAGATAGGCCAGCACGTGTTCACCGCTCACCGCCTCGACAGGCCGACTTCCGGCGTGCTGCTAATGGGACTGTCGAGCGAAGCGGGAAGACTGTTGTCGCAGCAGTTCGAGCAGCATCAAATGCAGAAACGCTATCATGCGATAGCCCGCGGCTGGTTGAGCGAAGAAGCGGAGCTTGATTATCCTCTGGTTGAGGAGCTGGATAAAATTGCCGATAAGTTCGCCCGCGAAAATAAAGATCCGCAGCCGGCGGTCACCCATTATCGCGGCCTGGCGACGATAGAAATGCCGGTGGCGACCGGACGTTATCCTACCACCCGCTATAGCCTGGTGGAGCTGGAACCGAAAACCGGACGTAAGCACCAGCTGCGCCGTCATCTTGCCCATCTTCGCCATCCGATTATCGGCGACAGTAAACACGGCGATCTGCGGCAGAATCGCAGCGCGGCCGAACACTTTGGCTGCGATCGGCTAATGCTTCATGCCAGCCAGCTATCGTTAACGCATCCTTTTACCGGTGAACCGCTGGTTATTCGCGCTGGCCTTGACGACGTCTGGATGCGCGCGCTGTCGCAGTTTGGCTGGCGCGGCCTTCTCCCGTTAAATGAAAGGGTTGAGTTTGCCGACGACTGCGGTCAGGATGAAGAGATACAGGTCACTTCAGGGAGATAGTCATGGCAGAAGTCGGAATTTTTGTCGGTACGATGTATGGAAATTCGCTCCTGGTCGCCGAAGAGGCGCAGGCTATTTTGAGCGGACTGGGGCATCAGGCGAAAGTCTTTGAAGATCCCGAAGTCAAAGACTGGGAGTCGTATACCGGAAAATATGCGCTGGTGGTGACATCGACCACCGGGCAGGGCGATTTACCGGACAGCATTGTGCCTTTATACGAAGGCATCAAAGATATGTATCAGCCGCATTTGCGCTATGGAATTATTGCCCTGGGCGATAGCACCTACGCTAACTTCTGCGGCGGCGGTTTGAAGTTTGATGCGTTATTGCAGGAACAGGGCGGCACGCGCGTTGGCGATATGCTGACGATCGATGCCAGCGAAGATCCGGAACCTGAGAGCGTTGCTAACCCATGGGTAGCGCAGTGGGCGTCGCTGCTTGATTAACAACTTTATCCCATCAGGGCTATTTTGTTTGCCATTTTGCCCTCGGGCGGTGCTCAGACTGTTTGGCTAATACCCTGTCGGCACAGCTTCTAAAAGTTTCGCCCTCTCCCTACACTAGAGGGCGCCCCTTTCTTTACTGATGTTAAATGCCAGTGGCCAGATAAACGGCCAAAATCATCGTAGCAATTCTTCAGGCGCACGGCTTCGGGCATTTGCCTTAAAACCTGTGTAATGCCATGGTCTTTACCGGGCTATTTCACGGGGTCAAGAGAGTTGATTCACACTCCTGTCTTTTGCACCGCGCTTTGCGTCTATGAACGGGCGCGGCTTTTCATTTCCGTGAACCATCCCCCATCTCATTAGGCATAAGCCATAAATCAGATTTACTCAGGCGGCGAAAGCTGTGTATTTGCACGGTGAGCCCGTCAGCCCCTCTTTTTATACTTTTCCTGCCAGTTAAAAATGCAGTGCCAGATATAACGAAAATTATGAAAAACACTAACACGTCATTCTGAGTACCCTACAGGTTGTGCTGTTCAGAATGAACGTAGCTAACGCTATGATTCAGGAGTGCAACAATGAGTTCATTAAGTCAGGCGGCAGGCGGCGCTGAAAAGCGCACCAATGCTCGCTACTGGATAGTGGTGATGTTGTTTATCGTCACATCCTTCAACTACGGCGACCGCGCCACCTTATCCATTGCCGGTTCGGAGATGGCCAAAGATATTGGTCTTGATGCCGTTGGCATGGGCTACGTCTTTTCCGCGTTCTCCTGGGCCTACGTGATCGGCCAGATCCCGGGCGGCTGGCTGCTTGACCGCTTCGGTTCTAAACGCGTCTACTTCTGGTCCATTTTTATCTGGTCCATGTTTACTCTGCTGCAGGGTTTCGTCGATATCTTTAGCGGCTTCGGCATTATCGTCGCGCTGTTCACCCTGCGTTTTCTTGTCGGCCTGGCCGAAGCGCCTTCCTTCCCCGGCAACAGCCGGATCGTCGCGGCGTGGTTCCCGGCGCAGGAGAGGGGCACGGCGGTGGCTATCTTTAACTCCGCGCAATATTTTGCCACCGTTATTTTTGCGCCGATCATGGGTTGGCTGACGCATGAGGTGGGCTGGTCGCACGTATTCTTCTTTATGGGCGGTCTCGGCATTATCATCAGCTTTGTCTGGCTGAAGGTGATTCATGAACCTAACCAGCATCCGGGTGTAAACCAGAAAGAGCTCGATTACATCGCCGCAGGCGGCGCGCTGATCAATATGGATCAGGCGGCGGCCAAAGCTAAGGTGCCGTTTAGCGTAAAATGGGGGCAAATCAAGCAGTTGCTGGGTTCTCGCATGATGATTGGCGTCTATATCGGCCAGTACTGCATTAACGCTTTGACCTATTTCTTTATCACCTGGTTCCCGGTTTATCTGGTGCAGGCGCGCGGCATGTCGATCCTGAAGGCCGGTTTTGTCGCGTCGGTTCCGGCGATCTGCGGTTTCGCGGGCGGGGTTCTCGGCGGGATTATTTCCGACTGGCTGATGCGTCGTACCGGCTCGCTGAACATCGCACGTAAAACGCCTATCGTCATGGGGATGCTGCTGTCGATGGTGATGGTGTTCTGTAACTACGTCAACGTGGAGTGGATGATTATCGGCTTCATGGCGCTGGCCTTCTTCGGTAAAGGCATCGGTGCGCTGGGCTGGGCGGTCATGGCGGATACGGCGCCGAAAGAGATCAGCGGCCTGAGCGGCGGTCTGTTCAACATGTTCGGCAATATCTCCGGTATCGTGACGCCCATTGCTATCGGCTACATCGTTGGCACCACCGGTTCGTTTAACGGCGCGCTGATTTATGTGGGCGTTCATGCGCTGGTGGCGGTGCTGAGCTATCTGGTACTGGTGGGCGATATTAAACGTATCGAACTGAAACCTGTCGCAGGAAAATCATCATGACAACGCAATCGAGCCCTATTATCACCGATATGAAGGTTATCCCGGTGGCCGGGCAGGACAGTATGCTGCTTAACATCGGCGGCGCGCACAATGCGTACTTTACCCGCAATATTGTGGTGCTGACCGATAACGCCGGCAATACCGGGGTCGGCGAAGCACCGGGCGGCGAAGTGATTTATCAGACGCTGGTGGATGCCATCCCGACGGTATTAGGCCAGGAAGTCGCCCGCCTGAACAAAGTGGTTCAGCAGGTGCATAAAGGCAACCAGGCCGCGGACTTTGATACTTTTGGTAAAGGCGCCTGGACATTCGAACTGCGGGTGAACGCGGTGGCGGCGCTGGAGGCTGCGCTGCTGGATCTGCTGGGCAAGGCGCTCAACGTGCCGGTTTGCGAGCTGCTGGGGCCGGGCAAGCAGCGCGATGAGGTGACCGTGCTGGGCTATCTGTTCTACGTGGGCGATCGCACCAAAACCGATCTGCCCTATCTGGAAAGCACGCCGGGCAACCATGAGTGGTATCGTCTACGCCATCAGGAAGCGCTGAACAGCGAGGCGGTGGTGCGCCTGGCGGAGGCCTCACAGGACCGCTACGGCTTTAAAGATTTTAAACTGAAAGGTGGCGTGCTGCCCGGCGAGCAGGAGATCGAAACCGCCCGCGCGTTGAAAAAGCGTTTTCCCGATGCGCGCATTACGGTTGATCCCAACGGCGCCTGGCTGCTGGATGAAGCCATCGCCCTGTGTAAAGGGCTGAACGAGGTGCTGACCTACGCGGAAGACCCCTGCGGCGCCGAACAGGGCTTCTCTGGCCGTGAAGTGATGGCGGAGTTTCGCCGCGCCACCGGTCTGCCGGTGGCAACCAATATGATCGCCACTAACTGGCGCGAAATGGGCCACGCGGTGATGCTGAATGCCGTGGATATTCCGCTGGCCGATCCGCACTTCTGGACCCTTTCCGGCGCGGTGCGCGTGGCGCAGCTGTGCGATGACTGGGGTCTGACCTGGGGCTGCCATTCCAATAACCACTTTGATATTTCACTGGCCATGTTCACCCACGTCGGCGCAGCGGCGCCGGGTAACCCCACGGCCATCGATACCCACTGGATTTGGCAGGAGGGAGATTGCCGCCTGACCAAAAATCCGCTGGAGATTAAGCACGGAAAAATTGCTGTTCCGGACGCGCCTGGACTCGGCGTCGAGCTGGACTGGGAGCAGGTGCAGAAAGCGCATGAGGCGTATAAAAAGCTGCCCGGCGGCGCGCGTAATGACGCAGGCCCAATGCAGTATCTGATCCCCGGATGGACTTTTGACCGTAAACGCCCCGTTTTCGGCCGTCACTGATTTGAATAAGGACTAAATTATGAGCGCACAATTTTCGACCCCCGTTGTTTCTTCTATGCAGGTCATTCCGGTCGCGGGTCACGACAGCATGCTGATGAACCTGAGCGGCGCGCACGCCCCGTTCTTCACGCGTAATATCGTGGTAATCAAAGATAATTCCGGCCATACCGGCGTCGGCGAAATTCCCGGCGGAGAGAAAATCCGCAAGACCCTTGAGGACGCGATCCCGCTGGTGGTCGGTAAAACGCTGGGTGAATATAAAAACGTGCTGACCGCCGTACGCAATACTTTCGCCGATCGGGATGCCGGCGGACGCGGTTTGCAGACCTTCGATCTGCGTACCACAATTCACGTAGTGACCGGGATCGAAGCGGCGATGCTTGACCTGCTGGGCCAGCATCTGGGCGTGAACGTGGCGTCTCTGCTGGGCGATGGACAGCAGCGCAGCGAAGTGGAAATGCTGGGCTATCTGTTCTTCGTCGGCAATCGTAAAGCTACACCGCTGCCTTATCAGAGCCAGCCGGATGACCCGTGCGACTGGTATCGCCTGCGTCATGATGAGGCGATGACCCCGGATGCGGTGGTGCGTCTGGCGGAAGCCGCATATGAGAAATATGGTTTTAACGATTTTAAACTGAAAGGCGGCGTACTGGCCGGGGAAGAGGAAGCGGAGTCTATCGTCGCGCTGGCTAAGCGCTTCCCGCAGGCGCGCGTGACCCTCGATCCGAACGGCGCGTGGTCGCTGGATGAAGCGATCAAAATTGGTAAATACCTGAAAGGATCTCTGGCCTATGCGGAAGATCCGTGCGGCGCCGAGCAGGGCTTCTCGGGGCGTGAAGTGATGGCGGAGTTCCGCCGCGCCACCGGTCTGCCGACGGCGACCAATATGATCGCGACCGACTGGCGTCAGATGGGCCACACGCTGTCGCTGCAGTCCGTGGATATTCCGCTGGCGGATCCGCACTTCTGGACCATGCAGGGCTCCGTCCGCGTGGCGCAGATGTGCCACGAGTTCGGCCTGACCTGGGGCTCGCACTCTAACAACCACTTTGATATCTCGCTGGCGATGTTTACCCACGTGGCGGCAGCCGCGCCGGGTAAAATTACCGCTATTGATACGCACTGGATCTGGCAGGAAGGCAACCAGCGCCTGACCAAAGAACCGTTTGAAATTAAAGGTGGGATGGTACAGGTACCGACGAAACCGGGGCTGGGCGTGGAGCTCGATATGGATCAGGTGATGAAAGCCCATGAGCTGTATCAGAAACACGGTCTGGGCGCGCGCGATGATGCGATGGGAATGCAGTATTTGATCCCGAACTGGACGTTTGATAACAAGCGTCCGTGCATGGTGCGCTAAGGAGATGCCGGTCCCTTCGGGGGCCGGTTTCCTGCACGGCGTCGGGTAATCGTTCATTTTAAGGACAGCATATGAAGATAGTGATCGCACCGGATTCATACAAGGAGAGCCTGAGTGCGCTGGATGTTGCAACCGCGATAGAGCAAGGTTTTCGGGAAGTTTATTCCGATGCGGAGTACGTCAAACTGCCGGTCGCCGACGGTGGCGAAGGAACCGTTGAAGCCATGGTTGCCGCGACCCAAGGGTGCCGGATAGCGGTCACCGTCACCGGTCCGCTCGGCGAGCCCGTAGAGGCTTTTTTTGGTCTTTCGGGCGATAAGCAGTGCGCGTTTATTGAAATGGCGGCGGCAAGCGGTCTGGAGAGCGTGCCGCCGGCGCGACGTAACCCTCTTCTGACGACTTCATGGGGTACCGGCGAGCTGATTCGCCATGCGCTGGACGCGGGCGTCAGGCAAATTATTATCGGCATCGGCGGCAGCGCGACTAACGATGGCGGCGCCGGGATGGTGCAGGCGCTGGGGGCGAAACTGCTGACCCGGGATAACCAGCAGATTGGCGCCGGCGGACAAGCGCTGGAGAGCCTCGCGCGCATCGACGTGAGCGAGTTAGATAAGCGCCTCGCCGGATGCCGCATTGACGTCGCTTGCGATGTCACCAATCCGCTGACGGGCCCGCAGGGCGCGACGGCAGTATTTGGCCCGCAGAAAGGGGCGACGGCGGAGATGATCGCCAGCCTCGATAAGGCGCTGGCCCATTTTGCTGAGATTATCCATCGCGACTTAGAGCTTGATGTGTTGCATCTTGAAGGCGGCGGCGCGGCGGGCGGCATGGGCGCGGGCCTGTATGCCTTTTGCGGGGCTAAGCTGCGGCCGGGCATTGAGATCGTGACCGACGCTTTGCATCTTGCCGATATCGTGGCGGATGCGGATCTGGTGATCACCGGCGAAGGGCGCATCGACAGCCAGACGATTCACGGCAAAGTGCCGGTTGGCGTGGCGCGGGTGGCAAAACGCTATAATCTGCCGGTTATCGCGATTGCCGGGAGCCTGACGGCGGACGTCGGCGTAGTCCATGAGCACGGGCTGGATGCGGTATTCAGCGTTATTTATTCCATTTGCACCCTGGATGAGGCGCTGGAAAATGCCGCCGAAAATGTGCGCATGACGGCGAGAAACGTCGCCGCTGTGCTGAAAATGGGCCAGGTATTATAGATTCTCCCCCGGTCGCAGTGCGCGAGCCGGGGCAGGCGTTTTAGATTCCCTGTAGCTTACAGGCTTCCCGCGCGACGTTGTCCATTTCATCCAGCAGTTCCAGAAGCTCCGGCTCCAGCTCCTCGGCGGCGGTGCCCGCGCGCAGCTGGCTCTCGAGAGTGTGGCAGAGTTTCTTCAGGCGCGGCACGCCGCTGTAGCTACAGCTGCCGTGCAGCTTATGAATGAGATCCAGCAGGCCTTCCGGCTGCTCTCCCACCAGCTGTTCTTCCACCTTGTTACGCACTTCCGGCATAAAAGCGAGCAGCATCTGCAGCATTTCCCGCGCCAGATCCGGTTTCATCGCCGCCTGGCGTAGCGCCAGCTGCCAGTCGAGGGTGATGTCATGGTTAACCGGTAGGTCAACCGGCTCCGCCGCGGCCTGCGGCGCAGCGGCCTGTCCCGGCTGGTAGCGCAGCAGCAGATTGTAGAGCTTATCTTCCTCAATGGGCTTCGCCAGATAGTCGTTCATCCCCGCGCTGAGCAATTTCTCTCGCTGCCCTTCCAGAGCATGGGCCGTCACGGCGATCACCGGTGTTTGCTGTTGATGAGGGAGCTGATGGATCAATTCGCAGGCGCGGATGCCGTCCATTTCCGGCATTTGAATATCCATCAGAATCAGATCCTGCTGCATTTCTCTGGCTCGTTCAACGGCGTTCTGGCCGCTGTCGCAGAGGATGACATGCTGGACTAAATCTTCAAGCAGAGCGCCGATGAGCTTAAGATTCGCCGGATTGTCATCGACGGCCATTACCGTCATGGGCAGCTTTGTACTACCGGAGCGCGGCAGCAGGAGCGTCGGCTGGGTCTGGCAGGTGGCCGTCAGCGCCGGAAGCAAGCGCGTTGAGGTCAGGGGCTTAAGCAGACAGGCTGCGATACCGTCGTGTTTAAGCGTTTCGGCGCTCACCTGGGCGTGGCACGGTAGCGCCAGCAGCAGATGATCGGCAAGCTTACGGGCTCTGGCCAGCTTATCGCGATGCTGGTTCAGATCGCGTATCGACACCGGAATGCCCGCCAGCAGGATATCGTAATGGGCATCCGGTAGGGCAGTCATCGTCGGACTGTAGACCACCTCCAGCGGCGTTGTCGCCAGCAGCTCCATGGTGCACTGCGCCGCCGCTGCGTTAGCCTCAATGTAGGCCAGCTTTTTACCCGCCAGACATTGGGTCGGTACGCTGTCGGGTACCGCGTTAGGGTTGAGATCGAGGCTGATATGGAACCAGAACGTCGAGCCGCGATTAGGCTGGCTATGGAAGGAAATATCGCCGCCCATCTCTTTTACCAGCCGCTGGGTGATAACCAGCCCCAGCCCGGTTCCGCCGTGGCGACGGGAAATACTGGCGTCTGCCTGGCGGAAAGCCTGAAACAGACGCGACTGGTCGCGCTCGGGAATACCGATGCCGGTATCGTGGATCTGAACTTCGATTTGCACTCTTGAATTGCTGATAGCGCGCTGTTCCACCAGCACGTCAATGTTGCCATGTTCGGTGAACTTAATGGCGTTGCCCATCAGGTTAGTAATAATTTGCTGCAGGCGCAGCGGGTCGCCAATCACGTTATCCGGCACATCGTTTTTGATGTTCAGGGTCAATTCCAGCCCCTTATCGTGCGCCGAATGCGCCAACAGCGTGACCACCTCGTCGAGCGAATTTCGCAGCAGGAACGGAATGCTCTCCAGAATGAGCTTCCCGGCTTCGAGCTTAGAGAAGTCCAGAACATCATTAATGATGGCCAGCAGATTGTTCGCTGAACGCTCAATAGTGGTCAGATGATCGCGCTGGGTGGTATTTAAATCGGTTTTCAGCGTCAGGCGGGTAAAGCCAATGACGCCGTTAAGCGGAGTGCGCAGCTCGTGGGACATATTGGCGAGGAATTCGGATTTGATTCGCGCCGCTTCCTGCGCGCGTTTTTTCGCCAGGTCCAGCTCAACGTTCTGGATTTCCATCTGTTCAAGCGTTTCACGCAGGTCGGAGGTGGCCTGATCGACGTTATGCTGCATCTCTTCATGATACGCCGCCAACGACATCGCCATGGAGTTGATCCCGTTTTTCAGCATATCCAGTTCGCCGAGCATAAAACCTTCCACGCGGCTATCAAGCTGGCCCCGGCGGATGCGGTCAACGGTATTCACCATGTTGCGAATCGGCCCGGTCACGTCGCGCATCAGTCGCCAGCCGAAGATCAGCGCGATGCCGATGCAGAACAGCATCATCACGCTGGAGATGAAGATCTCTTTGTACTGCTGCAGCCGCACCGATTTGAGATCCAGCTCCAGCGCCACGTAGCCCAGCATATTGTCCGGCATCTTGGCATCGCTTCCCGGTGATTCATCCGGTGAATAGCTTTCTGAAATAATTGGGGTGCGCAAAATCATCAAATCGCCGTGACGAATCACGCTTAAACGGCGGGGAAAAGGCGCCCCTTTTGGTAGCTGAAGTTCGCCGGGATCGAGCTGAAAGTTGGAGGTGACAAACAGCCTGTTGTGCGAGTCATAGATGGAAATGGCGCGCACAATATCGGAATGGCGGCGATGCAGCACGCTGATCAGCTGCCCGATTGACTCGCGGTTTTGCAAATTCATGCCATATTCACTGGAGACCGCCAGCGGTTCGATGATACTGGCTCCGGCATCTTCCAGCTGGCGCTGTAGGTCGTTATAGCGGTGTGCGACGAAGAATATACTGAGCAGCAGACCGATCAAAACGGTTGGCGCCAGAATAAGAATCATCATGCGGGCACGAAGGCTGTAGTTGGTCATGCGGTTCCATTATGGGAGAATATATACATCATCCTTACAGGCTGCTGAGGCATTGGTTACGCTGGCTCACCCTGAAAGAACTCGTGTATAGAGTCAGTATATTTAATTGAGACAAATCTCTACGATGGCGCAATTCTACTCTGCAAAACGGCGTGTGACGACGCGCCAGATCATAACCGTTACAGTAAATGACCTTGATCCCTTTGGGCAGGGCGTTGCGCGTCACCAGGGGAAGGCGCTGTTTGTTAGCGGTTTATTACCGCAAGAGCAGGCCGAAGTGGTCCTGGTCGAGGATAAAAAACAGTATGCCCGCGCGCAGGTTAAACGCCGTCTTAGCGACAGCCCGCAGCGGCAGGCGCCGCGCTGTCCGCATTTTGGTATCTGCGGCGGATGTCAGCAGCAGCACGCCAGCGTTGAGCTGCAGCAGCAGAGCAAACGCGCCGCCCTCGCGCGGTTAATGAAGCGCGAGGTTGATGACATTATAGCCGCTTCGCCGTGGGGCTATCGCCGCCGGGCGCGTCTGAGCTTGAATTATCAGCCAAAGACCCAACAATTACAGATAGGCTTCCGGAAGGCCAACTCCAGCGAAATTGTTGATGTGGTGCAGTGCCCTGTTTTGGTGCCCACTCTTGGTGCGCTACTGCCCGCGGTACGAGAATGTCTCAGCGGATTGCAATCGCTGCGTCAGCTTGGCCACGTGGAGCTGGTGCAGGCTGACAACGGCCCGCTGATGGTTTTACGCCATACCGCGGCCCTTCCGCCTGCAGATAAAGAAAAGCTGGAACGTTTTTCGCAATCTCACGGTCTTTCACTGTATCTCGCCCCGCAAAGCGAGATACTGGAACAGATTCGCGGGGAAGCGCCCTGGTATACGTCCGACGGTCTACGCTTAGTGTTCAGTCCGCGCGACTTTATTCAGGTCAACGACGGCGTAAACCAGCTCATGGTGCATACGGCGCTGGAATGGCTGGATATCCAGCCTCAGGATCGCGTGCTGGATCTCTTTTGCGGCATGGGCAACTTTACCCTGCCGCTGGCAAAGCGCGCGGCGCAGGTCGTGGGGGTTGAAGGTGTTCCGGCGCTGGTGGCGAAGGGGCAAGAAAACGCAGCGCTGAACGCGTTGCATAATGTGACGTTCTTTCATGAAAATCTTGAAGAGGACGTCACCCGCCAGGCGTGGGCGAAGCACGGTTTTGATAAAGTTCTGCTCGACCCGGCGCGCGCCGGTGCGGCGGGCGTTATGTTACATATAATTAAATTAGCGCCGCGTCGGGTGGTGTATGTTTCTTGTAATCCGGCGACTCTGGCGCGCGATAGCGACGTTTTATTGCAGGCGGGATATACCATTCAACGCCTGGCGATGCTGGATATGTTCCCGCATACCGGTCATCTGGAATCAATGGTGTTGTTTGAGCACAAGAATCATTCAAATCGCAGTGCAGCGGCATCCACAGGCGCAGGCGACTGAGATAAAAGACGAACGCCAAGGTTGATGCGGTTTGAAGGATGAAGTGTAAAAGTTGAGGCTTGCCGACTTCGGCAGGCGGTCCCTTAAGGAGAGGACAATGGTTGCGGTAAGAAGTGCACATTTAAATAAAGCTGGTGAATTTGACCCGAAGAAATGGATCGCGAGTCTGGGAATTTCCAGCCAGCAGTCGTGTGAACGCTTAGCCGAAACCTGGGATTATTGTCGAGAGAAAACGCAGGGACACCCGCAGGCCGATCTCCTGCTATGGCGCGGCGTGGAGATGGTAGAAATTCTCTCCATGCTCAGTATGGACATCGATACGCTGCGAGCGGCGATGCTATTCCCGCTGGCGGATGGCAACGTCGTCAGCGAAGAAATCATGCAGGAGAGCGTCGGGAAATCCGTCGTCACCCTGATCCACGGCGTGCGGGATATGGCCGCGATACGTCAGCTTAAAGCCACCCATACGGATTCGGTCTCCTCTGAACAGGTGGACAACATTCGCCGCATGCTGCTGGCGATGGTTGATGACTTCCGCTGCGTGGTGATTAAAATCGCCGAGCGTATTGCCCATCTGCGTGAAGTGAAAGATGCGCCGGAAGATGAGCGCGTGCTGGCGGCGAAAGAGTGCACCAATATTTACGCGCCGCTGGCCAACCGTCTGGGGATCGGCCAGCTTAAGTGGGAGCTTGAAGATTACTGCTTCCGCTATCTGCACCCGGCGGAATATAAACGCATCGCTAAGCTGTTGCACGAGCGGCGCATCGATCGTGAACATTACATTGACGAGTTCGTCAGCCACTTACGCACGGAAATGAAAACCGAGGGCGTCAAGGCTGAGGTTTACGGTCGTCCTAAGCATATCTATAGCATCTGGCGCAAAATGCAGAAAAAACATCTCGCTTTCGACGAGCTGTTTGACGTGCGGGCGGTGCGGATTGTCGCCGAGCGCCTGCAGGACTGCTATGCCGCGCTGGGGATAGTGCATACTCACTACCGCCATCTGCCGGATGAGTTTGATGATTACGTCGCCAACCCTAAGCCCAATGGCTACCAGTCCATTCATACCGTCGTGCTTGGTCCCGGCGGCAAGACGATCGAAATTCAGATCCGTACCCGCCAGATGCATGAAGATGCCGAGCTGGGCGTGGCTGCGCACTGGAAGTACAAAGAGGGCGCCAGCGCGGGGGCCAGCGGCGGACGCGGCTATGAAGATCGCATTGCATGGCTGCGTAAACTGATCGCCTGGCAGGAAGAGATGGCCGATTCCGGCGAGATGCTGGATGAAGTGCGTAGCCAGGTCTTTGACGACCGGGTTTATGTCTTTACGCCGAAGGGTGACGTAGTGGATTTACCTTCGGGTTCGACTCCGCTCGATTTTGCCTACCATATTCACAGCGATGTCGGTCACCGCTGCATCGGGGCGAAAATCAGCGGACGTATTGTGCCGTTCACCTATCAGCTGCAGATGGGCGACCAGATTGAAATCATCACTCAAAAACAGCCTAACCCAAGCCGTGACTGGCTGAATCCGAACCTTGGCTACGTCACTACCAGCCGCGGGCGTTCCAAAATTCATGCCTGGTTCCGCAAGCAGGATCGCGACAAGAATATTCTTGCCGGACGGCAGATCCTCGATGATGAGCTGGAGCATCTGGGCATCAGCCTGAAGGATGCGGAAAAGTATCTGCTGCCGCGCTACAACTTTAATGAGCAGGACGAACTGCTGGCGGCGATTGGCGGCGGCGATATTCGCCTCAACCAGATGGTTAATTTCCTGCAGGCGCAGTTTAATAAGCCCAGCGCGGCGGAGCAGGATGCGGCGGCACTTAAGCAGCTGCAGCAGAAAACCTATACTCCGCAGAATCGCAGCAAAGACAATGGTCGCGTGGTGGTGGAAGGCGTCGGCAATCTGATGCACCACATTGCGCGCTGCTGCCAGCCGATCCCCGGCGACGAGATTGTGGGCTTTATCACCCAGGGCCGAGGGATCTCGGTGCACCGGGCGGATTGCGATCAGCTCGCGGAGCTACAGTCTCATGCTCCGGAGCGCATCGTTGACGCAGTGTGGGGAGAGAGCTACTCGGCGGGCTACTCGCTGGTGGTGCGGGTCCAGGCCAACGATCGTAGCGGCCTGCTGCGCGATATCACTACTATTCTCGCCAATGAGAAGGTCAACGTGCTGGGCGTTGCCAGCCGCAGCGATACGAAGCAGCAGATGGCAACCATCGATATGACCATTGAGATCTACAACCTGCAGGTTCTGGGCCGGGTACTTGGCAAGCTGAATCAGGTTCCGGACGTCATCGACGCCCGTCGCCTGCACGGCGGTTAAAAGGAAAACGGTAAAAACGCAGCTCAGCTAACAGCTGCGTTTTTACCCTGATAGCCATGGAGCTCCCCGACGGGTGCTGGCTTACTGGATAGGCTTCAATGGATTTGAGCTTAAGTTTCTTTATTCTTTATCTCCTCTCATCCCTCACGCTGATCGCTGTGCAAATCTGGCTGTTTTTTATCGTTTATTCGCCAGACGGATCCTTGAGTTCACACCTGATATGCCGCGCTGCAAATGCCCTTGCCATGTTTGTGCAGCTTTGCGTGACGGTGAAAGGGGAGTTTCCTTTTAACATGCTTTCGTCGCAAATCCGCTATATTGACGACCCGGTGCGCATGCTGGCGTTGGTATTTATCGTGCTGCACGGCATAGTTTATGTTTTTGTAATACGCGGCGGCTTGCCAAAACCGAAACGCGAATGGCGTGACTGAAATGATGAAAAGTGCAGGATCAATAACTATGAAGGCAAATAATGAGATGGAACGGCTGCTCGGCATTATGCAGCGGCTACGCGATCCGGAAAACGGCTGTCCGTGGGACAAAGAGCAGACGTTTGCCACCATCGCTCCCTATACGCTTGAAGAAACCTATGAAGTGCTCGACGCCATCTCCCGCGAAGATTTTGACGATTTGCGCGGCGAGTTGGGCGATCTGCTGTTCCAGGTCGTCTTCTACGCTCAAATGGCGCAGGAAGAGGGGCGCTTTGATTTCAGCGATATCTGCGCCGCTATCAGCGACAAGCTTGAGCGCCGCCACCCGCATATTTTCGGCGATGCCTCCGCCGGTAGCAGCAGCGAAGCGCTGGCCCGCTGGGAGCAGATCAAAAGCGCTGAGCGAGCGGAAAAGTCCCAGCACTCCGCGCTGGACGATATTCCGCATAGCCTTCCGGCGTTGATGCGCGCGCATAAAATCCAAAAACGCTGCTCGGCGGTGGGTTTTGACTGGACCTCTCTCGGACCGGTGCTGGATAAAGTTCATGAAGAACTAGATGAAGTGATGCATGAAGCGCAGCAGGCCGTGGTGGATGAAGCTAAACTGGAGGAGGAAGTTGGCGACCTGCTGTTTGCAACGGTCAATTTATCCCGCCATTTAGGCGTCAAAGCCGAGGTTGCGTTGCAAAAAGCCAATCTCAAATTTGAACGTCGCTTCCGTGAAGTTGAGCGGATTGTCGCCGCGCGCGGCCTGGAAATGACCGGCGTCGACCTCGATACTATGGAGCAGGTGTGGCAGGAAGTAAAACGCCAGGAAACTGATCTCTAAAGAGTTTTCGTGATCAAGCGCTATTTGTGTGATTTTTTAAATAACAAGCGCTTGATTTACGTCAAAAACATTTCGCCAAAAGCGGCTATTTTCTCACTCCCCGCGTTTGTGTGGGCCTGATGAAAAGGAGGGATAATGAAAGTTTGTGGCGTCAGTCATGATCGGGTATACTGCTTTCCCGTCCTGGTTATTCCATCGTCTTTTAAACCTAACTTCTCAGGTTCAGCATGACAACGAACTATATTTTTGTGACCGGCGGGGTCGTATCCTCTCTGGGTAAAGGCATTGCCGCAGCTTCCCTCGCAGCCATTCTTGAAGCCCGTGGGCTTAACGTGACCATGATGAAACTGGATCCGTACATCAACGTCGATCCGGGTACCATGAGCCCAATCCAACACGGGGAAGTGTTCGTTACCGAAGACGGCGCTGAAACCGATCTGGACTTAGGTCACTACGAGCGCTTCATTCGCACCAAGATGACTCGTCGCAACAACTTCACCACCGGCCGTATCTACTCTGATGTCCTGCGCAAAGAGCGTCGTGGCGACTATCTGGGCGCGACCGTGCAGGTGATCCCGCACATCACCAACGCGATTAAAGAGCGCGTGCTGGCGGGCGGCGAAGGTCATGATGTGGTGCTGGTTGAAATCGGCGGTACCGTAGGCGATATCGAGTCGCTGCCGTTCCTTGAAGCGATTCGGCAGCTGGCGGTGGATATCGGTCGTGAAAACGCCCTGTTTATGCATTTGACCCTGGTGCCATACATGGCCGCCGCGGGCGAAGTCAAAACCAAACCGACCCAGCACTCCGTAAAAGAGCTGCTCTCCATCGGTATTCAGCCAGACATTCTGGTTTGCCGCTCCGATCGCGCCATTCCGGCGAACGAACGCGCCAAAATTGCTTTGTTCTGCAATGTGCCAGAAAAAGCCGTTATTTCGATGAAAGACGTCGATTCCATTTATAAAATTCCGGGCCTGTTGAAATCTCAGGGGCTGGACGATTATATTTGTAAACGATTCAGCTTAAACTGTCCGGAAGCGAACCTGGCCGAATGGGAACAGGTTATCTACGAAGAAGCGAACCCGGCAGGCGAAGTCACTATCGGTATGGTCGGCAAGTACATTGAACTGCCGGATGCCTATAAATCAGTGATTGAAGCGCTGAAACACGGCGGTCTGAAAAATCGCGTTACCGTCAACATCAAGCTGATTGATTCGCAGGATGTGGAAACGCGCGGCGTCGAAATTCTGAAGAATTTAGACGCTATCCTGATTCCTGGCGGCTTCGGCTATCGCGGCGTCGAAGGTAAGATCGCTACCGCGCGCTATGCGCGTGAAAACAACATTCCATATCTGGGTATTTGCCTGGGTATGCAGGTTGCGCTGATTGAGTTTGCGCGCAACGTAGCGGGGATGGAAAACGCCAACTCAACGGAATTTGTGCCAGACTGTAAGTACCCGGTCGTGGCCCTGATTACCGAATGGCGTGATGAAGACGGTAATGTCGAAGTTCGCTCTGATAAGAGCGATCTCGGCGGCACGATGCGCCTCGGCGCACAGCAGTGCCAGCTGGCTGAAGATAGCCTGGTGCGCCAGCTGTATGGCGAACCAACCATTACTGAACGCCATCGTCACCGCTACGAAGTCAACAACATGCTGTTGAAGCCGATTGAAAATGCGGGCCTGCGCATTGCGGGCCGTTCCGGGGATGATCAGTTGGTCGAGATCATCGAGGTGCCTAACCATCCGTGGTTCGTCGCCTGTCAGTTCCATCCGGAGTTTACTTCGACGCCGCGTGATGGTCACCCGCTGTTTGCCGGCTTTGTGAAAGCCGCTGGCGAGTACCAGAAGCGTCAGGCGAAGTAAAAGAGTTAGAACGGCAATGCACCCATCCGGGTGCATTGTTTGTCTGGAGTTTTAGTTTAACTTGTACTGAGGAAAACCTAATGTCCAAAATCGTTAAAGTCATCGGTCGTGAAATCATCGACTCCCGTGGTAACCCGACTGTTGAAGCCGAAGTACACCTGGAAGGTGGTTTCGTCGGTATGGCAGCTGCTCCGTCAGGTGCTTCTACTGGCTCCCGCGAAGCGCTGGAACTGCGCGATGGCGACAAGTCCCGTTTCATGGGTAAAGGCGTACTGAAAGCTGTTGCTGCGGTAAACGGCCCGATCGCTCAGGCAATCCTGGGCAAAGATGCCAAAGATCAGGCTGGCATCGACAAAATCATGATCGACCTGGACGGTACTGAAAACAAATCTAACTTCGGTGCGAACGCTATCCTGGCCGTCTCTCTGGCTAACGCCAAAGCTGCCGCTGCTTCTAAAGGTCAGCCGCTGTACGAGCACATCGCTGAGCTGAACGGCACTCCGGGCAAATACTCCATGCCGGTTCCGATGATGAACATCATCAACGGCGGCGAGCACGCTGACAACAACGTCGACATCCAGGAATTTATGATTCAGCCGGTAGGCGCTAAATCCCTGAAAGAAGCCGTACGTATGGGTTCTGAAGTGTTCCACAACCTGGCTAAAGTTCTGAAAGCTAAAGGCATGAACACTGCTGTTGGTGACGAAGGTGGCTACGCGCCGAACCTGGGTTCCAACGCTGAAGCGCTGGCTGTTATCGCTGAAGCCGTTAAAGCCGCTGGCTACGAGCTGGGCAAAGACATCACTCTGGCGATGGACTGCGCGGCTTCTGAATTCTACAAAGACGGTAAATACGTTCTGGCCGGCGAAGGCAACAAAGCGTTCACTTCCGAAGAGTTCACTCACTTCCTGGAAGAGCTGACCAAACAGTACCCGATCGTTTCTATCGAAGACGGTCTGGACGAATCTGATTGGGACGGTTTCGCATACCAGACTAAAGTACTGGGCGACAAAATCCAGCTGGTTGGTGACGATCTGTTCGTAACCAACACCAAGATCCTGAAAGAAGGTATCGAGAAAGGCATCGTTAACTCCATCCTGATCAAATTCAACCAGATCGGTTCTCTGACCGAAACTCTGGCTGCGATCAAAATGGCGAAAGACGCTGGCTACACTGCCGTTATCTCTCACCGTTCTGGCGAAACTGAAGACGCTACCATTGCTGACCTGGCTGTTGGTACCGCTGCAGGCCAGATCAAAACTGGTTCTATGAGCCGTTCTGACCGCGTTGCTAAATACAACCAGCTGATTCGTATCGAAGAAGCGCTGGGTGAAAAAGCGCCGTACAACGGTCGTAAAGAGATCAAAGGTCAGGCATAAGCCTGTCTTAATCTGATATGAAAAAGCCAGCCTACGGGCTGGCTTTTTTTATCTCTACAAAAGTGGCTACTTAAAATCTACCGCCATTTGCTGCGGGATAGAAAGCCCGCGCGTGGTCTGTACGCAGCGGTCAATGTAATCGGTAAAGCGCGGCGGTTTTGGCATACCCATGCTGAGCAGCTTGTCGTTGCTGAATCGTACGTTGAGCGTGGCGAAGGCGCCGTAAAGGCGCATGGCTTTTAGCATCAGCCGTTCGTTGCAGGGGCCAAAAATAGCCTTCAGCTCACGACGCATTTTGACCAGCGTTTCATAGCTGACCTGCGCGTATTTATCGCCGACCGGCGCCTGTTCGAGGGCGGAGGCCATTGCGTTATCGATATCCGCAAACCTTACGCTGTTTTCTTCCCCCGCAGAAATATGCACCACTTCTCCGCGCGCCAGCGGGCTGACAAGCAGCATCAGCAGCGCATCGGCACAGTAATCGACGGGGATCACATCAATGCGGTCTTCCATCGAACACATAAATTTTTGCAGCATCAGCCCCATGCTGAATACCCAGAAAATACTGCTGGAGGGCTGACAGCCGTGATGAGTGTGGCCAACAACAATAGAGGGACGGGCGATCGCCAGCGGTAGGGTTGAGCATTCCTGCCGCATGAGACGCTCAATCATTGATTTAGAGTGCGTGTACTCGACCAGATGCGCAGCGCGTTCACGAAACGCTGTGCTTTCCGCTACCAGAGAATCGGGATCTGGCGAGCAGGACATCGCGGTGCCGACGTGCAGAAAGCGCTCAAGGCGGCTGACCTGAGCCATCCGCCGGGCAAACTGCAGCGTACCTTCGACGTTGATCTTCCAGATAAGCGGGTTGTTACCAAATGAGGCGACGGCAGCGCAGTTGAGCACGTGGGTAACCTGATTCAGGCGCGGGTCGTCGAGAAAGGGCTGCGGATTGGCCAGATCCCCCAGCAGAATGTTGCCTGGCGTCAGGGCAGTTAGTCTCTCTTCGCTAATATTGAATTTTCGCAGATTTTCCTTTACCCGCTCTACGGCAGCTACACTATTATCTGCACGAACTAACAGTAATAGATTAGGCGCATTCTTTTTATTCATAATGCTTTCTAACACTGCTCCACCGAGAAATCCGGTCGCGCCAGTAATTAATAATGTATTCATGAATGCAGTCTCATTATGGTTGGTGGACTGGATTCTAGGCGCGAAAAATTAAACGGATATTAAATGGGTGAAGATCATAACGTACGGTTTATTAAGGTTATTTTAAGGTTGTTTTACGTCGTGGATCGAATTTGACCCTTCGCTATGGCAATAAATTCATTATTTCGTGTATCCATTTGTACATCATTGAAATTTATTATTTTTAAATTTGTTATTTTTATTTTTGGTTTTCAGGGTGATACATGTTTTGTTACACCAAAAATTTCAGCTATGCTGCTTAATAGTAGCCTTATTATTATCAGGCTAGTTAAATCAGCCGCCTCTGGATAGGGATATCGACCAACTGACGGACCTTTATCAATAAGGATTGGGCTTAGCCACCACGCGGCGCAGCGCAGGACAAGATCTGCGCGAGTAAATCTGCGATAATGCGCGCTCTTAACCCAATACAGAGATGATTATGCAGTACCCGATTAACGAGATGTTCCAGACCTTGCAAGGCGAAGGTTACTTCACCGGCGTTCCCGCCATTTTTATTCGTTTACAGGGATGCCCGGTTGGTTGCGCCTGGTGCGATACCAAACATACCTGGGATAAACTTGCCGATCGAGAAGTCTCTCTGTTCAGCATTCTGGCAAAAACCAAAGAGAGCGATAAATGGGGCCCGGCAAGTAGCGAAGATCTGCTGGCCATCATCGGGCGTCAGGGCTGGACTGCTCGACACGTGGTGATTACCGGTGGCGAGCCCTGTATTCATGATTTAACGCCGCTGACCTCGCTGCTGGAGCAAAACGGCTTTAGCTGCCAGATTGAAACCAGCGGCACTCACGAAGTTCGCTGTACGCCTCATACCTGGGTGACGGTATCGCCGAAGGTGAATATGCGCGGCGGCTATGATGTCCTTTCTCAGGCGCTGCAGCGAGCTGATGAAATAAAACATCCTGTTGGACGCGTGCGCGATATCGAAGCGCTCGATGAACTGCTGGAGACGCTGGCTGACGACAAGCCGCGCATCATCGCGCTGCAGCCAATTAGCCAGAAAGAGGACGCGACGCGCCTGTGCATCGAAACCTGCATCGCGCGCAACTGGCGTTTATCTATGCAGACGCATAAGTATCTGAACATCGCCTGATCCCTTCTTTTTTGCCGGGCTGGCTGATAGCTGTCCGGCAAGCACTTTATTCATATATGAATTCATCAAGCCCCCTCGCTTCAGCGTACTAGTTAAGATTCCCGCTCATACCTGCGGTGGTATAATCGATTCGTACATCAGCCGCCCCGGCGCGCTGTCGATATGTTGACTTAAGGATCGAGTTAAACATGCAGCCAATTGAGCCATCCCATGCTTTTTCTATGGAGTTCTTCTCCCTCAAAGGGAAAACCGCCATCGTCACCGGGGGGAATAGCGGACTGGGGCAGGCTCTTGCCCTTGCTCTGGCCACGGCGGGAGCCAATCTGTTTATTCCCGGACGACGCGTCGATAATGCGCAAACCCGTGAACGCATTGAGCAGCAGGGCGCTGAAGTGGAGTTCATGCTGGCGAATATTACCGACAACGGCATGCCGCAGCGCATTATCGCCGCCTGCTGCCAGCGTTTTGGCACGGTCGATATCCTGGTGAACAATGCCGGTATTTGTCGTTTGAATAAGGTCCTGCGCTTTGGCCGCGCCGACTGGGACCCGATGATTGAGACCAACCTGACGGCGGCTTTCGAGCTCAGCCATGAGGCGGCGAAAATAATGGTTCCCCGCCGCGGTGGCAAAATTATCAATATCTGTTCGGTGTTTTCTTATTTAGGCGGCAGCTGGTCGCCGGCTTATGCAGCAACCAAACATGCCCTCGCGGGGTTAACCAAAGCCTATTGTGAAGAGCTCGCTCCATATAACATTCAGGTTAACGGTATTGCCCCCGGCTATTATGAGACCGACATGACGGCGATCGTCCGCAACACGCCTAAGGAAAACAGGCGCGTCCTGGCGCATATTCCGGCCGGCCGTTGGGGTGAGGCGCAGGATCTGATGGGCGCAGTCGTCTTCCTGGCCAGCCGGGCCTCGGATTACGTGAATGGCCATATCCTGGCGGTAGATGGCGGTTATCTGGTGCGCTAGCCGCGAACTAGCCCAGGCGAGGCGGGAAACGGCGAGAGGCGAAAAGGCCATCGCGCCGCTAACAGGCGACCTACGCGATGGCGAAAGGGATCACTCGCCGCGATAGACGCAGCCCGCCGTGCAGGTTTCTTTGATCATCACCGCGCTGAGTAGCGGAACCAAAGGCTTCATCTGCTCCCAGATCCATTTTGCCAGGACTTCGCTGGTAGGATTGGAAAGTCCTGGAATATCGTTCAGATAGTAGTGATCCAGGCGATCGTAGGTGGGTTTGAATGCGGCTTTGAGCTCGGCGAAATCCATGATCCACCCGGTATGGGGATCGACTTCACCGGTAATCTCCAGGCGCACCATAAAAGAGTGACCGTGCAGGCGTCCGCACTTGTGGCCTTCCGGTACGTGCGGCAGGCGGTGAGCGGCTTCGAAAGTGAAATCTTTAAACAGCGTGGTGGACATCTTTTATTCTCAATATGGCAAAAAAACCGCCGTAGGGTACCGGAAAGTACATTTTTTATCATTAACTAAAACGGTCCTGAACACAAAATGGACATATCCATGCGGTTTATGGGAATTATATCTTTATATTACAGCGGCTTATTTAATCGATTTTGTTGTTAATAACTATAACTAAAACAGGTTAGTCCATTTGGTTATTTGTTATTTCCATCCCTTCTTTAATTGTTACTATCTGCGCCGTTAACCTTCTATTCTCTTCTGTTTTATCACGCTGACAGGGCGTGAATCACAGCTTTGCTTACTGGAACATAACGACGCATGACGACACAGGCCCCACCTTCCAATTTGCTACCGCTGAGTCCGGAGCAAATGGCGCGCCTTCAGGCGGCCACGACTGACTTCACGCCTACCCAGCTAGCCTGGGTTTCCGGCTATTTTTGGGGGATGCTGAATCAGCAGCCCGGCGCGGCGGTTGTTGCGCCAGCCCAGGCGGCTGAAGTGCCGTCCATCACGCTGATTTCGGCCTCGCAAACCGGCAATGCCCGCCGCATCGCTGAAGCGCTGCGTGACGATCTACAGGCGGCGCAGCTGAATGTGAAGCTGATTAACGCAGGCGACTATAAATTTAAACAAATTGCCACCGAAAAACTGCTGGTCGTCGTGACGTCAACACAAGGCGAAGGTGAGCCGCCGGAAGAAGCCGTCGCACTGCATAAGTTCCTGTTCTCGAAGAAAGCGCCCAAGCTGACCGATACGGCATTTGCCGTGTTTGGCCTCGGCGATACCTCCTATGAATTCTTCTGCCAGTCCGGCAAGGATTTTGATAACAAGCTGGCCGAGCTGGGCGGTGAACGCCTGCTGGATCGCGTTGACGCTGATGTGGAGTATCAGACCGCCGCTGCCGAATGGCGCGCCCGCGTGGTTGAGGTGCTGAAAGCGCGCGCGCCCGCTGCTTCTCCGTCTCAGCTGGTTACCAGCGGGGCGGTGAATGAAATCCACACCAGCCCGTATACCAAAGAGGCGCCGCTGACTGCGACGCTGGCGGTGAATCAGAAAATCACCGGCCGTGATTCAGAAAAGGATGTGCGCCATATTGAAATCGACCTCGGCGACTCCGGCCTGCGCTATCAGCCGGGCGATGCGCTGGGCGTCTGGTATCAGAACGATCCGGCGCTGGTGAAGGAGCTGGTGGAGCTGCTCTGGCTAACAGGTACGGAACCGGTCACGGTCGACGGCAAAACGCTACCGCTTGCTGAAGCGCTGGAATGGCATTTTGAGCTGACGGTCAACACCGCCAATATCGTGGAAAACTACGCCACCTTAACCCGCAGCGAGTCTTTACTGCCGCTGGTGGGCGATAAGGCACAGCTTCAGCACTACGCCGCAACCACGCCGATCGTCGACATGGTGCGTTTCTCGCCGGCGCAGCTGGATGCCCAGGCGCTGGTTGACCTGCTGCGCCCGTTGACGCCGCGGCTCTACTCGATCGCCTCTTCGCAGGCGGAAGTGGAAAGCGAAGTCCACGTCACCGTTGGCGTAGTGCGTTATGATATTGAAGGTCGCGCTCGTGCCGGCGGCGCTTCCAGTTTCCTGGCTGACCGCGTCGAAGAAGACGGCGAAGTTCGCGTTTTTATCGAGCATAACGATAACTTCCGTTTGCCTGCGAACCCGGAAACGCCGGTGATCATGATTGGTCCCGGTACCGGCATCGCGCCTTTCCGCGCGTTTATGCAGCAGCGCGCGGCGGAAGGCGCAGAGGGTAAGAACTGGCTGTTCTTCGGCAATCCGCACTTTACTGAAGATTTCCTCTATCAGGTGGAGTGGCAGAGCTACGTCAAAGAAGGCGTGCTGAGCCGCATCGACCTGGCCTGGTCCCGCGATCAACTACAAAAAGTCTACGTTCAGGACAAACTGCGCGAGCAGGGAGCCGAACTGTGGCGCTGGATTAACGACGGTGCCCATATTTATGTCTGCGGCGATGCCAATCGTATGGCAAAAGACGTTGAGCAGACGTTACTGGAAGTGATTGCCGAATACGGCGCGATGGACGCCGAAGCGGCGGACGAATTTTTAAGTGAGCTGCGCGTAGAGCGCCGTTATCAGCGAGATGTCTACTAATGAGCGAAAAACATCCAGGCCCGCTGGTGGTCGAAGGTAAACTGACTGACGCCGAGCGCATGAAGCTCGAAAGCAACTACCTGCGCGGCACCATTGCGGAAGATTTGAATGACGGCCTGACCGGCGGTTTTAAAGGCGATAACTTTCTGCTGATCCGTTTTCACGGTATGTATCAGCAGGATGACCGCGATATCCGCGCCGAACGTGCGGCGCAGAAGCTGGAGCCGCGTCACGCGATGCTGCTGCGCTGCCGCCTGCCGGGCGGGGTGATCACCACCAAACAGTGGCAGGCGATCGATAAATTCGCCGCCGATAACACCATCTACGGCAGTATCCGTCTGACCAACCGTCAGACCTTCCAGTTTCACGGCATTCTGAAGAAGAACGTCAAGCCGGTGCACCAGATGCTGCATTCGGTCGGACTGGATGCGTTGGCCACCGCTAATGACATGAACCGTAACGTGCTCTGTACGTCCAACCCGAACGAGTCTCAGCTGCACGCCGAAGCTTATGAATGGGCGAAGAAGATCTCCGAGCACCTGCTGCCGCGCACTCGCGCCTATGCCGAGATCTGGCTGGATCAAAAGAAAGTCGCCACCACCGATGAAGAACCGATCCTCGGCCAGACCTATCTGCCGCGTAAGTTCAAAACGACCGTGGTGATCCCGCCGCAGAACGATATCGATCTGCACGCGAACGATATGAACTTCGTGGCTATTGCTGAAAACGGCAAGCTGGTGGGCTTTAATCTGCTGGTGGGCGGCGGTTTATCGATTGAGCACGGCAATAAGAAAACCTACGCTCGTACGGCGAGCGAGTTTGGCTATCTGCCGCTGGAGCATACCCTGGCGGTAGCGGAAGCGGTGGTGACGACCCAGCGCGACTGGGGCAACCGTACCGACCGTAAAAATGCGAAAACCAAATACACCCTGGAGCGCGTTGGCGTTGAGACCTTTAAAGCAGAAGTGGAGCGTCGGGCGGGCATCAAGTTTGAACCGATTCGTCCATACGAGTTCACCGGCCGCGGCGATCGTATCGGCTGGGTGAAAGGTATCGACAATAACTGGCATCTGACGCTGTTTATTGAAAACGGACGTATCCTTGATTATCCGGGCCGCCCGCTGAAAACGGGTCTGCTGAAGATCGCGAAGATCCATAAGGGCGAATTCCGTATTACGGCAAATCAGAATCTGATTATTGCCAGCGTACCGGAAGATCAGAAGGCGAAGATCGAGAAGCTGGCCCGCGAGCACGGCCTGATGAACGCCGTTACGCCGCAGCGCGAAAATTCGATGGCTTGCGTCTCATTCCCGACCTGCCCGCTGGCGATGGCGGAAGCCGAGCGCTTCCTCCCGTCATTCATCGATAAAGTCGAGGCGGTGATGAGCAAACATGGCGTTGGCGACGAGCATATCGTTACCCGCGTCACCGGTTGCCCGAACGGCTGCGGTCGCGCGATGCTGGCGGAAGTGGGCCTGGTGGGTAAAGCGCCGGGCCGCTACAACCTGCACCTTGGCGGCAACCGTAGCGGGACGCGGATTCCGCGCATGTACCGGGAAAACATTACCGAGTCGGAAATTCTCGACTCAATCGACGAACTGGTAGGGCGCTGGGCGAAAGAGCGCGAAGCGGGTGAAGGCTTCGGCGACTTTACGGTGCGTGCGGGCATTATTCGTCCGGTGCTCGATCCAGCCCGGGATTTCTGGGAATAACATCCCGCTGCCCGGTGGCGTTTCGCTTACCGGGCCTGCGGGTCTTGTCGACCGGGTAAACGCAGGGCCCCCGGTAAAAACAGGCAAATGAGGTTCTTATGTCCGTACTCGATTTAAACGCGCTGAACGCATTACCGAAGGTCGATCGCGTTTTACAGCTAGCGGAAACCAATAGTCAGCTGGAAAAGCTGAGCGCGGAAGCGCGCGTTGCGTGGGCGCTGGAAAACCTGCCGGGGGAATACGTGCTCTCTTCGAGCTTTGGTATTCAGGCGGCGGTGAGCCTGCATCTGGTCAATCAGGTGCGCCCGGATATCCCGGTTATTCTGACCGATACCGGCTATCTGTTCCCCGAAACCTACCAGTTTATCGATGAGTTAACGGACAAACTCAACCTGAACCTGAAGGTCTATCGGGCGAAGGAGAGCGCCGCCTGGCAGGAAGCGCGCTACGGTAAACTGTGGGAGCAGGGCGTTGAGGGCATTGAAAAATATAATGACATCAACAAGGTTGAGCCGATGAACCGGGCACTGCAAGAGCTGAACGCGCAAACCTGGTTTGCGGGCCTGCGCCGCGAGCAATCCGGCAGTCGCGCCCACTTACCGGTGCTGGCGATCCAGCGTGGCGTGTTTAAGGTGCTGCCGATCATCGACTGGGATAACCGCACGGTTTACCAGTATCTGCAAAAGCACGGCCTGAAATATCATCCGCTTTGGGATCAGGGCTATTTGTCGGTAGGAGATACCCACACCACGCGCAAATGGGAGCCGGGGATGGCGGAGGAAGAAACGCGCTTCTTTGGCCTGAAAAGAGAGTGCGGGCTGCACGAAGGTTAATATGAGTCCCGGCGCTGCCCTGCGTAACCCCATAAAAGCGGGGTAAAATAGCTGAACTCTGTTTAGCGATGGCCAGGGCATGCTGGCCGTCACGCTCCTGACTTCCACCATCTTCGAAAAATCAACAGTAAAAGGTGCTGTGACCGCTTAATCGGCTGAGCTGCACCGTATTTTAGGCATAACCGTAGCTCCTTCAACACAACCGGGTGCTGAAACTGGCATGGGAAGGCCGAAAGATAAGCTGCCGGGATTCGACTCAATTTTCTGCGGCCCGTGTTCAACACAAGCCGGGGCTTTCCTGGGTTTTGCTGCAACTAAGAATCTCATTTTATGAATTCATTATTGATTCATATATTCTTATTGTTAGTTGTGTAGCCGGCATGGATGAACAACGTAAGTGATTCATGTTTTATTACGAGCTTATCTAATAATTATCCGCTACGCGCTAATTTCTTGTTTCTTCCCGGCTTGACACAGACTACGAATTATATTTATATTTTTTCCTTCAGGGCGAATACAGAACGAATAAATTTCACATTTTCTTGCACCATATGAATAGCGTAATGTTTTTCTGAACGCCTTGCTTATGCCTCTCCGTATTTATGTCTGCTGGGGATCTTTATCTTAAATAAAGCGCAAGGTAGCGTCATGTTCTTTGAAAAGGAAATAGTTATAAAAGGCAATTATTATATCTCCCTTGAAGGGGGAATTGAACGCTGTTACGCCAAAAGTGCCGGTAAACGATGTATATATCTCGAAGATGAACATTTCATTCAGCAATCTGGTACGGACGAGTTTGCATTCGACATGCTATCTGATGCAGTTTCTTTCAGAAAAAACCTCATCAGTAAATATCAAAGAATTTTCAAAATCAGTAAATATCAAAGAATTTTCAAACTTTTTTGCGGCATTCTGGTAGATGAACCGGGAACTGCCTGTTCTCAAGAAAGCAGCACTTTCCCTCAACCGAGAAGACATCAGAAAAGCAAACGACAGAACAATTTTCTGCGTAAATTAAAGGGATTATCAAGGAATGTTCTCTCATCATACGCGATAAATTAATGATTATTTACGAGTGAACCAGGAAAAATTGGGCCGTCGAAAACATAAACGAGAAACTTAAGAATAGCGCGGAAAGGTTACTGATTATTAAAAATGGAACGCAGTGCGATATCGACTACCCAGGCAGATCGTATGGCTGCCTCACAGGAAATGGATATAAATATGATTTACCTGAACCATCACGCTACAACTATCACCGCTTCTGCAGTTCGCTCTACCGCCACTGCGTTTTGGTTCCAGACGCATTTCCAGCGGCATACAATGTCAGCGCGCGTTTTATTGATTTACCATCTGCATCCGGTTTTTCCGCGCTATTTGCTCTCTGGTTATTGCGTAAAACGTTTGCTGCGCATGTTGTTTTCGGCGGCGGGTGGATACTGTCAGGGATGAGCTTTCCGGGCACTTCTAAAGATTTTGTCGAATCGTACTAACAAAACCCACCGGATCGGTTACGCGGATTGTCGTGGCGTGCTTTCATTGGCCAGAGAAGGGTACGCAGCCCTGCCAGAGGCACAGTAAATGCCCTTTCTCACCTGCAGGTTGGCCAGCAAGCGCAATTATGACTGGCGCTTCTGCAATGGCAGACTGGCTGAGCAGAAGGATCTTTTCTGGCGGATGTAAGCCGTGGAGACGGTAAAGGATACACACGGGATAGGTATGACATGAAACGGAGTTCGTACTATGCAGGAAATAGTTAAAGCAGTGCCGCTGTTATGTTTTTTACTGCTGGGCTGTGATCCGGCAGAAAAAGAAGCACCGCGCGGCAGCGGGAAGAGCAGCTACGTGGCGGCTAATCTGCTGGGCTATAACCATATGGCAGGCACGAATATCAACTGGTTCTCCGTCAACGGCTACCGGGGACACGCCGGGGGGTTTACCTGCTGTATATCGCTGCCGGAAAAATGGCGGCCCAATATGCAGGTGGTAGTGGAGTGGGAGGTTAACCCTAACCCGTTTCCGAAGGATCTCCCCCACTTCTATGATCCAAACTATGAACATTATATGGAAAAATATAAGGCTACCTTTCGTCAGTATAAAGCGGTGGCCACTATTCCCGAATATGAAGATTCCTGCGGCCTGCAGGTGCATTTCTTGCCCTGTCAGCAGATTAAAGTAACGGCCACCTGCCACGGGCCGACTCATCCTGACCACCCGATTAAAGAACCTTTCGATCTGCCGGAGCCTGCCCAGTGCCCGCCAGAAACACCATGATTTTATTGTTGTGAGCGGTGCATTATTAACCGCAGCAGAGGCTGCGCCTTCAGTGTGACATGAAACGGAGTTCATACTATGCAGGGAATAGTTAAAGCAGTGCCGCTGTTATGTTTTTTACTGCTGGGCTGTGATCCGGCAGAAAAAGAAGCACCGCGCGGCAGCGGGAAGACCAGCTACGTGGCGGCTAATCTGCTGGGCTATAACCATATGGCAGGCACGAATATCAACTGGTTCTCTGTCAACGGCTACCGGGGACACGCCGGGGGGTTTACCTGCTGCATATCGCTGCCGGAAAAATGGCGGCCCAATATGCAGGTGGCAGTGGAGTGGGAGGTGGATCCTGACCCGTTTCCGAAGGATATCCCCAGATTCAGCGACCCTAAGTATGATGAATATATAGAAAAACACAGGGCTAACTATCGCCATTATAAAGCGGTGGCCACTATTCCCGAATATGAAGATTCCTGCGGCCTGCAGGTGCATTTCTTGCCCTGTCAGCAGATTAAAGTAACGGCCACCTGCCACGGGCCGACTCATCCTGACCACCCGATTAAAGAACCTTTCGATCTGCCGGAGCCTGGCCAGTGCCCGCCAGAAACGCCATGATTTTATTGTTGTGAGCTGTGCATTATTAACCGCAGCAGAGGCTGCGCCTTCAGTGTGACATGAAACGGAGTTCATACTATGCAGGGAATAGTTAAAGCAGTGCCGCTGTTATGTTTTTTACTGCTGGGCTGTGATCCGGCAGAAAAAGAAGGACCGCGCGGCAGCGGGAAGAGCAGCTACGTGGCGGCTAATCTGCTGGGCTATAACCATATGGCAGGCACGAATATCAACTGGTTCTCCGTCAACGGCTACCGGGGACACGCCGGGGGGTTTACCTGCTGTATATCGCTGCCGGAAAAATGGCGGCCCAATATGCAGGTGGTAGTGGAGTGGGAGGTTAACCCTAACCCGTTTCCGAAGGATCTCCCCCACTTCGATGATCCAAACTATGAACATTATATGGAAAAATATAAGGCTGCCTTTCGTCATTATAAAGCGGTAGCCACTATTCCCGAATATGAAGATTCCTGCGGCCTGCAGGTGCATTTCTTGCCCTGTCAGCAGATTAAAGTAACGGCTACCTGCCACGGGCCGACCCATCCTGATCACCCGATAAAAGATCCCTACCGCCAGTCGGAGCCTGCCCAATGTCCCCAATAACCGAATATTTTAAGAAACGTTTTGGTAATCATCAGCTTACCACTACGGGCGATCCGTGCTGGGTTCCTCCCGCTTTTCCGAAAGAGGGCCGGTTGCTTTTAAGCCAGCGGCAGGTCAACGCCAATATAATCAAAATCGACAGGGAGGAGGCATTATTTCGCCAGGAGTCCCGCCGGCAAAAAAGCAGCCCCTGCTGTAAGAGCCTGCATATCAGCCTGTTTTTTGACGGTACCAATAATAATGCGCTAAAAGATACCGCCTGCATGCCGCCGCACCCGTCGAACGTGGCAAAACTATACCGTGCCTGCGCGCCTGATGATCTCATGGCAAATGAGCGTGGATTTTACGCCTTCTATATTCCCGGCCTCGGTACGCCTTTTCCGCAGATTGGCACCTATGACTATTATTCGTCGGGACTGCAGTTTGCTGTCGGCGGCGAGGACCGTATCAACTGGGGGATGGTGCAGCTGTGTAATGCCCTGAACCATACCGTGACAAAAAATTTCCTCGGCAATGGCATAATGAAAGGGGCGGTTCAGGCGATGAACAGCTCCAGCACTCCGGCGGCTGTGGAACTGGGGTTATTCGCTGGCAGCGCGGCGATGTCTTACAACCGTGAAAAAGTAAACCAGGCCTATCTGGACTCGCGGAAGACAATGCCTGGTCAGATGCGGATGCGGTTGCGTATGTTTGAACAACTCTTAAGGCTGGTGCAGGAAAAATTCGTGCGCGCGCAGTGCAAGACGGCAGCGATAAAGCTGTTTGTGTACGGTTTTTCCCGCGGCGCGGCAGAAGCCCGCGCTTTTGTCAGCTGGCTGGATGAGGCGCTGGCCGAAGGGCTACTCGGTTTCCCGGCAGGAACGCTGCTCGGCGTGAAGGTTTCGGTGGAATTTTTAGGCCTCTTTGATACCGTGCCGGCAGTGGGAATTGCCAATGTGGTTCCGGGTTTTACCGGTCACAACGGCTGGGCGAAACAGACGCAGCCGCTGACGCAGTCGGGGTTAATCAAGCGCTGCTATCATCTGGTGGCGGCTCACGAGCAGCGCCAGGCATTTTCGCTGGACTCCATCCGTACCGCCGCTGGCAGCTATTTATCCCAGACTCAGGAAGTGGTCTACCCCGGTATGCACTCCGACGTTGGCGGGGGATACCCCTGTGGGGATCAGGGCAAGGGCCGGGGCGGTGCGGGCGATCTGTTATCGCAAATTACTCTGCATGATATGTATGCGGCCGCGATGGATGCCGGGGCGCCGCTGTCGTTTCATCCTGATGTTTTTGCCCTGTTGCACCCGGATTTAAGGCAAATTTATGCATTTCGGGAAATGCAAGGTATGACCTTCGATGAATTTAATATATCTCCCGAACTGATAGACACCTTTAACAACTGGCGGTCGACCCTCTCCCTTGACAATCAGCAGGAGGATCCGCTGTCTGACGATGCTATCTACGCGCCGTTTCGTTTTGAGTCAGTCTGTCTGGAAGAGATGCTGGAAGCGGAAATGATCTGGATGACCAGCTGGCGTATCGCACGTTTTGCTTCGCCCAGGACATCGCCAATAAATCTCACGTCGCAGCCCTTCTTCCAGCATGCGGCCCAGCACCCGGAGATTACCGCCCAGCCGTATGCGGCAGGGTTCAGCCAACAGGCGCAGCGCGCCCTTGCCCGTGAGTGGTCGCTTTTGCAATGCAAAGCTGAGGCGATAGCGCAGGCGCGTAATAAAGAGGCGTCCAGACACAGGGGCGATGAAAATTGGTTCCCTGGCCCGGAGCTTGTTGGGCAACCGTTGTTCGATGCCAACAACGCCCGCGGTCAGCTTTGGGAAGCCGCCACCGAGTTTGCGGCGGACTACATGCGTAAAGCTCGCCCCCAGGCGCTGTTTAAACCGGCGATGAAGCAGAAAGCGCAGGGGGCGATCGATTCGGCCACCTGCACTATTGCCGCAAGTGCCGAAACCGGCTTTTCATGGGAGATAAGCACGACGGCGGCAAATCTACAGATACTGGATCCACTGCTCGCCCAGGCGGCCTACTTTTATACCCATCAGAATGAAGCCTATGAATATCTGCGATTTAAGCAGGCGGGCGAGTACAGATTCCGTCAGCATATTGAGCCGTGCCTGTTGAAACGAGAGCAGAATGATAAAATCAGCGGGCTGATCACTCTGTATGATAACTATATCCATGATTCCCGGGCCTGGTTTATGCACTCGGAAAGCGGCGTCAGAGAGCCTTTTGGCAGCTACTTTTTATCCAGAATGATCTATTTTGGCGATAAGTGGAGCAAGGCCGTCCAGCTGCGCTTTGATGGGCAAACGATGTCAGGTATTAGCGAGGCGCTGCAGGATAAGGCCATTTTTGCTCATGTGCCAACCTACGGTGTAAAGGTCTTTAACCGTGATACCGGGCAAGAAATTCCCGTTGACGAAAGCAGTCTGCCAGCGCCCACGCATGAGTTTATCGCGCAGCTTAAACCCCTGGTTAAACAGCGCCAGCAGGCAACGGAAACGGCCAGGCGCGAGCGCATCGCAAATGCGCTCAACGACTTATGGGACTCCGAAATACTCCATTCACCTCAGGTATAATTTGACAGAGGTGAGAGGTCAGTGGTGGCGTATTTGTTATCTGAACAGGTTCGGGGCAGCGTTTTTTCAGCTCCCCAGATATAAACCTGGCTGTCGGCGATGGAGCGCATGCTGACAGCCAGTAGCAGGAACAACGGTATTAAAAAATGAAAACGCATCATGGCGACAGTCCTTGTTGCCGCACTTTATCGTTAGTCTATTTTGAGGCGGGTCTCTTCTCCGCCTTCGCCAGCTCTTTCACCAGCGGCAGCATAACCCTCATCACATCGCGGCTGCGCTGAGCAATACGGCCCGGCAGGGCTTTATCAATATACTGCTGGTTATCCAGCTGAACGTTGTGCCAGCTGGTACCGTCCGGGAACGAACGAGATTTGGCGCGCTGCTGGTAGCCATCTTTGCGTCCCAGAGACCAGTTGGTGGCTTCGACGGTCAATACCGGGATCCCGGCTTCGTCAAACACGCTGGCATCATTACAGCAGCCGGTCCCTTTTGGATAGTCAGGATTCAGGCCAGGATTGCTGGCGGCGCTAATACCTTTACTACGAGCGATAGCCAGCGCCCGGTCGCGGGTGAGCTTGCGCACCGAGGATGGCGTGCTGCGGCCGCTATTAAAATAGAGCTTATCGCCCACCACCAGATTATCGAGGTTAATGACCAATAGGGTATTTTTCTTCTCCGCGTCGCTCATACGCTTAAGCATATTCTGCGCACCCAGACGACCCTCTTCTTCACCGCTGGTGGCGACGAAGCGAATACCATAACGCGTAGGGATGTTCTTTAACTGCTCAGCAAGTTCCAGCATGACCCCCAGACCGAGGGCGTTATCATCGATGCCCTGCAGCGTCAGGCCGCCGAGGTTATTTTCTATGTCGGCATCGGTCTGCGGCGCGTAGGTATCGAGATGGGCCATGATGATGATTTGCTGGCGATCTTTCCCCTCATGCGCGGCGATAACCGTGCTGCCGGTGACGTTTTGCCAGTTTTTGCGATTATCGTTGTTGGTGTAAATGTATCGGGTATTAAAACTGCGAATATCGCTCTCGTAGCCCATTTGCGTGAACTGCTGACGCAAATAATCTGCCGACAGCATCTCAGCGGGCGAACCGGTCATTCTTCCGGGAAAAAAGGTAGCGATGTGACGAGCCTGAGCATTGGCGGTGTCGCCCAGAGCGCTTATTGCCGGGGCGGCGGTGAAGACAAAACCTGCGCTCAACGCCAGGGGAAGCAGGCGACGGCACAATGCGGAAAACATAGGGGGGTCCTTTAGCACTTAAAACAATTTCACCCGCGTAGTATGAAACTGTGATCGGGGTTAAACAATTTCAATCGCTCTTAAATGGTGGAAAAACCGCGTGTTAAGCACTTTTTGATATTAGCTTTTCCAGGCCGTTATTCTTTTGAGTCACAACTCATTCCATTTCGTAATTTCATTTGCTCTAAACCGCACCCTATAGTCGCTCTATTGCTGATTGTAAGAGAGTTGTTGCGCAGTGGAATACTTGCCGATATTTGCCGAAGTGAAAGAGAGACCCGTACTGGTGATCGGCGGCGGCGAGATTGCCGCGCGCAAGATCACCTTTCTGCTGCGTGCTGAAGCGAAGGTACAGATTGTCGCCGACGCGCTAATTCCGGAACTTGCCGGCAAGGTTGAGCGTCAGGAAATTCAGTGGCGGGCCACCGAATTTGAAGAGCAGCAGCTTGATAACGTATTCCTGGTGATTGCCGCTACCGAAGATGACGCGCTGAACCTGCGCGTTTATGCCGCGGCCAACGCGCGCTACCGGCTGGTCAACGTGGTTGATAATCAGGCGCTGTGCTCGTTTGTTTTCCCGTCAATCGTCGATCGTTCTCCGCTGCTGGTGGCTATCTCTTCCAGCGGCAAAGCGCCGGTGCTGTCGCGAATTTTGCGCGAAAAAATCGAAGCGCTGCTGCCCACCAACCTGGGGCGGCTGGCCGAAACGGCGAGCTACTGGCGTCATCATATTAAAACCCATCTGAAAACCACTGCCGAACGCCGTCGTTTTTGGGAACGCGTGTTTACCGGCCGCTTTGCCAGCCTGATGCTGGCGGGCAATAAAGCCGAAGCGGAAAAGGCGCTGGAAGATGAGCTCCGACAGCCGGAAAAGCGGCTCGGTGAAATTATCCTCGTCGGCGCGGGGCCTGGCGATGCCGGACTGCTGACCCTGCGCGGCCTGCAGGCTATCCAGCAGGCGGATGTGGTGTTTTACGACAATCTGGTCACGCCGGAAGTCCGCGAGCTGGTGCGTCGCGACGCGGAGACAATCTGCGTGGGCAAAAGCGCCGTCGGCGTCTCCGTACCGCAGCAGGACATTAACCGCATGCTGGTAGAGGCGGCGAAAGCGGGCAATACGGTGATTCGCCTGAAAGGCGGCGACCCGTTTATTTTCGGGCGCGGCGGCGAAGAGCTGCAGGCTGCGGCTGAAGCCGGTATTCCGTTTCAGGTTGTCCCGGGCGTGACGGCAGCGGCTGGCGCCACGGCTTATGCCGGGATCCCGCTGACCCACCGCGATTACGCGCAAAGCGCAACTTTTATTACCGGGCACTTCGGTGCGGAAAACTCCCCGCTCAACTGGACTCGGCTGGCGCAAAGCGGCCAGACCCTGGCGATTTATATGGGCAGCCTGAAAGCGGCGGAAATCAGCGCTCAGCTGATCGCTAACGGTCGCGCGGGCGACACCCCGGTGGCGGTGATCTCGCGGGGTACTCGCGCTGATCAGCAAACCCGGACCGGCACATTACAACAACTCGAAAACCTGGCGAAAGATGCCCCGATGCCCGCGCTGCTGGTAGTGGGCGAAGTGGTGCGATTACATCATCAGCTTGCCTGGTTTCAACACACCTCATCCTCAGACGCCTTTAAGGCTTCTGTAGTAAATCTGGCTTAAGGAACGGTTATGGACCAAAAACGACTTACTCACCTGCGGCAACTGGAGGCGGAAAGCATCCATATTATTCGTGAGGTGGCCGCCGAATTCTCTAACCCGGTGATGATGTACTCCATCGGTAAAGACTCCAGCGTAATGCTGCATCTGGCGCGTAAAGCGTTTTATCCAGGAACTCTGCCGTTCCCGCTGCTGCACGTTGATACCGGCTGGAAATTCCGCGAAATGTATGAGTTCCGCGACCGTACCGCTAAAGCCTACGGCTGCGAACTGCTGGTGCATAAAAATCCGGAAGGGGTGGCGATGGGGATTAACCCGTTCGTTCACGGCAGCGCCAAACATACCGATATCATGAAAACCGAAGGCCTTAAGCAGGCGCTGAACAAATACGGCTTCGATGCCGCGTTCGGCGGCGCGCGTCGCGATGAAGAGAAATCTCGCGCCAAGGAGCGTATTTACTCCTTCCGCGACCGCTTCCATCGCTGGGACCCAAAAAACCAGCGCCCGGAACTGTGGCACAACTATAACGGCCAGATTAACAAAGGTGAAAGCATCCGCGTGTTCCCGCTCTCCAACTGGACCGAGCTGGATATCTGGCAGTACATCTATCTGGAAAATATTGAAATTGTTCCGCTGTACCTGGCGGCAGAGCGTCCGGTGCTGGAGCGCGACGGGATGCTGATGATGATCGATGACGATCGCATTAATCTGCAGCCCGGCGAGATGATCAAAAAACAGATGGTGCGCTTCCGTACCCTTGGCTGCTGGCCGCTGACCGGCGCGGTGGAGTCCAATGCGCAAACGCTGCCGGAGATCATCGAAGAGATGCTGGTGTCGACCACCAGCGAACGACAGGGGCGCGTGATTGACCGCGACCAGGCAGGCTCCATGGAGCTGAAGAAACGTCAGGGTTATTTCTAAGGAGCCGCCATGAACACTACGATTGCACAACAAATTGCTGATGAAGGCGGCGTAGAAGCCTATCTGCACGCCCAGCAGCACAAAAGCCTGCTGCGCTTTCTGACCTGCGGCAGCGTTGATGACGGTAAAAGCACGCTGATTGGTCGATTGCTGCACGATACCCGACAGATTTACGAAGATCAGCTCTCATCTCTGCATAATGACAGCAAACGTCACGGTACGCAGGGCGAAAAATTGGATCTGGCGCTGCTGGTGGATGGCCTGCAGGCCGAGCGCGAGCAGGGCATCACCATCGACGTCGCCTATCGCTATTTCTCTACCGAGAAGCGCAAGTTTATTATCGCCGATACGCCGGGGCACGAGCAGTACACCCGTAATATGGCGACCGGTGCATCAACCTGCGAACTGGCGATCCTGCTGATCGACGCCCGCAAAGGCGTGCTCGATCAAACCCGTCGTCACAGCTTTATTTCGACACTGCTGGGGATCAAACACCTGGTGGTGGCGGTGAACAAAATGGATCTCGTCGAGTTTAGCGAAGAGACTTTCAACACCATCCGCGAAGCGTATCTGACCTTTGCGGAGCAGCTGCCTGGCGATCTCGACATTCGCTTTGTTCCGCTTTCTGCCCTGGAAGGGGACAACGTCGCCAGCCAGAGTGAGAAAATGCCGTGGTACAGCGGTCCGACGCTGCTGGAAGTGCTGGAAACCGTTGAGATTCAGCGCGTGGTGGAAAGCCAGCCGCTGCGCTTCCCGGTACAGTACGTAAACCGCCCGAACCTCGACTTCCGCGGATTTTCCGGGACGGTGGCCTCCGGTAGCGTGAGGGTAGGGCAGCGTCTTAAGGTGCTCCCGTCCGGAGTGGAATCCACCGTTGCGCGCATCGTCACCTTCGACGGCGATCTGCCAGAAGCGGCGGCCGGGGAAGCGATCACCCTCGTGCTGAAGGATGAAATTGATATCAGCCGTGGCGATCTGCTGGTCGATGCGGCAGTTTCTCTGCCCGCAGTACAAAGCGCCAGCATCGATGTGGTATGGATGGCGGAGCAGGCGCTGACCCCGGGCCAAAGCTACGACATTAAAATCGCCGGTAAGAAAACTCGCGCCCGCGTTGATAGCGTTCGCTACCAGGTGGATATCAACAACCTGACCCAGCGCGAAGTGGAAACGCTGCCCCTGAACGGCATCGGGCTGATCGATCTCACTTTTGACGAGCCGCTGGTGCTGGATAAATACCAGGATAACCCGGTTACCGGGGGCCTGATCTTTATCGACCGTTTGACCAACGTCACCGTTGGCGCAGGTATGGTTCATGAACCCCATGAACGGGTTCAGGCGAGCGCTTCACAGTACAGCGCGTTTGAGCTTGAGCTGAACCAGCTTATTCGCAAGCACTTCCCGCACTGGGACGCTCGCGACCTGCTGGGAGGCAAGTAATGGCCCGACATGACGAAAACGTCGTCTGGCATGACCATAAGGTAACACGTAAAGATCGAGAAGCGCTGCATGGGCATAAAGGCGCAGTGGTCTGGTTTACGGGACTTTCCGGTTCGGGAAAATCAACCATTGCCGGCGCGCTGGAAGAGGAGCTGCATCGGCTCGGCGTGAGCACCTGGTTACTGGATGGCGATAATGTGCGTCACGGCCTGTGCAGCGATCTTGGCTTCAGCGACGACGACCGCAAAGAAAACATTCGCCGCGTGGGGGAAGTGGCGAAGCTGATGGTCGATGCCGGGCTGGTTGTATTGACGGCGTTTATATCTCCGCATCGCGCAGAGCGACAAATGGTGCGCGAACGTATAGGGGAAGGGCGCTTTATCGAAGTATTTGTCGATACGCCGTTAGCGATCTGCGAAGCGCGGGATCCGAAGGGCCTGTACAAGAAGGCGCGGGCCGGGGAATTGCGCAACTTTACCGGGATCGATTCAGTGTATGAATCCCCGGAGAGGGCAGAAATTCACCTCGACGGTGAACAATTGGTAACAAATTTGGTGCACCAACTATTAGACCTGCTACGACAGAGCGATATTATCAGATCCTGAAACGGCGGCGGTATCAGCGAATGATGCCGGTCGCCAGGTCAACAGGATTCGATATGCGCAATACCCAGAACCTCAGTATTATTCGTTCAGAACCGCCGCCGGCCGCCAGCGACGAGACCACGTGGTCTCTGTCGGGGGCGGCCGTGGGCTTTATTTCATGGCTGCTGGCGCTGGGTATTCCCTTCCTGATCTATGGCAGTAACACGCTATTTTTTCTCCTCTACACCTGGCCGTTCTTCCTGGCGCTGATGCCGGTTGCCGTTGTGGTTGGCATTGCGCTGCATTCGCTGCTGGACGGCAAACTTCAGTACAGCGTCTGCGCGACGATTCTGACCGTCGGGCTGATGTTCGGTCTGCTGTTCCTCTGGCTACTGGGGTAGTCTTTTCACGAATGAATCTGGCCTGGGTATCAACGGTAAAAATGTGGTACAGTCCCCGCGTTACGCGGCGTCGTCCGCGCGCCAGAGTAGAGAACTCGGGCGAGTTATGGGATGATGATGCCGTTTTTCAGGGGGCAGGATGGGTAAACTAACGCTGCTGTTATTGGCTTTGCTGGTCTGGCTACAGTACTCGCTGTGGTTCGGCAAAAATGGTCTGCATGACTATAGCCGGGTTAATGACGATGTCTCCGCGCAGCAGGCAACTAACGCTAAATTAAAAGCACGCAACGATCAGCTGTTCGCCGAAATTGACGATCTCAACGGCGGCCAGGAAGCTATCGAAGAGCGCGCGCGCAATGAACTCAGTATGACCCGCCCGGGCGAAACGTTTTATCGTCTGGTGCCGGATGCGTCGAAACGCAACCAGGCCGCGGGGCAACAGCAGAATAATCGATAAACAGGCCCAGGATTACAACATGGCAGCCACTTTTCCGGGCGTTTGCGCCGTGGTGCCGGCAGCCGGTTTTGGCCGCCGCATGCAAACGGAATGCCCGAAACAATATCTCTCTATCGGTAACAAAACGATTCTCGAACACGCGGTCGCCGCGCTGTTGGCAAACGCGCGTATACAGCGGGTGGTGATTGCCGTCAGCCCGGGAGACGAGCGCTTTAGCCAGCTGCCGTTGGCGAATCATCCTCAGATCACCGTTGTTGATGGCGGTACAGAACGTGCGGACTCCGTCCTTGCGGGCCTGAAGGCTCTTAGCGAGGCCGATTGGGTGCTGGTACACGATGCTGCGCGCCCCTGCCTGCACCAGGACGATCTCAGCCGCCTGCTTCAACTCTGTGAGACCAGCCGAACGGGCGGCATTCTGGCCGCCCCGGTTCGCGATACCATGAAACGCGCGGAGCCGGGCAGGGCGGCTATTGCCCATACCGTCGAACGCAACGATTTATGGCATGCGCTGACGCCACAATTTTTCCCTCGCGAACTGCTTGTTGATTGCCTGACGCGGGCGCTTAATGAAGGGGCGACCATCACCGATGAAGCCTCGGCGCTGGAGTACTGCGGCTTTCATCCTGAGCTGGTCGCCGGACGAGCTGATAATATTAAAGTGACGCGCCCGGAAGACCTGGCGCTGGCCGAATTTTACCTTACCCGTTCCCGACACCAGGAGAAGGCTTAATGCGAATTGGACACGGTTTTGACGTACACGCTTTTGGCGGTGAAGGCCCCATCATCATCGGCGGCGTGCGCGTACCTTATGAAAAAGGGCTGCTGGCGCATTCCGACGGCGACGTCGCGCTGCACGCGCTGACCGATGCGCTGTTGGGCGCGGCGGCGCTGGGCGACATCGGCAAGCTGTTCCCGGATACCGACCCGGCCTTTAAGGGGGCCGATAGCCGCGAACTGCTGCGCGAAGCGTGGCGGCGCATCCAGGCAAAAGGCTTTACCCTTGGCAACGTTGACGTCACCATCATCGCCCAGGCGCCGAAAATGCTGCCGCATATTCCCCAGATGCGCATCTTTATTGCTGAAGACCTCGGCTGCCATATGGACGATGTTAACGTCAAAGCCACCACCACTGAAAAGCTGGGCTTTACCGGCCGTGGCGAAGGCATCGCCTGTGAAGCGGTGGCGCTGCTGCGTAAGGCTGAGAAATGATCGCTTTTGACGAACTCACTTATCTGCATGGAAAACCGCTGAGCCAGGGGCTGCTAAAAGCCAATCCGGAAGACTTTGTGGTGGTTGAGGATCTCGGCTTTGCGCCCGATGGCGAAGGCGAACATGTGCTGGTGCGTATTCTGAAAAACGGCTGCAATACCCGTTTTGTCGCTGACGCGTTGGCCAAATTCCTTAAAATTCATGCGCGCGAAGTGAGCTTTGCCGGGCAGAAAGACAAACATGCGGTGACTGAACAGTGGCTGTGCGCCCGAGTGCCGGGCAAAGAGATGCCCGACCTGAGCAAATTCCAGCTTGAAGGCTGTCAGGTACTGGAGTACGCGCGCCATAAGCGCAAGCTGCGCCTCGGGGCGCTGAAGGGGAACCAGTTTACGCTGGTGCTGCGCGAAATCAGCGATCGCGACGATGTCGAAACGCGTTTACAGGCGATTGCTGAGCATGGCGTACCCAACTATTTTGGCGCCCAGCGCTTCGGTATCGGCGGCAGTAACCTGCTGGGGGCGCTGCGCTGGGCCGAGAGCGGCGCGCCGGTGCGCGATCGCAATAAACGCAGTTTTTGGTTGTCGGCGGCCCGCAGCGCATTGTTTAATCAACAGGTTGGTATTAGATTAAAAAAACCGGAATTTAATCAGGTTGTTGATGGCGATGCGCTACAATTAGCGGGGCGCGGAAGCTGGTTCGTTGCGACCTCTGAAGAACTGACGGAGCTCCAGGCGCGGGTAAATAATCGCGAACTGATGATTACCGCTGCGCTTGTAGGTAGCGGCGACTGGGGCAGCCAGCGGGACGCGCTGGCCGCCGAACAGGCGGCCGTCGTTGAAGAGACGCAGCTACAGACGCTGCTGGTGCGTGAAAAAGTAGAGGCCGCACGCCGGGCGATGCTGCTTTATCCCCAGCAGATGAGCTGGAACTGGTGGGATGACGTTACCGTTGAACTGCGTTTCTGGCTGCCCGCAGGCAGCTTCGCCACCAGCGTAGTAAGGGAGCTTATCAATACAACGGGTGACTATGCGAATATTGCTGAGTAACGATGACGGGATCCACGCGCCGGGCATTCAGACCCTGGCGAAGGCCTTACGGGAATTCGCTGAGGTTCAGATAGTTGCACCCGATCGTAACCGCAGCGGGGCGTCGAATTCCCTGACGCTGGAGTCTTCGCTACGCACTTTCACTTTCGACAACGGCGATATCGCCGTGCAAATGGGCACGCCGACGGACTGTGTCTACCTCGGCGTCAACGCCCTGATGCGGCCGCGTCCGGATATTGTGGTCTCCGGCATTAACGCCGGGCCCAACCTTGGCGACGACGTCATCTATTCCGGCACCGTTGCCGCCGCCATGGAAGGCCGTCATCTGGGCTTTCCGGCGCTGGCCGTTTCGCTAAACGGCTACCAACACTATGAGACCGCCGCTGCGGTCACCAGCTCGATTCTCCGGGCATTAAGCCGCGAACCGCTGCGTACCGGGCGCATTCTCAATATCAACGTGCCGGATCTTCCGCTTGATCAGATAAAAGGTATTCGCGTTACCCGCTGCGGCAGCCGCCATCCTTCCGATCAGGTCATTCCGCAGAAAGATCCGCGCGGCAATACGCTGTACTGGATCGGTCCTCCGGGGGAAAAGTACGACGCCGGTCCGGATACCGACTTTGCCGCGGTGGATGAAGGCTATGTCTCGGTCACGCCGCTCCATGTCGATTTAACCGCCCACAGCGCGCATGAGGTGGTTAGCGGCTGGCTCGATCGCGTTGGGGTTGATACACAATGGTAAGCAAACGTGTTGAAAGTCTTCTCAATCAGCTTCGCACTCAGGGCATTGTCGACGAGCGCGTGCTGGACGCTATCGCGCAGGTGCCGCGAGAAAAGTTTGTTGATGAAGCCTTTGAACATAAGGCGTGGGAAAACACGGCATTGCCGATTGGCCAGGGGCAAACTATTTCGCAGCCCTATATGGTGGCGAGGATGACCGAGCTTCTGACGCTTACGCCGGAGTCAAGGGTGCTGGAAATCGGCACCGGCTCTGGTTATCAGACGGCAATTCTGGCGCACCTCGTGCACCACGTTTGCTCGGTCGAGCGTATTAAGAGCCTGCAGTGGCACGCGCGCCGTCGTCTGAAACAACTTGATTTACATAATGTTTCAACCCGTCACGGTGATGGATGGCAGGGTTGGCAGGCACGCGCGCCGTTTGACGCGATTATTGTGACCGCAGCGCCGCCGGAAATCCCGGCCGCACTGCTGGCGCAATTAGACGATGGCGGCGTGCTGGTGCTGCCGGTAGGCGAAGAGCACCAGTTTTTAAAGCGCATCCGTCGACGCGGCAATGAGTTTGTCATTGACACCGTCGAGGCCGTGCGCTTTGTTCCCCTCGTTAAAGGGGAGCTGGCCTGAACCGGATTATTCCAGGTTTTTTTGCCTGCATTTAGGCATAGGGTGGACGCATTTTTCGTGTCCTGGCCGGGCACCGTCCGGTGAGCAAGATATTGGTAGTTAACATATTCCTGGGGGATAAATGAGCGCGGGAAGCCCAAAATTTACCTTAAGCCGCATTGCGGCTTTGTCACTGGTGTCACTCTGGCTGGCAGGCTGCAGCAGTTCCAACAATCCGCCTGCGCCGGTCAGCACGGCTGGCGGGGCTTCGTCTTCGGGCACCAATTCCGGGATGCTGATCACGCCTCCGACCAATACCGCGCCGCAGGCTCGTCCGGTACAAACTCAGCCGGTACAGACGCAGCCTGTGCAGATCCAGCCGATGGCTCAGGAGCCTGTGCAAACGGTAAACGGCAAAATCGTCTACAACCGTAAGTATGGGGATATTCCGAAAGGTAGCTATACCGGCGGCAGCACCTATACTGTTAAACGCGGCGACACGCTATTCTACATTGCGTGGGTTACCGGGAACGATTTCCGCGACCTGGCGCAGCGCAATAATATCCCGGCACCGTACGCTTTGAACGTCGGTCAGACGTTACAGGTTGGCAATGCATCCGGCCAGCCGATTACCGGTGATAATCCTGTTGCCCAGGCGAGCGTGAAGGCCAGTAATGGTGGAATGTTGAGCGCAAATTCTGCACAAAAATCCACCGCGGTAGTTGCGTCACAACCAACTATTACGTATTCTGAATCTTCAGGTGAACAGAGTGCTAATAAGATGTTGCCGAACAACAAGCCCGCGACGACGACAACCGTCGCGCCAGTTACGGCTCCAGCTGTCAGCACCACCCAATCGACTGCAAGCAGTACGTCTACCAGTTCGCCGATCTCTTCATGGCGCTGGCCGACTGATGGCAAGGTTATCGAGAACTTTAGTGGGGCCGAAGGTGGCAATAAAGGTATTGATATTGCAGGCAGTAAAGGACAGGCTATTGTCGCGACCGCAGATGGGCGCGTCGTCTATGCCGGTAACGCACTGCGCGGTTACGGTAATCTTATTATCATCAAACATAACGATGATTACCTGAGCGCCTACGCCCATAACGATACGATGCTCGTAAAAGAGCAACAAGATATCAAGGCGGGGCAGAAGATCGCTACCATGGGTAGCACAGGTACTAGTTCGACACGATTGCATTTTGAAATTCGTTACAAGGGGAAATCCGTCAACCCGCTGCAGTATTTACCGCAGCGATAATTTGGCAAAGTACGGATAGCTCAGTATTGCTAAGAAAGGCGCCAGGGCGGCAACGATGTCTTCTTTAACGGGGCATAAAGGTTATCGTCCGGGCGTCCTTCGAGTGATATTTAGCCAAAGTGCTTTGCTCAGGGATCACGGGTAGGAGCCATCTTTATGAGTCAGAATACGCTGAAAGTTCATGATTTAAATGAAGACGCGGAATTTGATGAGAACGGAGTCGAGGTTTTTGACGAGAAAGCCTTAGTTGAAGAGGAACCCAGTGATAGCGATCTGGCTGAGGAAGAGCTTCTTTCGCAGGGAGCAACCCAACGGGTGCTTGATGCGACGCAGCTTTATCTCGGAGAGATTGGTTATTCCCCACTGCTGACTGCCGAAGAAGAGGTTTATTTTGCCCGTCGCGCGCTGCGTGGTGACGTTGCATCACGCCGCAGGATGATCGAAAGTAACCTGCGTCTGGTTGTCAAGATTGCCCGCCGTTACGGCAATCGTGGTCTGGCTCTGCTGGACCTGATTGAAGAAGGTAACCTGGGGCTGATTCGCGCAGTTGAGAAGTTTGACCCGGAACGTGGGTTCCGTTTTTCAACTTACGCGACCTGGTGGATTCGCCAAACGATTGAACGGGCAATTATGAACCAAACCCGTACCATTCGTTTACCTATCCACATCGTCAAAGAGCTGAACGTCTATCTGCGTACCGCGCGCGAGTTGTCCCACAAGCTGGACCACGAGCCGAGCGCCGAAGAGATAGCCGAACAGCTGGATAAGCCAGTTGATGACGTAAGCCGCATGCTGCGTCTGAACGAGCGCATTACCTCAGTGGATACTCCGCTGGGTGGCGACTCGGAAAAAGCGCTGCTGGACATCCTGGCCGATGAAAAAGACAACGGCCCGGAAGACACCACGCAGGACGATGATATGAAACAAAGCATCGTCAAATGGCTGTTCGAACTGAACGCCAAGCAGCGTGAAGTGCTGGCTCGTCGCTTTGGCCTGCTGGGCTATGAAGCCGCGACGCTTGAGGATGTTGGCCGTGAAATTGGCCTGACCCGCGAACGCGTGCGTCAGATCCAGGTTGAAGGTCTCCGCCGTCTGCGGGAGATTCTGCAAAGCCAGGGGCTGAACATCGAAGCGCTGTTCCGCGAGTAAGACACCTTTCGTTAAAAAGGCTCAATCGTTTTTCGATTGGGCCTTTTTCTTTTTCAGCGTCTGCTCTCTATATCCGGGCCGTTTCGTGGAGATGCAGCCAGCTTATCTCCCCCTCCTGCTGGCGGAAAAGCGCCGTTGACCAGCGCGCCGTATCCGCTTTGCCGGGTAAAACGTGCGTTTCCCGATATATCACCGCGGCCCCATCGTGCCATTCGGCAAGCATCGCGGCGCTATCAATGACGATTTTTAAGCCGGGGCGGCTGGCGCGAGCCCCTTGAAAAAAAGCGCTGACCGCCTGCTGGTCCATGCGTGTCCCGTTAATCGGGATCATGGTAAATTCCGCGCTGAAGCGCTGCATTAACCCTTCGATGCTGCCAGTTCCCTGATTCAGCCAGGCTTCAATGGCCACATGGGCGGCAATGACTTCTTCAATATAGCGACTCATTTGTTCTCCGTTTTACCGTGCAGGCGCATGATTATCGCCCGGTTATCAAATCTAAGGCAGCGCAGCAGCGGCAGCAGCGTAAAAATAGCGGCGGCGATAAACACGCCACGCCAGGCCTGCGGTGCTGGCCAGTAAAGCAAAAATGCGCTCAATAACCCCGCCAGCAGCGCAGCGCCAATCAGGAAACTCAGCTGACGATTGAGGTTCCACAGCGCGCTGGCGTCCGGCATATCGCAGTTAGCCACATTAAGAAACGCGCTGCTTTGGGCCGTACTGCTGCACAGACTGCCGCCTGCGCCCATTAAGACAAATGCCGCGATCAGCGTGCTGCTGGCGGTTGGTGAATTAACGCTGGCCAGCGCGACGATCCCGGCGGCCTGAAGCAGGCAGCCGGCCGCAATCAGAGGGCGGGGGCCGAGACGATTAAAATAGCGACCGGTCGTGACGATCGCCACGAAAGAGGCCAGTGACCAGGGCAGCATCAGGGCGCCGATAGCGGAGGGTGACAACCCCGTTACGCTTTGCAAATAAAACATCCCGACGACGTTAATTCCGATAAACGTCCCCGGCACGCAGAGATACACCAGCATAGAAAAACGCAGCAGCGGGTCACGCAGTAAAGCGAGCGGTAATAAACCTCCCGCACGCACAACGCTTCTCTCTTCTTTTAGCCACAACGCTGCCAGCGCTAACGTCAGAAGGGCTATCGGCAGGCTGGCAAGGAAGACCCAGCGCCAGCTAAGTGATTGCACCAGAAGACCTCCCAGCGCCGGGGAGCACGCCGGCGCCAGTAGCCCGACCAGCATCACCGCGGCAGAGAGCTTTGCCCGCTCGTGAGTCTTAAACTGCTGCCAGGTTAATGCCTGACCTATTGGAATCAACAGTCCACCGCCCATTCCCTGCAGGACGCGCCACAGAACCAGATTTAGCAATGAGTCGGCCATCCCTGTTGCCAGCGCGCCGATGCTAAACAGGCTGAGCGAAAGCAGAAACACCCGTCGGGCGCCAAACCGCTGGCTGAGCCTGGCGCTAAACGGCAGCACCAGGGTGAGTCCTGCAATATAGCCATTGCTGACCCACGCCAGTTCGCCTGGCGACGCGTGCAGCGTCCGGCTCATCGCCGGAAAAGCGACGCTGGCGATAAACATATTGATTAAGTCGAGAAAGAAACCCAGCAGAAAAAGGGTTGCGACCTTGTTGCGATACGTCATTGATTACTCTCCCCATGAAGGCCGCTACTGTAAACCTCAGCATCAGGGCGAATAAACGCGACATTCGGATATATACTGTCTGAAATTTTTTGACAATGAGCGATATGATGCTGAACCTGCAGCGGATGACCATGTTTGTGGCGGTGGTGGAGAGCGGCAGTTTTACCGCGGCGGCGGCGGCCCTCGGGCAAACCAAGGCCGTGGTCAGTTTTAACGTCAGGCAGCTGGAGAGCGAGCTGGGCGTTACGCTGCTGTTGCGATCGACCCGACGGCTTACGCTGACTGAAGCCGGGTCGCTGTTTTATCAGCGTGGCCTCGCGCTGCTGAAGGCAGCGGAAAATCTGCAGGACGACGTCCGGGGCAGCCATGTGGGATTGAGCGGCGAATTGCGGGTTGCGACCACGGCAGAATATGGTGCTCAGGTGATTGTTCCGGCGCTGGCGGCGTTCAGCCTGCGGCATCCAGCGCTCCGCGTGCGGCACGTTTCTTCTTCTCACCACGCAGATTTAATCTCAGATCGTGTTGATGTGGCGATTCGTCTCGGGACGCTGGCGGATTCACGTTACCGCGCGGCGCTGATCTCGCGCTTTGCTATCGTACCAGTCGCCTCTCCGGCGTGGCTGGCGCAGCATCCGGTGAAGACGCTAGAGGATCTGGCCCATTCCGCGTGGATTATTCATGAACGTTTGACGACGCCGCTGCGCTGGCAGCTCAGCGGGCCGCAGGAACGGTGTATCCCGTTTGAAATTAAAAAGGCGCCAAGGATATCGGCGGATAGCGCCAGCGCGCTGATGGCTTTTGCGTTGGCGGGGAGCGGCGTCGCGCTGCTCCCCGAATGGCTGGCGGCCGCTGCGCTGGCGGATAACGCCCTCGTGCGGATTATGCCAGAATTCCGCTTCCCGTCTCAGGGAGTGTATGCGGTTTATCCGGACGCGCAGCATGTTCCCGCCAGGGTTCGGGCGTTTATTGATTTTCTCCGCGAGCGTTTGGGTTAGCGCTCTTGCGCCATCAGCTTATGGATGAGTTGCGAAAACTGGCGGCGCTCTTCATCACTGAGACGGCCTAAAAACTCTTCATCAACGGCGTTACCCAACGGCATAGAGCTTGCCAGCAGCGCTTCGCCTTCGGCGGTTAAATAGACAAACCGCCGGCGTTTGTCCGCCGGATCGTGTTCGCGACGAACCAACCCCCGGCTTTCCATACGGCTCAGCATTTCCGCCAGCGTCGCTTTGGTGCTGACCGCCGCTTCCGTTAACGTCACCTGTTCGATGCCGGGATGCTCGGCAATTGAACGCATTACCGCATACTGCGGTTTGGTCAGGTCCGGCAGTTCGTGCTGCCAGCGAGCGGTGTGCTGCTGAAAAAGCTGGCGCAACAGGTGGAACGCCTCGTTTCTTAACTCCATGACAACTCCGTAATCAAACCGTCGATTCTATGATAGCCGTTCGCACGGGGATTTAGCATTTTTCCTTTTTTGATTAAAAATGCGGCCGTATACGAACGAACTTGCATGGATAGCCCTACAAGAGTAGCTTTAATAAAAACGTTCGTATACGAACAAAGTGTGAGGCGATGATGAAGCTAATTGTTGGGATGACCGGAGCGACAGGCGCTCCGTTGGGGGTTGCGCTGCTTAAAGCGCTGCGTGAGATGCCGGAAGTGGAAACGCATCTGGTGATGTCAAAGTGGGCCAAAACGACCATTGAGCTGGAAACGCCTTACAGCGCCCGTGAAGTCGCCGCACTGGCCGATTTCTCCCATAGCCCGGCGGATCAGGCCGCCGTCATCTCATCAGGTTCATTTCGCACCGACGGCATGATTGTTATTCCCTGCAGTATGAAAACGCTGGCGGGTATTCGTGCCGGTTATGCCGAGGGGCTGGTTGGCCGGGCCGCGGACGTGGTGCTGAAAGAGGGGCGTAAGCTGGTACTGGTACCGCGCGAAATGCCGTTAAGCACCATCCATCTGGAAAACATGCTGGCCCTGTCACGCATGGGGGTGGCAATGGTGCCGCCCATGCCCGCTTATTACAACCATCCTAAAACCATTGAGGACGTCACGGACCACGTTGTCACGCGAGTGCTGGATCAGTTCGGTCTGGAGTATCACAAAGCGCGCCGCTGGAGCGGGTTACGGGCGGTAGAGAATGTTTCACAGGAGAATGAATAATGGCTTTTGATGATTTGCGCAGCTTTTTGCAGGCGCTGGACGACCAGGGGCAACTGCTGAAAATTAGCGAAGAGGTTAACGCGGAACCGGATCTGGCCGCCGCGGCGAACGCCACCGGACGCATCGGCGATGGCGCGCCGGCGCTTTGGTTCGATAATATTCGCGGATTTACCGATGCTCGCGTAGCAATGAATACTATCGGTTCCTGGCAGAACCACGCTATCTCGCTGGGCTTGCCGCCGAATACGCCGGTGAAAAAGCAGATCGACGAGTTTATTCGCCGTTGGGATAAGTTTCCGGTAACGCCGGAGCGGCGGGCAAATCCGGCGTGGGCGGAAAATAGCGTCGACGGTGAAGACATTAATCTGTTTGATATTCTGCCCTTGTTCCGTCTTAACGACGGCGACGGTGGTTTTTATCTCGATAAAGCCTGCGTGGTTTCGCGCGATCCCCTCGACCCGGATAATTTTGGCAAGCAAAACGTCGGCATTTACCGTATGGAGGTGAAGGGTAAACGTAAGCTCGGCCTCCAGCCGGTGCCCATGCATGATATCGCCTTACATCTGCACAAAGCGGAAGAGCGCGGTGAAGATCTGCCGATCGCCATTACCCTGGGCAACGATCCGATTATTACTCTGATGGGCGCTACGCCATTGAAATACGATCAGTCGGAATATGAGATGGCGGGCGCGCTGCGGGAAAGCCCGTACCCTATCGCCACCGCGCCGCTGACCGGCTTTGACGTGCCGTGGGGCTCAGAGGTCATCCTCGAAGGGGTGATTGAGAGCCGCAAGCGTGAAATCGAAGGTCCGTTCGGTGAATTTACCGGCCACTATTCTGGCGGCCGTAATATGACGGTGGTGCGTATCGATAAGGTTTCATACCGTAGCAAGCCGATTTTCGAGTCTCTCTATCTTGGTATGCCGTGGACCGAAATTGACTACCTGATGGGCCCGGCCACCTGCGTGCCGCTGTATCAGCAACTGAAGGCCGAATTCCCCGAAGTGCAGGCGGTCAACGCAATGTACACCCACGGCCTGCTGGCGATTATCTCCACCAAAAAACGCTACGGCGGCTTTGCCCGCGCGGTTGGCCTGCGCGCGATGACCACCCCGCACGGCCTGGGCTACGTGAAGATGGTGATTATGGTTGATGAAGATGTGGATCCGTTCAACCTGCCGCAGGTGATGTGGGCGCTCTCTTCAAAGGTCAACCCGGCGGGGGACCTGGTGCAGTTGCCGAATATGTCGGTACTTGAGCTTGATCCCGGCTCCAGCCCGGCGGGAATTACCGACAAATTAATTATCGACGCCACCACGCCGGTTGCGCCGGATCTCCGCGGCCACTACAGCCAGCCGGTACAGGATCTTCCTGAAACCAAAGCCTGGGCTGAAAAACTGACCGCCATGCTGGCCAACCGTAAATAAGGAGGAAAAGATGATTTGTCCACGTTGCGCCGATGAACATATTGAAGTGCTGGCAAAATCGCCGGTAAAAGATGTCTGGACGGTATTTCAGTGCCAGCACTGTTTCTATACCTGGCGCGATACTGAACCGCTACGCCGCACCAGCCGCGAACATTATCCGGAAGCGTTTCGCATGACGCAGAAGGATATTGATGAATCGCCGATGGTGCCGAGTATTCCGCCGCTGCTGGCGGAAGATAAACGATAAAATAAACGGGCCCGCTCAGTCGGGCCTTTTTTATTTGTTTGGTTAATCAATGCAAAATATTTATTAATTAATCTTTCAAATGTCAAAATGGTTGATAGAGCAGATACGTTTGCGAGCCTTCTTCCAGTTTATAATAAAATCAACGGGTTTGATAAATTACCGATAAGTTTTGCGGCCGGGGAAATATAGAATAGCGGCGGGTGCTTGAGGCTATCTGGCTTTGAGCATTGACAAGGATTCAGATAGACGAAAGCCCCAGGAGATATTTCTATCAACTGAGGCTGACGGATGAACCTGAACAATTCAGATGTTAGTCTCTTCTTTGCAGGGAGGCAAGACATGCTGACAAAATATGCCCTTGTGGCAATCGTCGTACTGTGTATTACGGTACTGGGATTTACGCTTTTGGTGCGCAGCTCGCTGTGCGAACTCAGTATTAAAGAGCGTAGTATGGAGTTTAAAGCTGTTCTCGCTTACGAATCGAAGAAATAGCATCAGCGCGGGGGCAACCCCGCGTATTGGTTGTCAGGATGCATCCTCTCGCACCCAGTTTGCATTTGTTAAAACGGCAGCACCGCAAAGTGCTGCCGTTTTTTCACTTTAAAAGGAACTACACCAGGCTTTTCAGACGATAGAGCCACTCCAGCGCCTGGCGCGGAGTCAGCGAGTCCGGGTCAAGATTCTCCAGCGCTTCAACCGCGGGCGAGGTCTCTTCCGGAGCAGAAAGCAGCGACATCTGGGTACCGTCCACCTGCGTGGCGGCAGCGCTCGGCGCGATGCTCTCCAGTTCGCGCAGCTTCTGCCGCGCGCGTTTAATCACCTCTTTCGGCACACCGGCCAGCGCGGCAACCGCCAGGCCATAGCTCTTACTCGCCGCACCATCCTGCACGCTGTGCATAAAGGCAATGGTATCGCCGTGCTCCAGCGCATCAAGATGGACGTTGGCCACGCCTTCCATTTTCTCCGGCAGCTGGGTTAGCTCGAAGTAGTGGGTGGCAAACAGGGTCAAGGCCTTGATCTTATTCGCCAGATTTTCCGCGCAGGCCCACGCCAGCGACAGGCCATCGTAGGTCGAGGTGCCACGACCGATTTCATCCATCAGCACCAGACTATGCTCGGTGGCGTTATGCAGAATATTGGCGGTTTCGGTCATCTCTACCATAAAGGTTGAGCGGCCGCTGGCCAGGTCATCCGCCGCACCGACACGGGTGAAAATACGATCGATAGGGCCGATTTCGACTTTATCCGCCGGAACGTAGCTGCCGATATACGCCAGCAGGGCGATCAGCGCGGTCTGACGCATATAGGTACTTTTACCGCCCATATTCGGGCCGGTGATAATCAACATTCTCCGCTGCGGAGCGAGGTGCAGAGGGTTAGCGATAAAAGGCTCTTTCAGTACCTGCTCAACCACCGGATGGCGGCCTTCGCTAATACGAATGCCCGGTTTATCGCTGAAGGTCGGGCAGCAGTAGTTGAGGGTCTCGGCGCGCTCGGCAAGGTTCACCAGCACATCGAGCTCCGCCAGCGCGCTGGCGCTCTGCTGCAGGTCGCCAAGATGCGGTAGCAGTAAATCGAAAAGCTCATCGTACAGCTGCTTTTCCAGCGCCAGCGCTTTCCCTTTGGAGGTCAGAACCTTATCTTCATACTCCTTCAGCTCAGGAATAATATAGCGCTCGGCGTTCTTAAGGGTCTGGCGACGGACGTAATGGATCGGTGCATGCTGGCTCTGACCGCGGCTAATCTGGATGTAGTAGCCGTGAACGGCGTTGTAGCCGACCTTCAGCGTATCCAGCCCCAGACGCTCGCGCTCGCGAATTTCCAGCTTGTCGAGGTAATCGGTCGCGCCATCGGCCAGACCACGCCACTCATCCAGCTCCGCGTTGTAGCCGGGGGCGATAACGCCGCCGTCGCGAACCAGCACCGGCGGCGCATCGATAATCGCCCGTTCAAGCAGGTCGCGTAGTTCGTTAAACTCGCCCATTTTCTCGCGAAGCCGCTGTACCGGCGCGCAGTCGACGTCTGCCAGCATCGCACGCAGCGCAGGCAGCTGCTGGAATGCGTGACGCATACGGGCTAAATCTCGTGGACGAGCTGTGCGCAGCGCCAGGCGAGCCAGTATACGTTCAAGGTCGCCAACCTGACGGAGTATCGGCTGCAGTTCAGTGTAATGCTCCTGCAGCGCGCCAATGGTCTGCTGGCGCTCTACCAGTACTGCGGTGTCGCGCGCCGGCATATGCAGCCAGCGCTTAAGCATACGGCTGCCCATCGGAGTGACGGTGCAGTCGAGTACCGAAGCCAGAGTATTATCAAAGCCGCCGGCCAGGTTCTGGGTTATCTCCAGGTTGCGGCGAGTAGCGGCATCCATAATGATGCTGTCCTGCTGGCGTTCCATGGTGATGGAACGGATGTGCGGCAATGACGTACGCTGGGTGTCTTTGACGTATTGCAGCAGGCAGCCGGCGGCACACAGGCCGCGCGGGGCGTTTTCAACGCCGAATCCGACCAGATCGCGCGTACCGAACTGGAGATTGAGCTGCTGGCGCGCGGTGTCGATTTCGAATTCCCACAGCGGACGACGGCGCAAGCCTCGGCGCCCCTCAATCAACGAGGATTCGGCAAAGTCTTCCGCGTACAGCAGTTCGGCGGGATTGGTGCGCTGGAGCTCCGCCGCCATCGTCTCGCGGTCAGCGGGTTCGCTCAGGCGAAAACGTCCGGAGCTAATATCGAGGGTGGCGTAGCCAAAACCTTTACTATCCTGCCAGATGGCGGCCAGCAGATTATCCTGACGTTCCTGCAGCAGCGCTTCATCGCTGATAGTTCCGGGGGTCACAATGCGAACGACTTTGCGTTCAACCGGCCCTTTAGTGGTCGCCGGATCGCCAATCTGTTCGCAAATGGCCACCGACTCCCCCTGATTAACCAGCTTGGCGAGATAGTTCTCCACCGCATGATGCGGGATCCCGGCCATCGGAATCGGTTCGCCTGCGGAAGCGCCGCGTTTGGTCAGCGAGATATCAAGCAGCTGCGATGCGCGTTTCGCATCGTCATAGAAGAGTTCGTAAAAATCACCCATCCGGTAAAACAGCAGGATCTCCGGATGCTGGGCTTTCAGCTTGAGATACTGCTGCATCATCGGTGTGTGGCTAGAGAAGTCCTTATCAATGTCTTCATTCATATTGATTTTACTCATTTTTTAATTCTTTCAAGTGCTCATATGGCCCCAGGTAAAACCCCTTTAAACCCACATAAACCCATAAATTTGTAGCTCACTTGTAGCCCAAGGCGTGATAGATTGGTTGTACTCCTTCTTTGGGCTACAAATGGTGGTGATACTTTGAAAACAACTCTCAACCAGGCTTTTATTATCAACAAGTTAAGTATTAATGTTAAGCCTGAACTCAGTAGCTCTGGAAAAGTCGTTTTCGAAGCCAACCCTGACCAAAAGCCTTACATAGTTTTTGACGATCATCGAGATTCACCTGTTGGCTTCGGTGTGAAGGTCAGTTTGACGAAAAAAACCTATGTAATCCAGCGAAGAGTAGCCTCGTCAGATCGTAATGTCAGCGAGGGTAAGAAGCCAAGCTCTGTCTTGAAAGTAAAGGTTGGAAATGTGTCTGATTTTCCGAGTATCGATCAAGCCCGTGAGGTAGCTCGACAGTTGGTTCAGACCATGATCGCAACAAAGAGAAATCCCAACAAGATTAAGAGGGAACTCGATCTTGCTGAATTGACCGTGAGTGAAGCTTTTGCCCAATACAGGAGCCACTTACTTGGCAGAACCAAACCCGCTAAACCAAACACTCTCAATGTGTTAGACAAAGCTGAGAATCGGTTGAAAGAATGGCAAAACCTTCGGATAAAAGATCTTACGGGTACTGAAATCCTTAGTAAGTTTGATGAAATTGCTTCAAGAGCAAGAACGGCTGCTGAACAAACTTTCCGATGGGCTAATGTTGCAGTTAAACATGCGATTGAAATTGAAGCTGGCAATGCCCAGACACAACAACGACAACCTTCGCTGTCCTATAATCCTTTTTCAATTTTAAAGGTACAGAAGAAGTTCAGAACGCGATCTGAACTGGAGGATAGCTATCGTGCCAAGGGAGTACGAAACCCATTGTCTCCCAAAGATACCCTGGGACGTTTTCTAACTGCATTACACAATAAGCGAGGTTTTAATCGGTTGGGTTGTGATTATCTGTTGCTAACCGTTCTGATTGGAGCCCGGAAAGAAGAAACCGCTGCACTGTGCTGGCGAGAGACTCTGACAGAAGAGGAAGCCAGAACGACAAGCTACGTCGATCTTGAAAACCGAATGATTCGATTCTACGACACCAAAAACCGTAATGACCATGAGTTGCCAATCTGCGATGCTACAAAGCGAATTCTGGAAGATCGAAGAGATATCGTCAACGATAACGAAAAGCGAGCAGATAAACGCAAATGGGTTTTTCCGGCTCGTTCATCACGAAGTAAGGTTGGACACTATTCCGACAGTAAAAGCCTACGTGAGTATATCTGTCAGGAAGCAGGCATAACGAAGTTGGGTATGCATGATCTGCGCAGAACCTTTGGCCGTGTTGCAGAAGAGCTAACTTCATATGCAGTTGTGAAAAAGTTGCTTAACCACCGCAATACCACCGATCCTACGGAAAGGTATGCTGTGCCAGATAATCAGCGAGTTTTTGAGGCACTTCAAAGGATTGAGTTGCATATGCTAATGACTGCACCTAAATTGTATAATGCACTTTTAGCATCTGCGAAGTATCCGCCATTACCAGAAAGGAAAGAGGGATGAGTGTTGTTGAGACGTTAAGAGAGTTTTCAGAAGTATGGAAGCTTTTTAGTGAGATTCCTGATGACGCGACACTTAATGTTGAGTTGGCATCTCTGTATCTTGGTATTAGTGTAAAATCACTTGCTCGATATAGGCAAAATGGCGGGGGACCAGCATATATCCAGTACCAAGTAGAAAATAGCAAAGCGAGAAACCAGCGAGTAAATTACTTGCTAAAAGATCTTCGAGCGTGGCGTGATAATCATAAGGTCCAAAATACTATGCACGCAGCTCAAATCCGTGGATTAACATTTACGTCATTAACCGATTTATGTGAGCCACATCCATTTTGGCTGTCTAATTTTTCAGGACAAAAAATAATATCTCATGCTTTGACAACCTCTGATGATCTTTTTAGAAAGTTATTGACAGAGCCTAATGTTGATATAGTCTGGATTTCTGTTGAGCAGGCTATTTTCAAAGAGTGGGAAAATAAAAATGAACGAATTATTTGGCACAATATTTTCATAACAATTCTAAATAATTTGAGCTATGCTTCAGAAGCAGCGCAAGAAAGATATACAATGAATGATGTCTTGGGAAGTTAAATATAAAGACCCTTTTCTGGTTGAGTTAAAATATCAGTATGCAATATTGATTTATTTTCTGTGTGTGATAAGAATCTATAATAGAAGCAATAATTTCTTAGAGATTTAAAAAATAAAAAAATAAGTAAATACTAAATTAGCAAGAAAAAAATCACGGTCTTTACTTTTCTATTTTCTCTCATTTTATTCTGGATTGAAATTATTTATAGAGTTTTCTTTTTGTTATTTTAATATATCCATGGCTATTAAATGTTCTCTATTAATTCCTTTTGACACATTAAATTCCAACCAGAAACCATATAATATCTGATATGGTTAAAATAGACACTTGACAATGTTTTATATTGTATTATTTATAGAGTGTAAATAATTTAATATATAACACTCCTTTTTTAATTAGCGGTATTTAATGATATTCGGAGGGGTAATATGAGAGGGGGATGATAATGAGAAAAGAAATATATAATGAGGATAAATACAAGAGCCAAATACAAAAATATGCTCTATGCTGTGATGATTTTAATGATGGTGTATACAGGAAACCGAGAGAGAAAGCTACCTTAAAGAAATATATAGGATATAACAATAAATATTTTATAAATGGTTTTGTTTTTGATGTGGATCATGAATATGGGGCAATTGCGTGGGATATGGCTGGACTGCCTAAACCAAATGCGATCATACAAAATACAATAAATGGTCATGCTCATTTACTTTATGCTCTAAAAATACCAGTATTAAAAACAAACTCTGCAAAAATAAAACCACTAAGATTAGCTTCTGTTGTGCAGTGTGGATTTACAGAAAGATTAAAAGCAGATAAATCTTACGCTGATATTCTAATGAAGAACCCTCTTAACATCTTTGAATGGAGAACCACGTGGACAGATATTAAAGCGTATGATCTATACTATTTAGCTGATTTTGTTCCTGATGTAATTAGAAAGAATGATAGCAACAAAAGAAATATATATGGATTAGGGCGCAATGTTAATTTATTCGAAGATCTAAGAGTAATTGCATATAAAAATATACTAAAATATCAAGAGAGTAAAAATGAGCATGAATTTTATAATTATTTGTATTTAACGGCTGATATAATTAACAAACAGAGCAACTCTAACAACCCATTATCACATAATGAAATTAGGCAAATTTGCCAAAGCGTTTGTAAGTGGACGTGGAAAAATTTCTCAAAAAAACAGTTTTCAATTATTCAATCTAAACGAGGGATGAATAATGTTGGGAAAATAAAAAGTACTGATACCAAAGAAAAATTAGAAAAAGCATTGAGGATATTATTATGATTATAAACGGTAAAAAAATAAAAGCGAAAGATTTAGCGAAATTAGCAGAAGCATCACGTTCAACTGTTATTAAATACTATGGTATTTCTCGTGAGGATTACTTGAAAGAGGCATCTAAAAAAAGAAGTCTTTCATTTCAGTTGAGATCGTCCGGTTTGAAATGGAAAGAGGTGGCTCAAAAGATGAATACTACACAGCACAGTGCGATTGGGTATTATAGAAGATATTTAGCATCACATAAAACCGAATAATTCTTCTCTCATTAAATAAATAACTTTAGTGTTATGTGCAGCAGATAAAATCTCACTGTGTAATATTGTACGGATGATTAGTGTCTATTGACACTTGTAAAAAATGTGATAATTATATTAATAATTCAAGGTTTTTATCATAATAGGAAAGGTTAATATGAAAAATACAAAGCTTGATCTTATGGAGAGGTATTTAATTATTCTCGATAAGTTTGTGAGTAAAATATCAGAATCTGGAGTGCCGCAACAAAAAGTCATCGAACAATCATATCTATTTTGTTCTGGCTTTTATATTAAATATAAGCAAGAAATTGAAAAGATAAAATTCTCTAATAGTGATGTTGTTTTGACGTTTCTACTCTATTCATACTATAAATTTATTAATAAGATAGATGATGATTTAATTGATAAGAGACGTATAAGGAAAATATGCTCTTTGCTTATTAATTTTATTGTCGATAATGGTAGTCAATCAGAGAAGGTCTATGTTCAGGAAAAAAAGAAGTATGATGCTTTCCAGTTACAAAGAGATTTATCAATGAAAAATAAGAGAAAAAAATATGGGTTGTAATGATAGTAAAAGCCTGTAGATTTGATACAGGCTTTTGCTCTATTAGAAGTCTTATCTTTTAGTAGTTTCGTCTTCACACTGTCTTGCGTCTTATTTTTAAGGACTGATTTTCAACCGAGGAGCAGCCAACCAGAGCCAGAAATGTGAATGAGGAGATAATTATTCTTTCTTATATAAATCGACTATCCTTATGATGATGTTTTATTTTTAACTAACTTATAAATAATATTTCTGATTTCGTTATCAAACCTTGAACTTTTTCTTTTCATCCATTGGATGCAGATAAAAGTTGCTGAGCGAGATAGGATATATGTTAACCACTCATATTTGTGTTCATTGAAAACATACCCATCTTTATATCCTGCAAGTAAAATACAGAAGGCAATGAAAGAAGCTAAGCAAAGCAAAGTGAAAAGGATATAAAAAAGTTTGGGAACAGGCATCACTTTGTAGTGTGATGCCATTGATACATTATTTAATAACATTGTCATGAATGCAGGTATGACAATGAGTTTTCTGCTTAAATTTACTTTATACTCACCTGTATTCTCATTTACGATCAGAGCATCGTAATTTACACTACACCGCTTATATCCACTATATTGGCGCAACTCATATTTATGAATGCGGTGTGAATTCCTGAATGTAATACCGTAGTCAGAAATTTTTGTTTCCTCACCTGAATCATTCCTTACTAAGATCTGTTCATTAAATGATTCGATGACTTCGCCTGAAAAAGTTTCAACAAACTCGTAGGTTTCCCCTAAGAAAACGAATTTAGGAGCAACAGTTTCTGCTTGTTTACTGTTGCTCTTCATAGAGTAAATGCTCATACCGATTCCTTTTAAGTAAATGACGTTCATATTCGATGTATGAAGCAATTCAAGCTTTTGAATGTGCTGAAACTGGACATAAAAAATCTACTTTTCTCGGTTGTAAATAAATAGCCTAGATAAATCAGTCTGTTATGTCAGTTATTACAAATTTTCATTTTGACTGATTTTGAAAAGAAGGCAAATCACTTGTACCGATCGATTGAGCAATAATGATAGTTATAGACTATCGTGATTGATTTATTGATCGGTATAAACGATCGATTGTGATGCGCGTTCTATCCATCCAAAGACCGAAAAAGAAAAGTTATGCCTACAATGATGGTGATCGTTTGCGGTGTACCGAGACAGGCTCATCTGTTGTGGCGAGGCATAAAGGGGCTATCTTCGCAATCCTTATGTTGCTGATAATACTAGGGTTTTTTGGGCGTTTAAGTGTTAGTATTTTGATGTTTTTTAGTAGACTAATAACTGCATCAATATAGGGAATTGTTTCTAGCCATCTAAACTTAGGTATTTCTAAGCTTAATTTTGGAGCATCAGTTAACAGCCCTTCGCTATTACTAGGAATTGTCGAGATACATTCTTTGGTATAATCGGTATCGTATCTATCGTCATGAGAAGTTTTACAAAGTGCAAGCATTTCTATCGTGGGATTAACCTCTTCTATTACAATCCCAGAAGGAGGTATCATATCAAGAGTTTCACTGCAAGATGCTTTTAAATTGAAAAGAAAACCGTTGTCGCGATCTGGAATATAATTGATCCTGTTCTGTAGAGCAGACCATGAGTAGGTTTTTCCTAATTGCGATGCTTTGAAAGCCATATTTCCATATTTAAACGAGAAGCCATTCATACGACCAGTAGATGAGATGTTTGGAACAGCTACAATGTTCTTTTCTTTGAGTTGATGTACAAATTCTATAGTCGAAAGATTTTTGACAAGCAAGGTTTCAATGGCTTCCTGGATTATGACTTTAGAACATGGCTTACCAGTTCTTTTTTCCAACATATCCTCACTACGACTTTTTTTATTTTTCGACTTAGATGATTGCGCTCCAATAGCTGATGGCCCTCTAGTTCGGGTTAATTTATAATCTTCTTCCAGTTCTTGGATAATACGTGTACTGATGAGATTTTCATTTTTACCTAAGTAGACTCTGCCATCAATGAGATCAATACGACAGGCGATAATGTGGATATGTTGACCGCTAATATCATCATGTAGAACATAGCATTTTAGATGTGTTTCCGAGAAACCCATACGTGCCATGTAATCATCAGCGATATTAGACCACTGATAATCTGTAAGCGTATCATCTTTTGGTAATCGAAGTGAATTGTGCCACACCGGTTTTACTATATCTTCACGAAGCTTTTTGGCTGTATTAAATTCATCGATTAACTCAGTAGTAGAGCTTCCCAGCATGTTTCCACCGATTACTCTTGGTACAGTTTTATGATGAGATACTGATTTCAAAGCATAGTGAATAATTCCTGAGAAACATTTTCCTCTTTTAATCTTCTGCATTCCCTTCATCAGATATCCTCCAAAGATCAATATTTATGAGATGCAAACGAAGCTCAGAGATTTGACGTCTAACGGCAAAAAGTTCTGTATTTGTCAAACAGCTTCCATCACTCTTGTTGTCAAGATGGATATTGAGCTTATTTAGGTTTTGCGATATCTTCCCTAATTCTTTCCAGGCATCGAGATTGATTGGAGGAATGAGGGTGGGGGTTGTGTTCAGAAAGCTCTTTCGAAGCCATTCACCTTTTCTTATGTTTCCTCGTTTTTCATTTAAAAATTGTAATTCCTCTTTATTAAGTCTAACACTAACACAGTGTTGCCTTAGTTTATCTCTATATAAATTAGCGTTATTGGATTTTAAATCAATGTTTTTATTTTTGTAATTGTAGACGCCAGTATTATTTTCAAACATACAAACTCCTTTTTTATTTTTATAAATTTATTATTCTGTATTTGCTGTAATGTCAAGTGGTGTTTATTGATATATGTTTATTTATCAGCATTACTCTTGACATTTTATAATGATCAGATAACTTGTGGGAAATATAATAACAAAGCGGAGGGAATATGGAAAAATATATTTCAGCATTCAATGAGATTGATTTGCTTATGGAAGGATTATTCGAGAGATTAAATATAGGGATAGGCGAAATTAATGCATATCCAAGTGAAGATATGTTTAGAATTATCGTAAATAAGACAGAAGTTGAGAGTTTGAAATCAATAAATGAGATGTTTGCAAAGAATTATTTTTCGGAAGCTCATAGGCTTATGAGCCAGAATGTGTATATATTTGTGAATTGGTGGTGCGATAATTTAGATTTTATGTCGGTAGATATACCTTCGCTAATTGCTTCAAAAGAAAAAGAATTAATCATTTCAAATGCTGGAAAATTACGTTCTGGAAATTTTGATAAAAAAAGACTATGACCTGCATCTTTCAGTGTAATTTAATAAATGGTTATTTATAGTCTCTTTAAGAAGTGTGTGCGTATTTTTTCGACTGAAAGGAGAAAAAACAAGGGAAACTTTAATAAGCGTAGCTTCTTAAAGTTAGCCCTTGCTTATCTTACAAACAATTTGTTGATGGAGATCTTCACGGTTTTTAGCTATAATTGTCTTCCAATGATATGGCATATCACGAAAAGGTGATTTAATGAGTGAAACTAAAAATTTAAAAGAATCGAATAAAACTACTATATATGCAGTTATAACTGTACTCTGCGTTGTTATATTTTTAATTCAGTTAGGCATCGAAGGATATGTTAATATCAAGAATATTTATGCGGGGCTCGGTATCTCTGGAGGGGTATCCGTCATATCGTTGTTATTAGTTAATATCATTCCTCAAAACTTCAAACATATTCTGGTCTTTTGGCGGGTTAAACGAGTATTGCCAGGAAATAGAGTTATTGAACTTTGTCGTAAAGATGAACGTCTGAACATGAATGATTTACAAAACAAATGGCCTGAGCTTTTTCTGCATGATATGCCAGAGCAAGATAGGAATCCCTTTTGGTATAAAAATATTTATAAGAAAACTGATTCAAGTGCTCAGGTGATTGATGCTCATAAAAATTTTCTTTTATTTAGAGATTTATGTAGCGCAACCTTAGTTATGTTTTTATGTGCTGGTTTATTGAAATTTATTTCAATTGATGGCTTGCATATAAAATGGATTGTGCTTGCCTTTCTTTTCATAATGACCTTTATTTTCTCAGTTATTTCAAGACATTATGGTAATAGGATGGTTACAAGTGCAGTGGCTGTCGGTGCTGATAGTTAGTATTTAGTTCTTAGTAATAAGAGTATAGTTTGAAATTATACTCTTATTTTTTAAAAATAGAGATTAATATTGCATCTTGAATGTGAATCTATAACGTATATTCTTTTTCTACTGTAAGTGAGCCGATGTAGTACCCGAGAGATGCGTCATATACTTGTTCATCAATCAAAGAGTCTTTTTCATAGGCTGCATTCGATACGTAAAAATGAACTTTATCATCGATGCATTTCATTGTAATATCACCGGCTCTGTTTTGGGTTATTTTTTGGTATCCGGTATAGTAATTTAAATGTCGAGATGGGGCTTCTCCGATAATAATATATTGAGGATCTAACTTTTTCAGCCATGAATCTGGTATTTTTCCTGACTTTCTACCATGATGTGCTGCAAAAACAATTGTGGTTTTTTCTAAGTGTATGTCATTAGCAATATTTTCCATAAATTCAGTTTCAAGGTCTCCTAACCACATTATGCTGGCACCATTATTGAGGCTATATCTAATTACTGCTGAGGCATTGTTATAACTTTCACCTGTTTCGCAGGCACTTAACGCCTCAATAAAGAAAGGGTTATTTAGTTCAGGCCATAGAACACTTATTCCTGAGCTTGAACGGTTTTCATCACTTTTATTCATCCATTTACGTGTGCATCCCTTAGAAATATAAAAAGCTTTATCACAATCATCACGTAAGGAACAGTATCTCTCAAATGAAACTGTAATATCTTTTTTTATCGCTTTATTTTTTATTACATAAAAGTTATGGATTTTTATTTCATCATCAAGCAGATGAATACCCCCGAAATGATCTTCATCAGGATGAGTTGAAATAAATCGCATTATACTCTTTTGAGCTGATTGCTCTTTTATTTCTTCTATAATGCCTTTGGCATTTCCAGTATTAATGTTACAATCAATGATTGTGAAATTATCACTATTATGCTTTATATAACACATATCACCATTTCCTACTGAAAAACTTTTAATTATAGACACTTTGCTCTCCTTAATTTATAGTCTTTTCTAAATCGTTGTTGTTTGATTTTGATATTTAAATTGGTATATCTTTTTTCCATCTGCCGCTGCCAAATAACAATTAGATATTAGATTTTGATTAGGGATTATTAAAATTATAAAAAATGGTCTGTTATGTTTAGATTTGGTAAATAACTCATGAATGCTATTAATATCAGTAGGTGATGGGTTTGCAATAGTCTCGTTGTGTGTATGCCAGTCGCCTAAATAATGGAAACCATTTTCAAATTGTATTAGTACTTCTTGTTTCGCTTTTTTCTCATCTAATTTGAAATAGTTTCTTTTCCTTATATCAGATGAGCAAGGTATTGAGATTTTATTTATTTCTATTTCTGTGTTGTCAAGTTTATTTGTAAATAACATTCCTCCAGACTCTTTACTTAGGAAATTTTTCTGTCTATAAGAAAATAACTCTTCCATAATATCTTCACTGATGCATATATAAAAATTTAAATCATAACTATAAAATTTATGCATCGTTATTCATCCAGCTTGAGTTTTCATAAATCAAAGAAATGATTCGATCGCCTTTATTTGGATTGCCAAATTTATTTATCCAACAATTATTCCATTGACCACCAAGTTCTACCAGTTCTTCTTGTCTACCAAGATAGCTATATGCAAAGGAACTGTCAGGAAATCTATTCAATATTAAGTCAATTATTGTTCTTGCAGCAAGTGAATGTAAGTTTGCTAAAGGTATCGCTCCATAAGGCTGAAATTCTCCAGCACAAGCAGCAATTCTTTTTTTTGTATTTTCTTTCCAATATGTAGCAGGATATCTCAATGCACCTATTTTTTCACCTTGTGTGTAATGCCAGGCATTAAAGGCACCAGAATCTATTTGATTTACTATTACATGTCCAGCCATTGCATGGGCTTCAACAAAAGCAAAAACAAGAACTCCCAAATTACACTGAGATTGTTTACTTAACAGTTGTTGCTCGGTATTCCAATCGGCAGTGCAGCTTAGGATAAGGTCAGCCTCAGTAATTCTTGTACTTGATTCAGCGTTTTCGGACCATTCTTCATTAAAATACTCTATATTGGTGTTTGGAAATTCTAAACGAAGTTTGGATGCGAGAGCAGATGCTTTATTTTTGTTAACAGAATCGAACCCCAGGAGATGTCGTGAAGAATTTTCTGATTTCATAGAGTCTTCATCCCAGAGCATTATATTTGTAATGCCAGATTGTATTAACAGCCTCGATATAGATGAACCGACTGAGCCACATCCGATTATAGCTACTGTATGCTCAGATATTTTTTTATAAGTAGGATTATGATCTCTACCCATTATCCATGAGTTATCGTTACGTTCAACTAAGATGTTTTGTGCTTTTAACTCACCAATTCTATTCTTTAAAATGCGGCCATTGATATAATCTCTATGACCATCTAATAATGAATTAATGTGGAATCGACCGTTAGCGATAGCTCTTGTATCATATCTATCTGTATGACGATCACCTACATTCTCAGAAATTCGAATTCCTATAATATTCATTCCTGAGGGCGTAGGAAATGCTATTAAAACAGTTGGGTTGCGATTATATATATTTGCTATTGATTTTAAAATAAACTCATCAACTATATCTGGCTCATTATGATATTCATTGATTAAATTGAATAAATCTCTTATTGTTCTTGGATATTGTTCTGGATACCATGCATTTTCAAAAAATATTAATGGAATAGATATTATTCTGGAAAGTTGTCTTTGACGTAGGTGTTTATCTCTTGCATTAGAGTTATCTGAATTGGAAGATAGTAGTTTCTGATTATCTAACCAATTAATTAATTTTTGTTCACCATCAGAATATATCCATCCTAATGTTTTTGGTTTGTAGCCGTATACTAATCTTGTGTTCTTTATGTTCAAATCACATAGGCTAATAACACGTTCTATTTTATTGCAATGATAAATCCAGTAATTCTGAAACTCGTCAATAAAATCATCTCTAAGATCTCCTTTGATGCCTTTTTTCAACATCGAATAGGCATCACTTAATAATTCAAGAACATATGAATTATCACTCAAATCAATAATGTATGTATTTGGCCAAACACATAGTTTACCATTTTTTTCTATATGAGGTAATTGACATACATTTATTACTGGAGATGATACAAATACTTCTGGGATATCATGCTGTGTTAAACTTTTATACCTTATTTGTAATACAATTGAGTCGTCATTGAATACTAAATCTGTAGGTAATTCCCAGACACATGTATATTTTTCATCAAGAATAGATAATTCAGTATTGGACAGCTTCCTTGCACCATAAGGTGCAAGGATTTTATTTAACTGATCTATCTTGTTTTTAAGACAATCAGGCATAACCACCACCACCTTGTCTATTTACGACAGTATTAGATGATTCTGCCATACCTAATGTAGATGCCGCTATCTTCTTAATACCATTACTGGAAATTTCAATTTCCAAAGGAACATTTTTTCCATTTTTTTTATGATCAGATACGCACAGAAATTGACCGTTTTTATCATCTGTTATTTTTTCATACTCTTCTTTTGCTCGGTAAGCTGGAGGATCTTTTTCATCGTCTTCAATTGTTTTCGAACTTGATATAATGAAAGCATTTTGTTTTGCACGGTTAAATACCTCCATTGCTTTTTCAGAGGTTTTTGCATCATCGCCTTTTTGGCTTAGACTATCATGAGATATACTGTGCCAAGAACAATGATGTGGTGTTTGTAAGATATCATAATCTAACCATGACATTTCATTCTTGTCTGACAGACGATCTTTCACACCTTCCCAGCACACAACCTCAGCATCACCTCCACTTAAAAAATAAGCAGTTTTGTTATCACCTTTTAATTCAAAGTTTATGATAACACTCGAATGATTTTTACCTAATTTATCTTCTAACTCGTCGAGATCTTTCTTGGGTGATGGACCTAATAACCGGGCTTGAAAAACTGATGAAGATTCTCCGTTAATATAACTGGTTGTATTATCTAATTCTAAAAGAATATATGGTATATCATCAGTTTTACCATTCTCGTCTTTTCCTAAAACCAAGACTTGGTTTCCGACACCATCCAAATAGCCCTTCTCTTTGTAAAGATTAACTCTTCTCTTCACTTCTGTATTTAACGCTATTGCATCATCACATAATGGATGATTTTGAGCATGATGGCGTCTAAATACAATTGGGCTTGACCAAATTTCATTGATAAAAATTTTATCGCTCTTTTCACTCCAATTTTCAGGTTTCCCCAAGTGAAAGTGATCAGATACTCCATCACAATGATCTGAATCAGGATGCGTCCAAATAAAAAGATTGACGAAAAGACGCCCTTCGCTATCTCGAGAGAGTTTTTCTCTAAGTTGTGAGCGGACATCAGGATGTTCTTCTCCATCCCTAATACGGCAATCGATTAATATATTTTTTCCATCTTCAGTTTGAATAAGTGTCATATCCCCATTACCTACGGGGAAGAAACATAGTTTTGCAGCCATATTATTTCCTTTTTAACTGTTTCTTGATGGTACTATGTTGTCATTGCTGTGTAGGATTTTAAAATCCCAAAAAAGTAGTCATAACTACATCAACAATTTTGCCAACAGGCTTGTTTACATTCAACCCTCAAAAAATGGCAAATCATATGCTCATAGTTTCTACTACCGCATTTTTGTGATGGATTTAACATTTTGAAACTAGTTAAGAAATAGAGAAACCAAGAAAACACATACTTAACCCATAGCCCTCGACAGATACCATACGTGCCAACTACCATCCAAACAGTTTTTGACGTATTACCTAGAAACGCCATACGCAGCGGAGATGGCATCGGATTTCCTAAGACACAACAGTAAACCTGCTGTGAATTATGTTTTTGCCGATGAGTTTTTAGAGGAAAACTTACCTTTTAGAAATCCAGCTTATACAAGAGCAGCCAGATTGATTTCACTATTTGTAGCCTATAGGTAGCTTGTTGTGTTTGTTTTTATTTAAATATTCATACATATCAATTTACTATAATCTTATTTTCTATACTGCTGCATCATGGGCGTATGGGCGTCAAGATTCTCTAGTGTACTCATCAGTTTTGATGTCCATTTACTTAAGTTTTAATGAGTTAGCGGATTTTATTGTTTTCATGACGTCACGCTGCGGCTCATTGGTTCCCGTGAAATTGTGCTTTTCTTTTCATTGACTCATGAGCCGCATGATAACGGAGTCTTCTGGCCAGGAAAACAAGAAGCGGCAACGGCGTGGTGCGGAAAGATTCTCCGGTTGTGTCTACGTATGACCCGCAGAAAGAGCTGATAACTTCTTTGTTAAAAAATTGTGATCTATGTTAAAATTATTTTACGGTGAATTCATGGCATCTATAATTTATTAATTACCTGGCGTAATTTGTTTTTAGGATATATCTCAGTGTTCTGCGAGTTAAATTTCTGACGCGGGATTGTTCGCGAGGTTAAATCTTTTTTTAATTCCCTGCTAAATGTATTTCTTTTTACCCCAAAAATGATTTGTTAGTATTTTTGCCGACCAGGGGATCTGGATTTAATTAAATTATTAATATTAATTAATAGTCTAATTATTGAAACGGATTTTTCGGTGATGCGGAGGGCTGCAGATTGTTGTGAGAATATACCGCAGCAATTTTATAGCTCCTTACTCTTTAGGATAAAAATTTATAACGCAGGAATTTTCTATGAAACTGAATAAAGTTGCTATGGCTGTGGCATTAACTGCTGCTCTCGGCTCTATGTCTGCTCTGGCTGCTGATACAACCAACGGGGTTATCGAGCTTCAGGGTGAACTGGTGAACACTGCTTGTGGTTTGGCCCCGTCGTCCAGCCCGGTAACCGTTGATTTTGGTCAGGTTCCAGTTTCCCTGCTGCAGGGCGGTGGTCAGGCAACTGAAGCTAAAAGCATCGAACTGCAGTACTGCGACACCACCATCGCTAGCAGCGCCGTTGTTTCCTACACCCCGACTTCGGTTAACCCGAACGATCCTACTCTGGCTGCATTCACTTCTGGTACCGCATCCGGCGCGGGTATCGGCCTGAAAGACAGCGCTAGCCAGACTGTGACCTGGGGCGCGCAGACGACTCCGGTCACTCTGGTTGATGGCACCAACACCATTCCTTTCGTGGCCTTCCTGAAAGCGGAAGCTGCTGCGAGCGGTTCTACCACTACCGTTACCGCGGGTGCATTCCAGTCAACGATCAACTTCACTATCGATTATCAATAATCGATTTTGAATTATCGCTCGCGGGGAGACTTCTCCCCGCGATATTGGAATGGGTGCCAGATAATATGGAATTCTGAGTATGGTTAAGGATACAGAGAAAAAGAGACTGATGGCGTTATTCGTATCGGTATTACTCTTCTCCGGACATGCTTTGAGTACTAATTTTACGCCCGGACAGTTGGCGCTTTCGGGGGAGCTGGTTGCTGCCGCCTGCGATATCGATCCCAACTCGCGCGAACTGTGGGTGGATTTCGGTAATATCTCGGCTCGCGATATTAATATGGACCAGGAAGGTAAGCTGATCCGACCTTTTCTGGTGCGCTTAGTCGGCTGCGCCTCTTTCGGTAGCGAAAATCCATCAACGCCCGGTGCCTATGCCACCATCACCTTTACCGGAAATGCTTCGTCGCAAGACCCGACGGTATTAATTCCGGATGGCGAGGGAAAAGGCTTTGGGATACAGATTCGCGATCGCCACGGGGAGATTTTAACTTTTGGAGAACCCTCTTCCGGGTATCTTCTGAGTGATGAGAATAATACGCTGAAATTTACCGCTTCGTTGGTTCCGGTTCAGCAACATATTAAGGCTGGAGATTTTTACGCCGTCACTCGTTTCTTTATGGATTACAACTAGAAATAAGCCAGCTATTGCTGTTGTAGCTTGTTTGTCGCGCACGATATTTTACTGAATGATTCGGGATGAATAGTCATGTCAGCAGAACTAAAAATAAAAATAATCCTCTCTCAGATCCTTTTTTTCTGCTGTGCTTCTGTGGCTTGCGCCTCCACTGATGTGGAATTCAACACCGACGTCTTGGATGCCGCCGACCGCGACAATATCGATTTAACGCGTTTCGCCACCGACAACTATGTGCCACCGGGCGAGTACTTATTAGACATTAAAATAAATGGTCAGGCTGTAGGGCAGCAAAAGGTTCGCTATCTGTCTTCCAAAGACGAGAAGCATACTCAGGCCTGCATTAACGGCGAAATTCTTGCAAGATTGGCATTAAAAGAAGAAGCCCAGCAGAAGGTCGCGCAGCCGTTTGCCGATTGTTATGACCTCCTCAGCCTTCCGGGCGCCACGCTCAGTAACTACGCCGGGGTGCTGGATATCACCATTCCGCAAGCGTGGATGAAATATAACGATCCAAACTGGACGCCGCCTGAGCGCTGGGACCAGGGGATCGGCGGATTTTTGCTCGACTATAGCCTCACCGGCCAATATACCCGCCAGCTTGATATGCACAAGGATTACAGCACCCTGAGCGGATATGGCCAGACAGGCTTCAACCTCGGCGGCTGGCGCGTACGCGGCGAATATCAGACCAGCTACTACAGCGCGACGCATCAATTTGATTTCGATATGAATCAGTTCTACGCCTATCGTCCGCTGCCGATGATGGCGGCAAAACTGACGGCAGGGGAGATCTATCTTGATTCGCAGGTTTTCGACACCGTTCGTTTTACCGGGCTGAATCTCGCCAGCGATGAGCGTCAACTGCCGCCAAACCTGCAGGGCTACGCGCCGGAAATCCGCGGTCTGGCAAAGACCAACGCTAAGGTGACGGTGAAGCAGAGCGGACGCATCATTTATGAAACGACGGTGCCTGCCGGGCCGTTTAATATTCAGGATTTACGGAGCTCGGTGCGCGGTACGCTGGATGTTCAGGTGGAAGAGCAGGACGGCTCCATCTCCACATTCCAGGTTAACACTGCCAATATTCCTTATCTTACGCGTCCAGGCTACGTGCGCTACAACGTCGCTATCGGTGCGCCGTCCCGCTATAGCCATAAAATTCAGGGGCCAGGTTTCGCTTCCGGTGATTTCTCCTGGGGGATCACCAATGCCTGGTCGCTCTACGGCGGGTTGCAGAGCGCAGGGGCCGAATATACCGCGGTTTCCGCCGGTATCGGTCGCGATCTCAGCGTCTTCGGCGCGCTCTCGCTGGATGCCACGGAATCTTACAGTCAGCAGTCGAACCAAAAGCGACTGAAAGGAACCTCGTTTAAGCTGAGCTATGCGAAAACCTTCGACGAATATAACAGTTCAATTACCTTCGCCGGGTATCGCTTCTCGCAGGAGGACTTCCGTTCTTTCTCGCAGTATCTCAACGAGCGTTATGAGGGGTACGACAGTCTTGGCCGTGAAAAAGAAGTTTATACCATCACCGGTAATAAAACTTTCTGGGCCGATGAGCCAGGTAAGGCGACAACCGTCTTTCTGACCTATACCCACCAGAATTACTGGAACAGAAGCAGCCAGGATCGCTACGGCATCTCGTTAGGACGCTCGTTTAACGTCGGTAATATTCGCGGGATCACCACCAATATTTCGGCCTATCGTTCTGATTATGAAGGTCGGAAGGACGACTCTATTGCTCTCTCACTTTCTATTCCGGTTGGCGATAGTAAATGGAGCGGCCTGGATGTGCAGACCAATAACGGTAAAACCAGCCCGATGCTCTCGTATACCGATAGCAGCGACTATAACAACCTGTGGCGGCTGCGTGCGGGAGCGAGCCAGAGCGGTTATGCCAACGTCGACGGCTATTATCAGCGCCGCTCGCAGTATGCCGAAATCAACAGTAACGCCAGCTATCAGCAGGATAACTATCTCTCCCTGAGCAGCACGCTGCGCGGCGGATTCACCGCCACACGGCACGGCGCGGCGCTCCACAACAGCGGTGCGACGCTCAATACGGCCCGCGTTATGGTGAATACCAACGGTATCGGCGACGTTCCGCTTAATGACGGTAAATCAAGAACCAATAATTTCGGCATCGCCGTTATTCCGGACATCGTGAGCTACAACAGCTTTGACACCCGAGTCGACGTGGATGCGATGTCGGAATCCATCGAACCAGCAAAAGCTATCAGCACCGCCACGCTGACCGAAGGCGCCATTGGCTATCAGACCTTTGGCATGGCGAAGGGCGAAAAAATGATGGGCATTATTCGGCTGGCTGATGGCACCTATCCGCCGTTCGGCGCTGAGGTGATTAACGACGATGGCGTAAGCGTATCCATGATTATGGAAGGCGGGCAGGGATGGCTGGCAGGGGTTAATCCTCAGGAGCTGCTAAGCGTCGTTTGGGGCGGGAAGAAGCAGTGTCAGATCGCTATCCCGCCCACCATAGAGCGTCGTGCGACAGCCGCGCTATTGCCGTGTAAATGACAGTGACAGTAATAAAAGGTCAAAAATGAGCATAACAAGCAACAAACTCTGCTGGATGGGCGCTCTGATGCTGGCGGCGGTAAGCGGTACCGCTCAGGCAGGCGTTTCGCTGGACCGCACTCGCCTGATTATCACCGGTAAAGACAGCTCGGCGAGCGCCAATTTAACCAACACCAGTCCGGATATTCCGTTTCTGGCGCAATCCTGGGTCGAGGACAGCAAGGGCAATAAGATTACCTCTCCGCTGGTGGTGCTACCGCCTTTACAGCGTATCAACGGCGGACAAAAAGGGGTGGCGCGGGTCACCAAAACGGATGGCATTAACCAATTACCGCAGGATCGCGAAAGCCTGTTTTATTTAAGCGTGCGCGAAATTCCGCCCAAGCCGGATAAAGCTAATGTCCTGCAGTTAGCCATGCAGTCGCGGATTAAATTATTTTTCCGCCCGACCGCCATTATTCCCAAAAGCAAAAGCGAGATATGGCAGGACCAGGTCGTCTTCCAAAAGAGCGGAAATAAGATGACCGCGCAAAATCCGACGCCCTATTACATCACCATCATTGGCTTATCCCGCGTGAAGGGTGAAAAAATCACCAAATTCCCGGGGATCATGGTTGCGCCGAAGTCCAGCCTGGAATTCAGCGTCACCGATGGCGGCGTGCGAGAGTTTGCCATGATGTATGTGAATGACTATGGCGGCCATCCCGAGCTGAAATATCGCTGTGAAGGAAATACCTGTAAAGCTCTGCCGCCATCGCAGCAAGGGTAATTAAAGAGGAACCTGATGATGAAAACGCGTTTATCGCTTTTAGCACTGTTTGTATTCGGTATCAGTATGCCCGCGTTGGCCGAGGCTGATATTCCGCTACAGCCGCAGCACTATAACCGGGATCATCAGGGGGAAGATGGCGGTAACGTCATATTCAACGGCTCCGTCTATGCCTCACCTTGCGTGCTGGCGCCGCAGAGCCGTCTGCAGATAATTGAGATGGGTGAAATTAGCGCCCGTCGTTTTCATCAGGCAGGCGACCGCAGCCAGCCGGTGCTGGTTCGCGTCGAGCTCAGGGATTGTCTGAAGGGCGCATCGCAGGCGCGGGACAGCATCGCATCAAGAACGACGGGCAATAGCAAGCACCTCTACACCACCGGCGAGCAGGCGGTACAGCTGACCTTTATCGGCGAGTCCGATGAGCACAATCGCCAGCTGCTGCGCCTGACCGGCAGTATTTCTGGCGCCGGTATTCGCCTGCTGGATATCAAAGAGCGGGCGCTGGATATTAACCAAACGCAGCCGCCGTTTATTGTGAAAACCGGCGACAGCAGCCTGACGTTTATTGCCGTGCTGGAGTCGACCGCGCGTAACGTGACTGCGGGTAATTTTAGCGGACTGCTGCGTTTAAAAATGGAGTATCTGTGATGGCGACAATGCTTATCGGGCGGAAATCTTGCGTCACTATTTTACTCTGCGGCGGTTTATATTCCCTGAACGTCGGTGCGGCGGTTGAAGGGGAAATTACCCCGGTCGGCGGGCCTAAAATGTATAATATTGACGTGGCCAATCAGGATATTACCAATAATAGCCCCGGAGCAACCATTCCTTATGTCTTTTCCCTGGGGGGACAATATTCTGGGGTTGCCAGCTGTACGATTCCGATGGAAAATCAGGCTATATATTACTCGGCTACCGCATCAATACTGCAGCAGGGAAGTACACCAGGGTATTTAAAACTCAATGATTATATGGATGTAAAAATAGAGATTTATATCCGCGGTGAACGGATGGATTATTTTGCCGTTCCTTTTAATAATGAAACGAACGGAGCGTATCAGAACAAATGCGTTCCGCCAACCACCCAGTTTAATAACTTTGAGTCCGGCGCCCAGGGGCGGGTAACGTTTATGATTACCAAGCCGATTGTCAACGGCGTGAACCTGCTGGGTACAGAAATCGCAAAGCTTTATGGGCGTCTGGGGAATTACAGCGCAGGGATGGGCACTACGCCGATGTCGATTATCTCAATTAATTCCGGGGTGATTACCGTCCCGGATAAATGTGTTGTCAATTCGGGTTCACCGATCACCGTTGATTTCAATACTATCCCCAGCGCGGGTTCCCTGCTTAATGGCAACAACTACAGCCAGTCTGTGCCAATCCAGGTGAAATGCGAAGGAGGAAGCTTTGCAACCGGTAATCTGAATATTCGCCTGGGGATCCAGCAGGCCAATACCGCCAGCTTTAATAGCGATTATTTAGGCACGACTGGCGCCGTCGATCGCTCAAATCTTGGCATTATCCTCAAGGATTCGGGCGGCAATTTAGTTGCGGCGAATAGGTTTTATGACGTCCCGGGTTTTACCAATAACCAGGGAACCTGGAATCTGACGGCCGCGCCGATTGCGAATGCCGGGACCAACGTTCTCGAAGGGGATTTCCAGGCATCGGCCACCGTGGTCGCTGAGTTTCAGTAAGGGGACAGCATGCGTCAATTTATCGCATCAATGGTACTCATAGGTTCGCTATCGGCGGCCACCCCGGCACAGGCTATCGGGGAGCTGATCGGCGGCGATTTAAACTTCAAGGGAACCGTCGTTGCCCATGGTTGCAGTATCGTTCCCTCGTCAAAAAATATCGCCGTAGATTTTGGCGAAATTTCCACTCGTACGCTCTATGCGGAGAGAAAATCCCAACCTAAAGCTTTTGTGATTGAGCTTAAGGATTGCAGTACTGATGTGTTTAATTCCGTTACCGTAACCTTTAGCGGAACGGAAAATGCCAATATGAGCGACCGTCTGGCGATAACGCCGATAGCGCCTAACTCCGCCAGCGGTATTGGCATTGGTTTTGAAGAGAATGATGGTACGGCGATTTCACTAAATACGCCAACGACCGCGGTTGCCATTTCCAATGCCACCATGCAGTTAAATTTTAAAGCTTTTGTGGAAGGGGAACCGGATGCCTTGAGTAACAAAACTTTGCAAACCGGGGCCTTCCAGGCAACTGCGAATTACACCATAAATTACCAGTAGATTAGATCAAGGATGATTAACTATGAGCCGTCATTTCTTTCTCTACGATAAAAACATCTTTTTCGCGGAAGGCGTGCGTTCGGTGGTGGCCGATCTGGCCGCGCATGAAGACGACTGCGCTTTCTCAAGGCTTGACCAATTCTCACAATTGATCAACACCCTGCGTCAGCCAAAGCAAAAAGATGAACTGCGCTGGATCCTCTGCGATGTCGACAGTTTGCCGGATGAGCGTTTTAATGCGCTCTACACCATTAAAGAGTATTACTGCCGGGAAAATCAGCAGCTGGTAATTTTATTGGGAGAAAATAATATCTCTCTGTTTTTTGCGTTGCATTCTTTGCTGCCGGAAGCGAGTTGGCTATTAAAGAATGAATCGCTGGATAATTTTTTTAAATTTATCGAAAGCGCTGATGCCATGGTGGCGAAGAAAATTTTCTTCAGTCGATCCTTAATTAATTATACTCGACAGAAATGGCTCGCCAGGGATTTTAACAACAGCATCTCCAGCGATGACTGGTGGTTAATGGAAGAAATATTCAAAGGGAAAACGCTGTCACAAATTTCCTCTGAGCAAAAAATTGATGTTCGTCGATTGAGCCGCTGTAAACGCGGGCTGATGAAAAAATTAAACGTAAAAAATAACGTGGAACTGTTTAATATTTTCAAATGCATCGTGGCTACCCCCTGCGTTTAATAACGTACCAGCGATGACATCGCAAGAATTACTGGCAGGTATTTAAGCCAGTAGGTAAGTGTAAGAAAATACATTTCAATATAAATAGTTAAGGATCTAACAAATGAAAAAATTAAGCATGATTGAAGCATCAACAATCATTGGCGGGACCTGCAAGGAAACTTGCACCAGCTCTTACGAGACGGTGGTTGTTGGCGGTATCTCTACCTGTAAACAAGTGACTACCTGTACGGATAAGCACGGTAACTCAACCGTGACCTCCAAAGATGCGCCTGACGGTATGTGTGTTGTACCGAATAGCATCCGTCAGTAATTTCTGATGCGGTACATGGAGGGGGAACCCTCCATGTATTTCTCTGCCGTATTCGCGAGCCTGGTATCAAATGAAGATAAAACCTATTACCGCTGTTGGCTATACATTTCTGGTGGCGTTAATTTCGTCGCTAATTACCGTGCTGTGCTATCACATTTTTGTTTTTAATACGTTTTCGCTGGATAGCAGTCAGCCTTCGGCTCTGCGGGAAATTGACAGCGCCACCGTTGCCAGTAGCCCAATCAAGAATGAGAAAAGCATCATTGAAGTGATGTCCTACGGCTGTCACTACTGCGCGTCGAACGAAGAAGAGATTGAAAAATTCGCCGCCACGTTACCGGCGGATAGCGCCTTTGACGTTATCCATATTACGGCCGAAAGAAACGGCCTGGCCATTTATGCGCCGGTTTTCGCCACGCTGGAGGTGATGGGCCTTGAGCGCCAGATGCGCGATCGGGCTTTTAACGCCGTGCTGACCCGCGGTATTAATTTAGCGGATGATGACGCGCTTAATGGCTGGCTGAAAAAAAATGATATCGATGTCGAGAAATACCATCAGATACGCCAAAGTCAGGCCGTTGCCGAGCGCCTGGAATATATGGCGAAAATTACCGAACTCTACGACATTAACGCGACGCCGTTGTTTATTGTTAATAAAAAATACGTGGTTGCGAAGGATCGCCAGTTCCCTGAATTTGCCGACTATATGCGCCAGCTGTTAACGCAGGACAAGGAGTAAGCGTGACGCGTTTTCTCATCGTCTGGAGCGTTTTCAGCGTAAGAAAATGGTTCGCGCAGCTGAGCTGGCGCTACCGGCCTTTTACCGGCTATGGCCAAAAGGCGGTGCGCAGGATCATGCGTTTCACCCCCATGCCGCTGCTGTTGATAGCGGTTCGCGCGCTATGTCGGCTACGGTTATTGGGCCGACACTACCGCGGCCGTACCGCCGTGGCGACGCAAAACTACCGCTGCCTGACGGGCGCCGACGGGCGAATCGATGCCGCATGGATAGCCATGCGCCGTCAGTTGCTTGAAATGGGCGCGACCTGGGGACAGCATCCGGCTACGCTGGCCCAGATGCAGGCGTGCACGCGAGAGCTTGATGCCGTTGTCGCGCCTCTGGTGGCGCAAAAGACGCCGGTCGTCCTCGCGCCGCTGCACTGCGTTTCCGATATTTTAGCGGCGATGGTCGGGGCCGGCGTGACGCCGGGAAAAGCCAGCGTGGTGGTCTCCTCCAGCGCGGAAAGCTACACCGTCGCCAGCCGAAAAATGGGCGGCGTCGCGCTCTCTTACTGCTCAATCCACCAGGATAATACGTCGCTGGCCAGCGAGCTTATGGCGTTAATGACCAATGTATCGGAAGGGCGGGAAAATATGATTATTTTCCCCGACATTCCTGCCGATTACACCGTGCAGACCCATGAAGCGCAGTCCGGGAAAATAAGCTGCCGACTCTTTGGCCGCCCGGCGAAATTACATAGCGGCGTACAGCGATTTTCTCGCATCGTATCGGCGCAGGTGGTTTTTTATCACCTCTATTATCAGCAGGGGATAAAAATAAAGATCTATTCTCCGCTGAGACCAAAAGAGGTCGCGGCACAGCTACCGACGATGATTGAAAACACCCTGCGTGACTATCCGCAGGACTGGCTTTTGTGGCACAGCCATTCGCTCTATTTTATTAATCACTGATGCATCATCATGAAAAAGATTATCCCTGATATGGTTTTCCAGGAAGAGACCAATGAATGCGGCCTCTCCTGTATTGCGATGCTGGCGCAGACCCAGAATATTCCGTGTTCTCTCCCGGCATTGCGGGAAATTTTCCCCGCATCCGATCATGGGACATCGTTGAGCGATCTATCCGTTATCCTGCAACAGGTCGGCATTGCCACCGCGCCGGTGTTGTTTGACCACGATGAACTCCATGCGCTGCCGTTCCCGTCCATTCTGCACTATGGCGCCAGCCACTATGTCCTGCTGGCCTGGCGCAAAGGGGATTACGTTTGCGTGATGAATCCGGCGATTGGTCAGCAGTGGCTGCCTTTCTCGGCATTAAAAAAAGAGATTAGCGGCTATGCGCTGATCCTCGAAGAATCTCCCGGCGCGATCGCCAGTCCGGATCCGGTTATTGCCGGGGCGCAGCAGGAGATGCCGCGCGCGATGAGCCTGAAGGAGACTGCGGCGGTACCGGGTATTTATAAACTGATGCTATTAACCTTCCTGGTATCGCTAACGCTGTTTTTAATGCCGACGATGGTCAGTCGGGCGATAAACCAGGCCTTCTCAGACGTTCAGAATACGCAGTTTCCTTATTTATGGTTCATCCTCGCTTTTGTCATATCCACGCTGTTAGCGCTGGGGGTGAGGGTGATTAGCGAGCGCTTTATCCGCCGCTTTGTCCTCCTCAAGAGCGATATCGGTTTTTCCCGCTTGCTGAATAATCCGCTGCGTTTTTTTGAAAAACGCGCGCCGGGGGATGTTTTCAGCCGCTTTATTGCCTGGCAGGGAGGGATGCTGCAAAAAATCGAGCTGGATAACGGACTCCGCTCGGACTGGATAATCTGCGTTATCGCTATCGGCATTATGTTCTGGATCTCACCGGTGCTGGCGCTCATTTCCGCTGCGGGCATTGTCGTGATGGGGCTGATCAGCGTCTGGGCGATATTCCGCGACCGCTGGTATACGCAGCAGCTGCAGTTGAAAAGCGCGACGCTGAATGACTTTTTCATGGAAACCCTTCAGGGGGTGTTAACCATTAAAACTGCCGGGCTGGAAACGCAGCGCAAAGCGCAGTTTGCCCGTTTGTCACACGACCTTTTCACCTGCCTTCAGCGGCAGAAAGTTTACCAGCAGGTAAAAGAAGGTCTGTATCAGCTCACCGGCAGCCTCGAGATGGTGGTCTTTATGCTGGTGGTGCTGCCACTGGTGAGCGCAAAGCTTATCTCGCTGGGCGACTTTTTTGCCTATAGCTTTTTACGGCAGATTTTTACCTCTTACGTCACGCGGATATTCTATGCCGTGATCCGTAAATCGCAGCTACACGTGATTGATACCCGCGCGCAGGGCCTGTTTACCCGTGAGGAACCTGCAACTCCTCAGTTATCTCCGCTGCGTGGGGAGGCGGTTCCGCAGCTGGCGTTTGAGGCGGTGAGCTTTCATTACGCTCCGCAAAGCCCGGTGCTGAATGCCGTTGATCTCCGGCTGGAACCCGGCGATCGGGTGGCGATTGTCGGCGATTCCGGCGCCGGAAAAAGTACCCTGCTACGGCTGATGGCCGGGCTTTTTTCCGCACAGCATGGGCGCATTCTGCTGGACGGTGAAGAGGCGACCGCCCGCCAGCTGGCCTCGCAGGTATGGCTGCAGAGCCAGGAAGATATTTTGTTTAACGCCTCGGTGCTGCAAAACATCACCCTGTTTGACCCGTGGTACAGCGACAGCGATCGCGGGCGAGTGGAGGCGCTGGTCGATAAAATGGCGCTGGGGCCGGTCGTTCAGGCGCTGCCGGGAGGCATGGAGGCGCTGATCCGCGAGAGCCATTCGGCGCTCTCTTTAGGCCAGCGTCAGCGGCTGATGCTGGCGCGGGCGCTCTACAGCGCCCGGCCTATTTTGCTCTGCGATGAACCGACCGCCAATCTTGATGACGAAACCGCGGAAACGGTGATCGCCGCGCTGTGCCAGCACTGTCGTGAACAGGGCAAAACGCTGATCGTGGTAACCCACAGTGCGCCCATCCTGCATCACTTCACGCGGGTATATCGTCTGGATGAAGGCGAGCTGCGCGATATCGCACAGGGAGCGCCGGGCCAATGAGGCGACAATTTTTACGCCGCCGTAAAGCGTGGCTACTTGCGCTGGTCGCGATCCTGGCCATTATCGCCGCCGTTTTTTATCAGCGCTCGCTTCCGGCCCAGGCCGAGTCGCTCTACACCGTTGCGCTCGATCGCGGGGATATCGAAAAAGTAGTGCTGGCGAGCGGGACTATTAAACCTGCCGTCCAGGTGAGCGTCGGCGCGCAGGTCAGCGGCCAGCTACGTAAGCTGTACGTGCGCCAGGGCGAGCGGGTACGTAAGGGGCAGCTGTTAGCCGAAATTGACCCGACGCTGCAGCTTTCCGATTTACGCAACGCCACCGCGCAGCTGGCCAGCGCCAGGGCGCAAAAGCTGGCTTCCGAGGCCACGCTGGTACAGTACCGCAAAGCGCTGGCGCGCGAGCAGGCGATGCAGCGCGATGGCTCGGGAGTGAGTAGCGATCTTGAGCAGGCGCAGGCGCAGTATAGCGCGCAGGTCCAGCAGATTGCGGTTAACGAAGCGCAGATCGTACAGGCGGAAATGAGCGTGCAGACCGCCAACGCCAACCTCGGCTACACCCGCATCCTTGCTCCTGTGGATGGTGAAGTGCTGGGCATCGTCACCCGTGAGGGGCAAACCATCGTCTCCTCACAAATCGCGCCGACGATTCTGGTGCTTGCCGACCTCGATAAAATGCAGGTGCAAACGCGCATTTCCGAAGCCGATATTCAGAAAATCCATCCCGGTCAGCCGCTGTGGTTTTACGTCATCGCCGATCCGCAGACGCGCTATGAAGGGGAGCTGGGCTACGTCCAGCCCGCGCCGCAGGAGGCGCTGGAGGAACAAAACGGCGGAGCTTCTGCCGGTAATCAGCAGAGCAGCGCCATTTACTATAACGGTACCTTCGAAGTCGATAACCACCAGCGCTTGCTGAAAACCTCAATGACCGCCCAGGTGTTTATCCGCATCGCGCAGGTAAAAGACGCGCTGCGCGTGCCGGTCGCCGCGCTGGGGCGTTCGCTCGGTGATGAGCGTTACATTGTGATGGTGCAAACGGCGAACGGTAGCGAGGAGCGCACCGTCCGTATCGGGATTAACGATCGTCAGTACGCGCAGGTGCTGGAAGGATTACGGCCCGATGAGCGGGTGGTGATCCCGCAGGACGCGGGGTCTGTGTGATGGCTGAGCCGCTGATCGTGCTGAACAATGTCACGCGTCATTTTACCGCCGGGACGCAGATTATTCCGGTACTAAAATCCGTCTCTCTGACCATTATGCCCGGCGAAATGGTGGCGATTATGGGCGCTTCCGGCTCGGGTAAATCGACGTTGATGAACATTATTGGTTGCCTGGATAAGCCCAGCAGCGGCGAGGTTTATATCAACGGGATCGCCACTCACCGGGCGGATAGCGCGGCGCTGGCCGAGCTGCGCAGCCGCTGGCTGGGGTTTATTTTTCAGCGCTACCACCTGATGCCTTATCTGACGGCGGAAGAGAATATCGCCATCCCGGCGCTCTATACCGCGATGCCCGCCGCAGAACGCCAGGCGCGCATTGCGCTACTGGCTGAAAAGCTGGGCATTGATGCGCGGTTACAGCACAAACCCGCTCAGCTTTCCGGCGGCCAGCAGCAGCGGGTCAGCGTCTGCCGGGCGTTAATCAACGGCGCGCAGATTATTCTCGCCGATGAGCCCACCGGGGCGTTGGATAGCGTCAGCGGTCGGGCGCTGATGGATGTTCTGCACCAGCTGAACGCCGACGGGCACACGGTCATCATCGTGACTCACGATCGCGAGGTGGCGCGGCAGGCGCAGCGGATCGTCGAGATCAGCGACGGACAGGTGGTTGCCGACAGTACCCACAGCGCTCGAGATAATCGCGGCATTCAGCGCCTTCCCGCAGTACAGGATAATGGTCGGGCCTCGCTGTCGCGCAGTATCGGAGAGTCGGTGCGGATGGCCTGGCGTTCCTTACTGGGACATCGGATGCGCGCCTTTCTGTCGATGCTGGGGATAATCATCGGCATTTCGTCCGTGGTCTCCTCCATGGCGGTGGGGGAAGGCGCCCGGCAGAACATCATGAACGAGATTGGTAAGCTCGGAAATACCACGCTTGAAATCCGCCCGGGTACCGGCTGGGGCAGCAAGCGTCCGGATATGGAGCGGGCGCTGTCGCTGGATGATATCGCCAGCCTCGGCAGGCAGCCCTGGGTTCTGGGGGTATCGCCGATTGTTTCCAGCATGACCACCGCGGTGCGTCAGGGCTTTGATTCTTCGATAATTCTCTCCGGCGTTTCCGCAGACTACTTTTCGCTGCAGGGGATTCGTTTTATTCAGGGCAACGGTTTTACCCGCCGCGATGTCGAGGATCGCGAACCGGTGCTGGTACTGGATGAAACCAGCAGGGAGACGCTGTTTCCCGGCAATGAAGATCCGCTGGGTAAAATTGTGCAGATTGCCGGCGCGCCGTGGCGGGTAATCGGCATTGCCAGCAAGCCCGGGCCAAAGGTGGTCAGCGGGTTTATGTCGGCGTGGATCCCCTATAGTTCGCTATTGCAGCGGATTTCCGGCGATAAGCCGCTGGAGGCGCTGACGCTGCGCTTCCAGGAAACGCTGTCGCCGCAGGAAGCAGCGCGGCGCGCGGAAAGGCACCTTATCCGCGAGCACGGCAAAAAAGATTTCTTTGTCCAGACCGATGAGCAGCTCGCCAAAGCGCTGCAAAAAACCTCCGACTCCATGTCGCTGCTGATCACCGCTATTGCCGCCATCTCGCTGCTGGTCGGCGGCGTGGGGGTGATGAATATCATGCTGGTTTCCGTTACCGAACGCACTCATGAGATTGGCATTCGGCTATCGGTCGGCGCCCGCCCTACCGATATCATGCATCAGTTCTTAATTGAGGCGGTGATGATCTGCGCGCTCGGCGGCTTAACGGGAGTGCTGGGCTCATGGGCCGCCGGTAACCTGTTTGCCCTGCTGACGCAGGAGTTTTCCATGGTCTTTACCTGGCTGCCGGTGGCGATGGCCTGCGGCTTTTCCGCCCTGATAGGCCTGACGTTCGGCTATTTCCCGGCGCGTCGTGCGGCGCGGCTAAACCCGACGGAGGCGCTGGCCCGCGAATGAGATCGCTGACTTTATTATCGTTAATTGTATTGCTGACGGGCTGTGGAAATTTGACCCGCAGCGATTATCAGCGGCCGCTGCTGTCGGTGCCGGAGAACTGGCAGCGAACGGAAGGGCAAAGCGCCGCGCTTGCGTCGGAGAAAGCGGGTCGCTGGTGGGACCGTTTCGGCGATGAACGTCTGTCGCGGGTGATGGGGCAGGTTCTGGAAAGCAATAACGATCTGGCCGCTGCCGCCTTAACCCTTCGGCAGGCGCGCATTTCCGCCGGGCTGGCCCGAACCAATATCTCTCCCGACGCGACGCTTAACGGCGCCGGCAGTAACTCAAAGCCGCTCAATAGCGGAGGTTCGCAGGAGAGCTACAGCGCCTCGTTATCCCTGAGCTATGAGCTGGATCTGTGGGGCAAGCTGGCGCGGGTTCGTGAACAGAGCGAGTGGGAGGCGATTGCCAGCGAACAGGACTATCGGGCGACGATCTTGTCGACGATTGATACTACCGCGCAGCTCTACTGGAATATCGCGCTGCTGAATCAACAAATGGCTTATCAGGCCACCAGCCTGGATATCGCCAGGCAGACGCTGGCGCAGATTGAGTCCTGGCAGCGGGCGGGGAAAGTAGGGCTGCTTGACGTTCTGCAGTCCCGGCAGACGGTCATCAGTCGCCAGAATCAGTTGCTAAGCCTGAAACAGCAGCGGGCGATCTCCCGCAACGCGCTGGCGCTGCTGCTCAACAGGCCCCCCGCGCAGCATAGCGATGAAGCACCGGCGCTTGACGTCCATCAGCGTGTCGCCATTGCCAGCGCCACGCCGCTGGCCGCGCTCGCCAGCCGGCCCGATCTGCAGGCGGCGGAGTCGCGGCTGCGCGCGGCGCTGGCGGGTTCCGATGCGGCGCGGCTGAGCTTTTATCCCACGCTCTCGCTGCAGGGGACGCTGAGCGCCGGCAGCCAGATCTTTCACCAGTGGTTTAACGACCCGCTGCGTACCGTCGGAAGCAGCGTCGGCGCGCCCTTTATCCAGTGGAACACGGTACAGCTTACCGTGGAGCAGGCCAGCGTAAAGGTACAGCAGGAGGCGGTGAACTTCCGCCGTACGGCCTACACCGCGCTGTCGGAGGTGGACGATGCGATGGAGAAGCGGCTTAACGCCGACGAGCAGCGCGAGCGCCTGCTGCAATCGCTGCAGCTGGGCCAGCGGCGCCTGACGCTCACCGAAAGCCGCTATCGGGCGGGCGCGGTGGACTACCAGACCCTGCTGAACGCACAGGACGCGTTGCTCGACGTACAGAACAGCCTGGCGCAGAACCAGTACGACTATCTTTATGCCACTTTGCAGCTTTGGCTGGCGCAGGGAGGCAATAACCCGCAACAGAGGATTTCCCAGAATGAGTCACAGTAAACCCCCTTATCGCGTGGTGATAACCGGCTATGGCGCGGTGACTCCCCTTGGCGATAGCGCTGCCGAAAGCTGGCAGGCGATCATGGATTATCGACGCGGTTACCGCTATGTGGATCTCTCCGCTAACGGCATCCACACCCATTTTATCGGTCAGGTAGAGAATGAACCCAGCCTCAAGGGGGTTCCCGCCGCTATTCGTCGGCGTCTGCCGCGTCACGCTCGCCTGGCGCTGGCCGCCGCGCGGGAGGCGGTGGCGATGGCCTTTGCTGGCAAACCACCCACCGATGCTTATGACCCGCTGAGGTGTGGCGCCATTATCGGCTCCGGCTGGGCAGGGCTGGATGAAAGCTATCTGGCGGTACCGGAGTTTGAGAAAACGGGCGTCTCTTCGCCCTTCAGCTGCTTCTTTTCGATGCCGAACGTGACCACCGCGGCCTGTAGTCAGCTGTGGAATCTGCGCGGTTATCAAAATACTCCGGTCGCCGCCTGCGCCACCGGCACTATCGCCATTGGCGAGGCCTATGATGCGATTCGCTTTGGCCGGGCCAGCATGATGCTCGCCGGGGCCGGGGAGTCGTTAAACAGCGTTTGCGCTATCTGGAATATCGATGTGCTTGGCGCGTTGAGCCGGGAAGCGTCATCGCCGGAGCGGGCCAGCTGCCCGTTCAGCCTGCAGCGCAGCGGGTTTGTCCTTTCTGAAGGCGGCGCGGTGCTGTGCCTGGAAGAGCGCGAAAGCGCCCTGGCGCGGGGCGCGACAATCCTCGCGGAGGTCACCGGTTATGCCAATTTCTCCGATGCGGTGGATTTTACCTCACCGGCCGAAGACTGCGTGGCCCGTGAACAGACTATCCGCTGGGCGCTGCGCGACGCGGGCCTGCAGCCTGCCGATCTCGATTATATCAACGCTCACGGCACCTCCACGCCGCTCAACGATATGAATGAAACGCAGTCACTGAAAAAAGCGCTCGGCGACGAGGCGTACCGGATCCCGGTCTCCAGTACCAAAGCCTACTCCGGACATCTGATCGCCGCCGCGGGGAGCTTCGAGACCATTGTCTGCCTGCAGGCGATGGCGGCGGGGATCATGCCGGCGACAGCGCATCTGACGCAGCCCGATCCGCAGTGCGATCTCGACTATATCGCCGAAGGGCATCGTCAGGGAGAGATCCGTCGGGCGCTGAATCTGAGCTTTGGTTTCGGCGGCGCGAACGCCGCGCTGGTACTGGAGAAACACGCGTGACGCTGCTGCGCTACACCCTTGCCGATGCGCAGCAGTGGGCGGCGTTTTCCGGCGATGAAAACCCCATTCACTTCGACTACGCGGCAGCGCGCGCGATGGGGGCGGGGCAGCTGAGCGTCCACGGAATGCGCGCGCTTCTGGACGTGAAGCGCGATGTCCAGTCGCGGCTGTGCCGCCCGGAGGGATACGTAAAATGCCAGGTCCGCCTGCGCAGGCCGCTATGGTGCGATACCGACTGGCTGTTAACGCCCGGGACGGCGAAACAGCGGATTCTCTCCGCTGTATCGGTTAGCCACCCGCAGAATGGCGAAATCTGTTTGTCATGCCAGATGAGCCTGGCGGCTGAGCCGGAGTCGCTGGAGGGTAAGCAGCCCAGCAAACTGGCGTCCACGACGCTGCTCGCGCTGCAATCCCATTTCAATCGCGCCTGGCCCGACCTGGCGCAGTGGCAGTTCCTTGATGCGCTGCTGTTCCGTCAGCTGATTTGCGATGAGGCGCTGCTGCGCCAGGAGAATATTGCAGCCCTGCTCGGACCGGGGGAAACCTCGCTGCAGCAAATTTTTTCCCGCTACCCGGTGCTGCAAACCCATCAGGAAGTGGTTTTTGATGCTCATCTGGCAGGCAAAGGGACGCCGGTCCAACCCGGCTCGCTGTCGCTCTGGCTGTTGCCTTCATTGGTGGTCGGCCAGGCTGAGCAGGGCGCGCTGGTGCGTATTGCAGCGGCGGCGCAGCTGGATAATCAGGTCATAACGAATGTGGTTACGCTAAAAGTTGGACCAATTACTAATTGATAATTAAGGATAATTTATGATTCCCTATGATGAAGTTCTGCAAAAAGTGTGTGAAATGATTTGTGACGCCAAGGACCTGGAGCCGGATGAGGTGGATGAGAATACGCCGCTGGTTCGCTTAAAGTTAGATAGTCTGGACTACGTCGAGCTGATGGTGCTGGCAAAACGTGAATTCAATATTACCCTGGAAGCGGACTGGTTTATTCAAAATCCGGGGATCACGCTGGGTGAACTGTGTCAGCATATCAGCAAAGAGTCAGGCAGCTGATATGGCGCAAAAATGGGTGCTGATTACCGGCGGCAGCCGGGGGATAGGCCGGGCGCTGGTCGCCGGCCTGGCGCAAAACGGGAACGTGGTGTTTACCGGGCGCAATGAAGCGGCGATTAACGCCACTCTGGCGGAGTGTGAAAATTCATCGTATCAGGTGCAAGGATACGCCTGCGACGGCAACGACGAGTCGCGGGTTGAAGAACTTGCTCAGGCGCTGCTGGCCGAGCGGGGCGCACCGGAGGCAATTATTCACAATGCCGGAATGGCTCGCGATGGCCTGCATATTCACCAGAACGCCGCGCTATGGCGCGAGGTGCTGGACACCAATGTTATCTCAATGATGAACTGGAACCGGGTTCTGCTGCCGGCGATGTTGATGCAGCGGCGCGGCTCCATCGTGATGATGTCGTCGGTCAGCGCCTTCAAGGGTAACGTCGGGCAGACGGCGTATGCGGCGAGTAAAGCGGCGATGAGCGGCATTGCGCGTTCGCTGGCGCTGGAGATCGGGCGCTTCGGCATTCGGGTAAACTGCCTGGCGCCGGGCCTGATCCGCACGGAGATGCTGGAAGAGATACCCGCGCAAAAATTGAAAGAGATGCGCCAGTCGATACCTCTGCGCAGATTGGGCGAAACGGATGATGTACTGAAGGCCGTGGCGTTTTTAATCGGCGAGGGGAGTGAATATATGACCGGACAAACTCTGATTCTGGACGGCGGATTAAGCGCCTGAGGACGTTCAGGCGGGGTGGCTCTTTACGCGGAGCTGGTGAGTTGCTCAACGCGATTCACCAGCTCTTTTATTTCTCCCGCAGTTGCGCGATAGATCTGAATAATTTGTGAAGCGTGCTGCGCGATAGGCGACAGCATAAACGAGGGAATTTCATTTCCCGGGTTATTTTTAATTAACTGGGCCAGCGATTTTTCTTCTCCCTTCGGCCCGCTCAGGGCATGGACCAGCAGTCGACTAACCGTAATGAGCAGGGCTTCCGTTTGTAGCGATTCAGCGTGCCATTTAGAGGACGCATTACGATTTTGCATGGCTATCCATTCAGTAATATCATCAATTCCTTCAATACTATAGAGAGAGGCTTCTGCTCTGCCTGGCGAAGCGGATCGCGCTGGCGGCGGGCTATGATCCAGGCAGGAGATATTATGCAGCAATCCGCCAATCTCAACTTTTAGCGTTTGCGTCGCGCTCATTTCCATGGTGGTCGCCAGATAGCCGGCAATATGGCCGACGGCCGCGGAGTGCCACGGCGTCTGCTGGCTGAACTGATCGACAATAAAAGAGACCAGTTCAGCAATATCGCGGAGGTTATGTAAAGAGATGGTATCGTTATGCACGCCTGGAATCGCTTTGATGTAATCGCGATAGTCGGTGGAGGCCATGACTGACCAGAAATGTTCATCGGCGGAAAGCGTTCTGAACGCCTGGACGTACTCTTGTTTATAGAGAATATTCGCCCCGGCGGTGACGATGTCGACCAGCTTTTTGCTTAAAAATGCGATATGACCGGTACGGTGCTGGCAATAAAGTACATCCAGCCGGTCGGCGAAGAACAGCAGGTGACTCTCTTCGGGGACCAGTTCTCCTTCAATATAATGTCCAAGACCGTTGCGCCAGTGGGTGTGATGATAGCGAACAATCCTGTTAAGAGGACGAAACAACGGGATGCGGCTGAGCAATTCGCTGCCGATAAGCGCGTGGTTGTTATGCTCGTTATCGATGTAATTTAGCGGCTCAAGACGTGATTTTTCATTTAACCCACCGACATCGTGAATTAACGCCGCCAGAATGGTTTTACGCCGCTGGGCCGGAGAGAACGCCACTAAATTAGCCAGATGTGATGCGATAAACGCCGTTCTGACATGATGCAGGTTCAGCCGGGGGTTAATCATATCAATGATATTGGCGATGCTGGCTAATGTCGGAAGTAAATGTATCGTCATGATATCGTTTTAATTAAAATTAATGAGATGAATCTCAATCAATGATGGTTTGCTGACGGCGACAACCATATTGTGGAAACTTTTGGGTGCCTAACAAAATAGTATCATCATTGACGTGATTTATATAGATGATTTTATCATTAGTTTGGCTTCCAAAGAGATTTTTTTGCGCAATATCTTCTGGCGTATTATCAGCGTGGTGGCGAATGACTTGCGAGTCTTTTATATAAAAAAGATGGCTGGGAACGATGTTTCTTTTTAATGTGATGGCGATAGTGCGTGAGACGATATATTTATCGCCATTGCTGGTGAGTAAACCCTCCAGATTGATTAAAAGATGGTTTTTGAAAAGTTCTGCGGATAGCAACCCTTGGGAGCGAAGAATGTTCTCATTTATATTCTCCGTCAAATCGTAGCGTGATTCACAGGAAAATGAGTCCTCAGAACTGAGATAAAGGTACAGGGTTGAAAATAATACCAGCGCGAACGAACAGGCGGAAAATATCAAGGCATATTTACGCATTTTTTATTTCCTTATAGTAATAACTATGGCATTGCTGGTCTTTAATGTCGCACTCAAGCATGAAGATATCCATGTAAATACCTAATCCCTGCTCCTGATTCATTTGTCGGTTAAAGAAGTAGATTTTCTTTGGCGTGGAACAGTCCAGCCCCGAGGTAAAGAGCTTTTTATTCCTGAGTATTTCTGTCACCGGGATAGCTTCGGAACCATAAATAGTGCATTTATCTTGGGTGAACATGATCTTAGCTGTTTGTTTTTTATAGATAAAAAAATAAGAGAGCAGCATCGCGACTGCTGCGAACGCGATCAGTAACATCGCCGCTTTGCAATGTTGTTGCAGCAAGTTACGCTCAGGCAGCTGTGGAGAAAGGGTTGGCAGTGTGATAGAGGAAGAGTAATCATTGTCGGTAGTGATAATGACATCCTCAGAAATTTTAAAGCCAATTCGCGGTACCGTAATAATCACATTCTTTTCAATACCCAGATCCGCAAGGCTGCGACGCAGCGTTGAGATGTACTGATTAAGATTACTATTAGATGGCCTCGCACCATATTTTTCAAACACCGTCTGGAAAATATCAACCCGCGAAATAATATCCCCCCGGTATTGCAACAGACTAGTAAGAAGGCGAGTCGAAGTGGCGGAGAGTTCAATACAATCGCCGGTCAAGAGATTGACCAGAGAGGCCTCCTCAGTATCAAATGTAATAAATCCCTCTATATCGAACCGCATTTTTATCTCCACACGGAATTAAAAATTCACTCTTTATATCAGGTTTTTTATCATAAAAAAAAGTGAATTTCAGATAAATGTACTGTTTAAGTTGAAATTTAAAGTTAATGTTGCCGTTTTTATGGGGTCATCCCATACTCCCAAGCACTGAATGACAGAAGGAGCTGACTCATGAAGATTGCAATTTCACCCAGTACGCCAGATTCACATCATGGTTCGCTAACCGCAGTTGAGAGTTTAAGAACATTGATGACCACAATGGGCATCAATAAATTCTCCGGGGTGAACGTACCAGAGCAGGAGTATATTCTTTATGTATTGAAAGAACATGAGCCTGAGGGGTTACTTACTCGTGAGTTAGCGGACAGGTGCGAAATGTCAATATATAAGGTCAGACATTTACTACTGCCGTTAGAGAAGTATGGTCAGGTGATCAGAATAAAGGTTAACAAACATCATAAGTGGTATTTTTATAATAAACATATTGACTAAAGGTCATACTAACAAGAGGCTGTGATGTTTGCAATAAATATAGAAATCTTAGGCGTTTTTTGTTTTTTTTAAGGTTTTTTGAGAATCGATATCTCGCAAATAATAGAGAAAGTTCTTAATGCTGATATCTTTTTCTTACTCGTAACAAGTCATTTCGCTATTCAGAGGGTGATAAATTTTTATCAGCGATGATAGATAATTCTTAGAGGGTCATTTGAGCGAAGGACGATGATCGCAGGAGGGCTTTTTTTGTTGATGAAATGACACGCTTGTTTCTGATATGTTAAATTGGCGGCCGGGTTGTCAGATGAGCATAACGACAGAGCGCAATGAGCTAAGGATGCCGGTAGCAAAGGTAGAAAAATGAAAATCCCGATCCTGGCTCTTCTTTATGTACTTCGGTTGAGTGGCGTCCTCATTCCTGTTTTGGCACTTGCTGATAAAATATCTATTTTCCCGGGAAGCGATGTTGATCATAGAAAACAAAATAATGTGATCCAGTTCAATAATATTTATCTGAGAATAGTGGTTGGTTGCTGCTTATATTGAGGGGCGAAGCTTATCACTCGATTAAGCGCAGGGAGTCGCTGATGTCCAATATACTGGACTCACTTTGTTGTATATGACCGATACGTGAATTTACTGCGCCAACGTGCAGAGCAATTAGGGTGTTATTTGATATGAAATAATAAAATGGCTGCGTCAGTCACGTTACTGTAGGGCTAAATATTATGGTTATCAAACACTCGAATTGAGGGAGCACAAATGGCTTACAGAATGATTTTAAACGAAACCTCTTATTTTGGCCCAGGTTCGATTCGTTGTATCGTAGATGAAGTTAAAAAACGCGGCTTCAAAAAAGCGCTGGTGGTCACGGATAAGGATCTGATTCGTTTTGATGTAGCAACCAGGGTGTTCGCTATCCTCGACGGCGCCGGATTGCCCTACAGCGTCTTTGATGAAGTGGTCCCGAATCCCACGATTGAGGTTGTGCAGCAGGGCGTAGAGGCGTTTAAACAGTCAGGCGCCGACTACCTGATCGCGATCGGCGGCGGCTCGCCGCAGGATACCTGTAAGGCAATAGGCATTATCATTAATAACCCCGAATTTGCCGACGTTCGCAGTCTCGAAGGCGGGGCGGATACGAAAAACGCCGCCGTACCGATGATTGCCATCCCAACGACCGCCGGTACCGCGGCGGAAGTCACCATCAACTACGTAATAACCGACGTACAGAATCGCCGTAAGTTTGTTTGCTACGACCCGCATGATATCCCGGTGGTAGCGATCATCGACGCCGAAATGATGAGCAGCATGCCTGCCAGCCTGAAGGCGGCCACCGGCGTAGATGCCCTGACCCACGCCATTGAAGGCTATATCACTAAAGGCGCATGGGAATTAACCGACATGCTGCATCTGAAGGCCATCGAGGTGATTGGCCGCTCGCTGCGCGCTTCCGTACAGGGCGACGCGCAGGGCGCGGAAGGGATGGCGCTGGGGCAATATATTGCCGGGATGGGTTTCTCCAACGTCGGTCTGGGGCTGGTTCATGGTATGGCTCATCCGCTGGGCGCTTTTTACGGCACGCCGCACGGTGTGGCTAATGCGGTGCTGCTGCCGCATATTATGGCTTATAACGCCGAATTTACCGGCGAGAAGTATCGCGACATCGCGGTTGCGCTTGGTAACAAGTCGGCGGCAACCCTGCCGATTGCCGAAGCGCGTGCCGCGGCAATTGAGGCGGTGGCGCAGCTGAATCGCGACGTCAATATTCCGGCGCGCCTGCGCGACGTGGGAATGAAAGAAGAAGATATTGATGCTCTGGCCGCCGCGGCCCTGGCGGACGTGTGTACCGGCGGCAACCCGCGCGATACCAATCTGGAAGAGATTAAAGCGCTCTATCGGCAGATCTTCTAATTTGCCAATCACAACGAAGCCGGTAAAGGTATCGGCTTCGTTGTTTATCAAGGAACGTTTTCACAGGACGGGCAGAGCGTTAGCCTACGCCCGGCACAATCATTTCCTCAGCTCACGGCGCCAGATACACCTGCGGAACGGCCGCATCGGGATGTTTGCCCGTGCTGACCTCCGCGCCGTACCAGCGGCTGATAATCGGCTGCTGGATCACCTCCTGCGGCGTGCCCTGAGCCACCAGTTTCCCCTGATGCAGCAGCAGAATCCGATCGGCCCATAGCGCTGCGAGGTTCAGATCGTGCAGTACCACGCAGACGTGCAGGCGGCGGCTGCGGGTCAGGCGTTTGAGCAGGCGCAGCAGGTGCTGCTGGTAATAGAGATCCAGCGCCGAAGTGGGTTCATCAAGGAACAGCCAGCCCTCGGGGGCGCCCTCGCACCAAAGCTGCGCCAGGCAGCGGGCCAGCTGCACCCGCTGCTGCTCGCCGCCGGAGAGGGTAGGGTAGCGTCTTCCGGCCAGATGATCGCACCCGGTCTCTTTCATTACCTGGCAGATCATCTCCTGGTTTATCGCGCCGCCCCACGGCGAGCGCCCCATAGCGATAATCGTTTCTATCGGCCAGTCTGCGTGCAACTGGGTGCGTTGCAGCATCACCGCCCGGCGGCGCGAAAGCGTTTCTGCCGACCAGCTCTCCAGCGGTCGGCCTTCCACCACCCGTTGGCCCTCGTCGGGCGTTAAATAACCGGTCAACAGGCGCAGCAGGGTCGATTTACCGGCGCCGTTGGGGCCAATCAATGCCGTCATCTCGCCGCCGCAAAGCTGGAGCGAAACATCATGAATAATCTGCCGGTTACTCAGACGCAGCGAAAGCGAACGCGCGCTATAGCGGTTATCCATGAGCCCCTTTCTCCCGACGAAAAATCAGCCACAGAAACCACGGCGCGCCGAGTACGCTGGTCAACAGCCCGACCGGCATCTCGGCGGGAGCGGCAACGGTGCGCGCCAGCGTGTCGGCCAGCAGCAGCAACATTGCGCCGCACAGTAGCGAACCGGGGACCAGGCCGCGGTGGTCCGGCCCCAGCCACATCCGCATCAAATGCGGCACCACCAGTCCGATAAACCCGATAATGCCGCTGATGGCCACCGCTGACGCCACCAGCAATGCGCTGCACAGCAGCAGCAGCCGCTGCAGGGCGCGAACGTTGACGCCGAGATAGTGCGCCTCTTCATCGCCCAGCTGCAGCAGGTTGAGCCGCGAAGCCATCGCCCACACCACCAGCGAGGCCGGGATCATCAGCGTGGCGGCCACCAGCAGCGTCGACCATTCCGCTTGCCCGAGGCTGCCCATCCCCCAGAGGGAAAGCTGGCGCAGCTGGGTATCATTGCTGATCCACGAAAGTACCCCGACCAGCGCGCCGCACAGGGCATTAATGGCGATGCCGACCAGCAGCAGGCGCGAAAGCGAGGCGTCGCCCGCCCGGCTGAGAATAAAAATTACCACCATCACCGCCATGCTGCCGATAAACGCCGCCAGCATCGGGGCGTACAGCGCCACGAGCGCCGGCACCGACAGGGGCAGTACCAGCCAGCAGGCGACCGCCAGCGCCGCGCCGCTACTAATGCCTAGCAGCCCGGGGTCGGCGAGAGGGTTGCGAAACAACCCCTGCATCACGCAGCCGGAAAGCGCCAGCGCGGCGCCGACCAGCAGCGCCAGCAGCACTCGCGGCAAACGAATGGTCAGCCAGATACTCCTCAGGATTTCATCGCCGGAGGGCAACAGGCTGGCTAATGGCAGGCGCATTGCGCCCAGGGTCGTGGCGAGCAGCGTCAGGACAATCAGCAGCAGCGTCATTAACCACAGATGACGGGCAGGGTGGGTGCGCATCAGGGCAGATGCTCCGCTTTTTGCCGTAACGCGAGCACCGCCTGCGGGGTACGCGGGCCAAAGCCGAGCAGGGCCATATCATCTATCACCAGCACCTGCTTATTGCGCCCCGCTGGCGTCTGCGCCAGTCCCGGCAGTTTCCAGAGCCCGGCTTCGCCGCCCATGCCTTTCAGCCCATCGGCGGAGATCACCACCAGGTCCGGTTTACTGGCAATAACGCCCTCCTGCGACATGCTGCGATAATGGTCGAAGCTTTGCATGGCATTCTCTAACCCGGCCGCCCTGATTGCCCCATCCGCTGCGGTTTGTTTCCCGGCCACCATGGTATTCATGCCGCCGTGGCTGAGGATAAACAGCACCCGCTTGTTTACAGGCTGGGAAGGAATTTGCGCGATCTGCTGAAGAAGCTTGTGGCGCAGAGCTTTTCCTTCGCTCTGCTTACCGAGGGCGTCGGCAATCACGTCAATTTTTGCTTCGATTGCCGGAAGGTCGTAGCCGCCCGGCACGTTGACGACCTTAACCTTATTCTCTGCCACCTTTTTCAGCACCAGCGAGGGCTGCGCCTGGGCGCTGGCCAGCACCAGCGTCGGGCGCAGGGAGAGGATCCCCTCGGCATTCAGCTGGCGGATATAACCCACATCCGGCAGGCTCTGCGCGGCGGCAGGCCAGGTGCTGGTGCTGTCTTTCGCCACCAGCTGCCGCTGGGCGTTGAGGGCGTAAACCACCTCCGTGACGTCGCCGCCGAGTGACACAATGCGCTCGGCGGCGGCGCTGGCCAACAGCGGGAGCGCCGCAAGCAATATCAGCCAGCGCTTCATGCGATGAGTCCTTCGGTAGTCAAACGATCGACCTGCGCACGCCACTGCGTCTGCTCCGGATGGCCTTCGCTGCGTTGACCGAACAGCTGTGCGATCTGCGTGCCGTCTTTGGCGAACAGCTCGACGCTGGTGACGTGGCCGTCAGAGGTCGGTTTGCGGGTCACCCAGATTTCATCCACGCTCTCCTCGCGCAGATGCAGGGTAAAAGCGGTGTTGAAGATATTCAGCCAGCCGCGCATCGGAGCGACTTTTTCCAGCGCGCCGGTGAAGATCTGCACGCAGCCGCGGTTGCCGACAAAAATCATGATCTCGTTGCCGTCCTGGCGGATGGTTTCCAGCAGGCCCGGCAGCGTCTGGTTGTCAATGCGGCAGGCGAGGTCGTCGCTGACCAGGCGGAAAGCCTGCTGGCGCGACAGGTTATATTTTCTCAGCAGGCCGAAGAACTGGTGGACGTCGGTCATGGCGCGCCATTCGTTTTCCAGCGCCTCGCCGTCGGCGGAGTCGGCAAATTTCAGCGGATCGGCCGGGCGAATCGCCAGCGGGGCAGGCGATTGCTGCGTCTGCGCGACAATCAGCGCATCCCAGGCCGCCATGTCGGTATTTTCAGTGGTGTAAACCTTGAGCAGCGCGTCGCCGTGCGGATCAAAGAACTGGATGCTCTGGCGGCCGTTGTCGTTCAGGCGAAAAGCGCTGGCCCACTGGCTCAGAAACAGGCGCAGGTCGAGGGCGCGCGGATTTAGCACCAGTCCGGCGTGGCCGCTTAAATGCTGATGGGTAAATTCGCCGACCTGTTCATGCACCGCGTATTCGTTGCGACAGATGCATTTGGTTTCCCCCACGGCTTCCAGTGCCGTCAGGATGGCGCGGGCGTCGTTCTGCAGACGTACGGCGTCGTAGCCCAGGCGGGCTTCGGTTAGCTCCGCTTCGCTAATCCCCATTTCGGCGGCGATATCGCGGGCGTATTTCGCGGAAGATTGCGCTTTCGTGGTCAGGTAGCGTTGCCACAGCGGGGCATGTTGCGGTTGGGTGTTTTGCATAATTCACATCCTTCTCTACGATGAGTTTCCCCGGCGCGCGGCCGGGGAGCAGGTTTCTTATTATTGGCCGGTCAGAAATCGACGTTCACGCCCAACTGCCAGGTACGGCCAGGCATCACCGCCAGCGCTCTGTCGTTGGCGTCCTGATTCGTCGCCGTTTCGATATTGCGGCTGCTCAGATAATCCCAGTATTTACGATCGGTAATGTTGTAAACGCCGCCGTTCAGGCGCACGTTCTTCGCGACCTGCCAGTACGCGGTCCAGTCCAGCATGCCGTAGCCCGGAACGCGCATATATTCGTTGGTCGAATCGGTAATGGCGGAACCGGTGTTGGTATAGCTTTCACGGTTGGTGGCGGTGGCGCGCTTGCCCTTAACAAAGGTGGCGGTCAGCGCGGTGCCGTACACTTTTGCCGGATCGTCCCACGCCACGCCGACGATAGCCTTCATTGGCGCGACGCTATCGAGGTCAACGTACTTGTCGCCGCTGTAGCTGGATTTCGATTGCCCCTCGCTATAACCGTAAGCGAGGGTGGCGCTCAGGCCGTTAACCTCTTCAAACCAGGTGCCAAAGTTGAATTTAGCGCTGATTTCGCCGCCGTAGATATAGGCTTTATCGCGGTTTTCCGCCTGGTAAATGGTGTAGATGTTCGACGGAACGCTGGCGAACTGCAGCGGATTATTGGCGCGGGTGTAGCGGGTATAGGCGATAAAGTTCTTATAGGTGTTGTAGAACAGCGCGGTGCGCATGGTGATGCCTTCCGTCACTTCGCCTTTCATCCCCCACTCAACGTTATCGCTGGTTTCGGTTTTCAAATCGGTGTTGCCGATCAGCGCATACTGGGCGCGTCCGGCGTAGCTGGAGCCGAGGTTCCAGGAACCGTACAGCTGGCTGGCGTTAGGGAACTGCGCGCCGCGCTGATACTGCAGATAAGTCATCAGGCGCGGAGTGATATCGTACTGCAAGACCAGCGACGGCAGCGCCTGGGTATCAGCGTTCTTACCGTACAGATTTGACACGTCGGAACCGGTCAGTACGCTGCTGTTGTTGGCCAAATCGGAGACGTTTTCCGGTTTGGTCGACTGATGCATCACACGAATGCCCGGGATCACCGCGAAGTTATGGCCGTCGAGATCGAAGTTAATTTTGTCCTGCAGGAAGCCCGCAACGATATAGCCGCGGCTATCGGCGTCCGGCTGCATAATCTGGCTATAAGCGCTTGGGGTTGGCGACTGGGTTAACGGCCGCTGGGTTTTCGTCGTGCTGGCGTTAAAACCGGCGCTCAGATCGTGGCGGCCTATCGATTTCGCCAGCGCGCTCTGAATACCCCAGGTGTCGGTGTCATAGTCGGAGCTCACCGTTTGCATCGCGCGGGTGATGCTGTCGGGCATATAGGTCCAGTCGTGGGCCTCGGTATGCTGGTAGTAGACTTTAGTCGATACGCTGTCGATATAATCATTCATCGGCGTCCAGTCATCTTTCAGGCTCAGGCCCCAGCGACGGGTCTGACTGGTCTGGTTTGACGTGCCGATAACGCTGTTGCCGCTGGAGTCCCAGGCGTCGTAATGGGTGTGGTTCGTTTTATGGTAATAATCGAAGGTGCTGGTGAACTTATGCTCGTCATTGGGCTGCCAGATCCCGGAGGCCATAAAGGCGTCCGAGTGCCAGTTTGCCGGATAGGAATCAACGGTCCCGCTGTTATTTTCCGTCTCCTGACCGTCGCGACGGCTGTAGACGAAGATCCCGCGCAGGGTCTCGTCGCCGCCGGCAACGGTGACGCCGTTGTGCCAGCTGCGATCGGATGAGTCGTAGCCGCTGCGGTAGCCGAAGGCGCTGGTTTTGCCCGGATGCAGATAGTCATCCGCAGATTTCGGACGGAAAGAGACGTTGCCGCCGATGGCGCTGTTGGCGGTTTCTGTTGATGTCGCCCCGGACTGAATATCAATGCTGCCGTACATATAGGGGTCAATATAGTCGCGACCCATACCGAAGGTATTGAGGCCCGCGCGGCTGGCGTAGCTGCGTCCGGTGGCGTTCGGCTGGGCGATGCCGTCGACGTCGATCCCGACGCGGTTGCTCTCCATGCCGCGAATATTGTAGCCGGTATAGCCGCCGCGATCGAAGCCGCTTTTGCCGTTTCCGGAACCGCCGCTGGCGCCGGTGGCGCTAATCAGCGGCTCGTAGCGCATGATCGAGCCAAAGTCGTTGGCCCCTTTATCCTGCAGCTCCTGAGCGCTGATCGAATGTTCGCTGCCCGCTTTTAGCAACGGCGCCGGCGCGGTAACGGTCATCCGTTCCGAGCTTTCATCAGTCGATGCGCTGCTGGTGGTTTTCGCGGTGGTATCAGCCGCACCGGCGGAAGTCTGATAAATTGCTGTAAGCAAAGAAGTCACCAGCAGGCTTTTCTTGAACCATGCTGTTGATTGAGTGGAGTTATACATAGTAGCCACGCCTTAATCATTATTAGTATTGGCTCACGCGTTACTTCCAGAGTGCAGGTGTGTCCCGTTATTCCGTTACTGGACGTTTTTTCTCCATGCTTGTTGATTGCGAATGGTAATGATAGGTATTATCGTTTGCAACAAAATAATCATGTATTCTTCAATTAATCTGCAAGTTGTTTACAATTTGCCCTTTTACTGACAGCGAGAAGCCGATGAGCCACAAAGCCGCGATTACCATCACCTACTGTTCGCAGTGCAACTGGATGCTGCGCGCCAGCTGGATGGCCCAGGAGCTGCTGCACAGCTTTAGCACCGACATCGCTTCGGTCACGCTGGTGCCGGGGACCGGCGGGATCTTCGTGGTCGCCGTTGATGATGTGCAAATCTGGGAGCGCAAGCAGGACGGAGGTTTCCCCGATGCGGCGGAGCTCAAGCGCCGGGTACGCGATGTATGCTTCCCGGAAAAACCGCTGGGGCACCTGGACAAGCCGGCATAATCCTCAGGGAGTATGGGGCTGCATCGCCCTCTCTGAATGTGTATTATGAATACATCTTTTTCGGGAGGAACAGGCGATGGCGGGCAAACGTATTGCGCGGGAAAAAAAGACCATTAGCAGCATGATCGCGCTCTACCAGCGCCGCTGCCCGGAGGCCCGTGACGATACCGAACACTATCAGGCGCTCAACGCCTATGCCGACAAGCGGCTGGATAGGTGCGTATTTGGCGAAGAAAAGCCGGCCTGCAAGCAGTGCCCGGTGCACTGCTATCAGCCCGCGAAACGCGAAGAGATGAAGCAGATTATGCGCTGGGCGGGGCCGAGGATGCTCTGGCGGCATCCGATCCTGACGATTCGCCACCTGATCGATGATAAACGCCCGGTGCCGGAGTTACCGGAAAAGTATCGACCCAAAAAGCCGCAATAAACTCCCCGGCTTGCGCTGCGCTTAGCCGGGCTACAATTCGTGCGGTCTGTAGCCCGGATAAGGCGTCAGCCGCGACCCGAGGCCTCGCCGGAACGGGCTGTGGTCTGACTATCGCGAACCGACGTCCAGACAAACGCGATAACGAACAGGACGGTAAACAGCACCACAATGGTCGGCGCCGGGGCGCTGTCGAGATAAAACGACAGCCACACGCCGCCCAGCGAACAGCTTAACGCTATCGCCACCGCCAGCAGCAGGGCGCTGACAAAACGTCGCGTCAGCAGCAGAGCGATCGCCCCCGGCGCTATCAGCAGCGAAATCGACAAAATGATCCCCACCGCTTTCAGCGTCGCCACGATGGTCAGCGCAATCATGCACAGTAGCCCATAATGCAGCAGCCCGCAGTGCAATCCGCTGGCCTTCGCTTGCTGCGGGTCAAAGGCGTGCAGCAGAAAGTCACGCCACTTAAACCCGATAATCAGTGCTATTCCCAGTGCGATCAGCGACGTTTGCGCAATATCGCCGGCGGAAATTCCCAGCATATCGCCAAACAGAATATGATCGAGATGCACCTCCGACTGAATCGACACGTACAGCACCAGGCCCGCGCCAAACATCCCGGAAAACACGATGCCCATGATCGTATCGCGTTTAATGCGGCTGTTATCGTCGAGATAGCCGGTGGCGATGGCGCAGAATAACCCGGCGATAAACGCGCCGATGGCGAAGGGGATACCGAGGATATACGCTACCACTACCCCCGGAAAAATCGCGTGGCTCATGGCATCGCCCATCAGCGCCCAGCCTTTGAGCACCAAAAAGACCGACAGCAGCGCGCAGGGAACGGCAACGATCGTCGACACCAGCATGGCGTTGACCATAAAGGAGAACTGAAAAGGTTCAAGCAGCGCGCTCAGCATGAGGCCTCCCTGGCGCGGCGACGGCTGGCGAGCAGGCCGTGCTTCGGCGCGAAAACAAAAGCGGCTAAAAACAGCAGCGTCTGGGCGACGACGATAATCCCGCCGGTCGCCCCGTCCAGATAGTAGCTCAGCCAGGCGCCGAAAAAGCTGGTCAGGCTGCCAATCGCAACGGCAATCGCCAGCAAGCGCGGGAAGCGATCGGTCAACAGCCAGGCGGTGGCACCGGGCGTCACTACCAGACAAATCACCAGAAACGCGCCGACGGTTTGCAGCGCCGCCACGGTACAGGCCGCCAGCAGGGTAAAGAACAGCAGCTTTAACCCGCTGGTGTTGAGGCCAATCGAACGAGCGTGGCTTTCATCGAAAAAGGTCACCATCAGGTCTTTCCACTTCAGCAGCAGAATCGCCATCGAAATAAAGCCAATCGCCGCCAGCTGAATAATATCCTCCGGGGCAATTGCCAGAATATTGCCGAGAATAATGGTCTGGATATTCACCGAGGTCGGATTCAGCGACACCATAAACAGGCCAATACCGAAAAAAGAGGAGAAGATCAGGCCGATAATCGCGTCTTCCTTCAGCTTCGAGCGCTGGTTAAGAAACAGCATGCTGCCCGCGGCCAGCCCGCCGGAAAGAAACGCCCCCAGCGCAAAGGGCAGACCGAGCATATAAGCGCCCGCCACGCCGGGGACAATGGAGTGGGAGAGGGCGTCGCCAATCAGCGACCAGCCTTTGAGCATCAAGTAGCAAGAGAGAAATGCGCACACCCCGCCTACCAGGGCCGAAACCCACATCGCATTCAGCATATAGTGATAACTAAACGGCTCCAGCAGCCAGCTCATCTTTCGCCCCCCGCCGCCCGGCGGCTGATAAATGGCCGCTCATCGTCGGTAATAATCCGCTCTTCCGCGCCGCTCAGCACCACGTGGCGCAGCACGCCGCTAAATGCCAGCTCGAGGTTTTCAGCGGTAAAGGTGCTTTCCGTCGGGCCGCTGGCCAGCACGGTACCTTTGACCATCACCGTGTAGTCGCAGAATTCGCTTACCGAACCGAGGTTGTGAGTGGAAACCAGCATGGTGCAGCCTTCGTCGCGCAGTTCCCGCAGCAGCTCGATGATGCGCGCTTCGGTCTGCACGTCGACGCCGGTGAAGGGTTCGTCCAGCAGGATGACTTTTCCCTGCTGAGCGATAGCGCGGGCCAGAAAGACGCGTTTTTTCTGGCCGCCGGAGAGTTCGCCGATCTGACGATGGCGGTACTCGCTCATGCCGACCCGCGCCAGGGCGGCGTCGACAATCTCATGGTCACGCGGTTTGGCCCGCCGTAGCCAGCCCATATGGCCGTAGCGCCCCATCATTACCACATCCTCCACCAGTACCGGGAAGGACCAGTCCACCTCTTCCGCCTGCGGAACGTAGGCGACGAGATTCTGCCGCAGAGCGCGATTAACCGGCTGACCGAGAATCGCAATATCGCCCTTTCCGACGCGCACAAAGCCCATCAGCGCTTTAAACAGCGTCGATTTTCCCGAGCCGTTCACGCCGACCAGCGCGGCGATAGAGCTGCGCGGGACGCAGAACGAGGCATCGCGCAGCGCGGTGTGGCCGTTGCGGTAGGTGACGCTGACGTTGTTGACCGCGAGGCCCGGCTGCTCATGGCTCATGCCTGTTTCCTTAGTCCGTCGTTGATGCCCTGGACGATGGTTTGGGTCGTAACGCGCAGCAGGTCGAGGTAGGTCGGCACCGGGCCATCGGCGGTACTCAGGGAGTCGACGTACAGGACGCCGCCATAGTGGGCGTCGGCTTCCCGGGCCACCTGACGCGCCGGTTTATCGGAAATGGTGCTTTCGCTAAAAATGGTCGGGATGCGCTCTTTCTTCATGGTGTCGATGGTTTTGCGCACCTGCTGCGGGGTACCCTGCTGGTCGGCGTTGATCGGCCACAGATAGAGCTCCTGCAGGCCGTTATCGCGGGCCAGGTAAGAAAACGCGCCCTCGCTGGTCACCAGCCAGCGCTTATCCTGCGGCAGCTTCGCCAGTTCCGCCTTCAGCGGCGCCATGGTCTGACGGATCTTCTCTTTGTAGGCTTCGGCGTTGTGGCGATAGGCGTTGGCGTTTGCAGGATCGTATTTCACCAGCGCGTCGCGAATATTATCGACATAGATCAGCGCGTTGTCCGCCGACATCCACGCGTGCGGGTTGGGTTTGCCGTTATACGGCCCTTCGCTGATGCCCATCGGCTGAATGCCGTTACTGACCACCACTTCCGGTACGCCGTTTAAGTGCTGATAAAAGCGCGCAAACCACAGTTCAAGATTCAGGCCGTTGGCGAGGATGAGCTGCGCGCCCTGCGCGCGTTTGATATCCCCGGGCGTCGGCTGATATTCGTGGATTTCAGCCCCCGGTTTAGTAATGGAGCTGACGTCGGCGGCGTCGCCCGCGACGTTTTGCGCCATGTCGGCGATCACCGTGAAGGTGGTAATCACTTTAAATTTCTCTTTGGCCTGGACGGGGGCGACGGCCAGCAGCGCCAGAGTCGCGGCAAACATCAGATGCTTCAAAGGTGGCAGGTGCAGCATAAGGTCCCTCACAACGTTGCGGTTAATTAATCAGCATTTATAGCCATTGCTATGTTATATAGCATAAGCTATTTATAAATGAAAATAATTCTTATTTAGATGTGAGGCGAATGATTAGCGTGGAAACCAGCGGTGCGTGCGGAAAAGGCCCGGCCAAAGGGAGGTCGGGCGCTAAAATCAGGAGAGATCGGCCACCGACTGGCGGGGGATCAGGCGGCCCGCCAGCGTGCGCCCTTCGGGAGAGAAGGCGGGGCGCTCGTCAATCAGGTTGCGGATACGCTGCAGGCAGTTCTCCATCAGCTGCTCCAGCGGCCAGGAGATACAGGTCAGCGGCGGATTCAGCAGCGAGGCGAGGGGAGAATCCTCCAGGCTCAGCAGCGAAACCTCCTGCGGTACGGCGATGTTGAATTCGCGCAGCAGGCGCATCGCTTCGGCGGCGTAGCGGTCGCGTTTCACGATAATCACCGAGTATTTGCTGAAGCTGTTGATCAGCGTCAGCAGCGCCTGTTCAACGTTGTCGTTGGCCGCCAGCATCAGCTGCCGGTTAAAAGGGATGGAGTAGTTTTGCAGGACGTTGCGATAGCCTTCGAGCATCTGGCGGCTGGCGTCATCGCTGTCGCTATCAATAAGCAGAGCGATATTGCGATGGCCTTTGCCGATCACGTAGCGGCAGGCGCTTTCGGTAGCAAAAGCGTAGTCATAGCCCTGATTATTGACCCCGGCAATGCTGAAACGGTCAAAAGAGATCACGTTGCGCGGCGCATCCGCCGGGACGGCGCCGAGTACCACTACCGCCACGCACTGACGCTGTAGATCATCGACGACCGCCGCCTGTTCCGCCGCATCCGTGACGTACTGAACAATCAGGTTCTTATTCAGCCCCTTCAGCGCTAATGAAAGCATCGGCAGCAGGCGCGCGCCGCTGCTTTCATCGTTTGCCGGGATCACCAGCCCCACGTGATTGGATGTTTGACTGGCGAGGTTTTGCGCGGCAAAGCTCGGGCGGTAGTTAAGTTCTTCTACCGCGCGCAGCACCGCTTCCCGGCTCTCTTCGCGCACGCCCCGGGTGCCGGTCAGCACGCGGGATACCGTCGCTCGGGAGACATTCGCTAATCTTGAAACATCATCAATGGTTGGCATGGCTTTTTCTGTGTGAATATTTTCGCCTAGCTTAGCATACCTGCTGAAAAAAGTGTCTACCGGCGGGGGCCTTCAGCAGCGGCCAGAACCGGCAGCCAGGCCGCGCCGCGCACGCCGCTGGCGTCGCCAAAGCACGCCTTTTTGATCTGCGTTCGGCAGCTGTCGGAAAAGAGATACGGGACGATGGCCGACGGCAGCTGCTCGTAGATTTGCCCGACGTTGGAGAGCCCGCCGCCCAGCACAATCACCTGTGGATCGAGGATATTGATTACCGAGGCCAGGCTACGGGCGAAGGCGTCAATAAAATGCCGCCAGTGGGCCTGCGCCTGGGGATCGCCGTTTTGCGCGGCGGCGATAATCGCTTCCGCAGGCGCCTGTTCGCCGTAGCGGCGGGCAAAGCCGGTACCGGAGATAAAGCTTTCGATGCAGTTCTCTTTGCCACAGTAGCAGGGCTGCGCCGGACCGTCGCGCTCGGGGCAATAGCCCGGCAGAGGATTGTGTCCCCACTCGCCAACGATGGCGTTAGGCCCGCTGAGTAGCCGTTGGTTCACCGCGATGCCGCCGCCGCAGCCGGTACCGATAATAACGCCGAATACGGTCGTTGCCCCCGCGCCCGCGCCGTCCACCGCTTCAGAGAGGGTGAAGCAGTCGGCATCGTTCGCCATCCATACCGGTTGACCAAGTTCCCGCATCAGGTCATGACGCAGGTCGTGGCCGTTGAGCACCAGACAGTTACAGTTTTTAATCAGGCCGCTTTGCGGGTCGATAGCCCCCGGCAGGCCGATGCCGATAGTAAACGGCCGTTCGCTCCAGTCGCTGACGGTCGCAATCAGCCCGAGCAGTTGCTGCATAAACGCCTGATAGCTCTCTTTATGCGTCGGACGGCGCTGGCGATAGACGCATTCGCCCGCCGCGTTGAGCAGGACGGCTTCCATTTTGGTGCCGCCAATGTCTAAACCCAGATGTAGCATAGTTATCCTTAATCGTGGTCGACGGTTTCCCGGGCCGCGACGTTATCCGCGATGCCAGCCGGTTTTCTCCGGGAGGGCGCTACGCGTGCAGTCCGGGTAACCCGGCTAAGCGCAGCGCGAGCCGGGAAGTCAGCCAGGTGACATGAGCATTTACCGTTTTCCCGGGTTGCGGCGTCAACGCCTTACCCGGGCTACGTCATCCGCGATGCAGGCCGGTTTTCTTCTCTCCCCTGGAGAGGGGAGCCCTACGCGTGCAGCGGCCGCGAGCGGTAAATGGCGATCAGTTCGCCGATCAGCTCTTTCGCCAGAATCGAGGTCATCAGATGATCCTGAGCGTGAACCATCACCAGGGTCATTTTGGTTTTACCCTCGCCTTCGTCGGCTTCAATCAGCTGGGTCTGTACCCGATGCGCTTCGCGGGCAAAATGCGCCGCTTCTTTCATTTTTTCATCGGCGGCGGCGAAGTCTCCCGCTTTAGCGCAGCTCAGCGCTTCGTAGCACAGGCTGCGCGACTGCCCGGCGTTGATGATAATACCCATCACCTGTTCTTCTAATTCCATGACAAACCTCTGAATAGTATGAATTATGCGGACTGCGGCGCGCCTTCAGCCTGGGCGGCGGCGTTAGCGTGCTCCTGCTCCAGCAGCTGTTTTTCGTAGGCTTTGAGGAAGGGCAGATACATCACCATCGCCGTCGCCATACAAATCAGGCACATGATCACCGGGCTAAAGCTCCAGTTTGCCGCCCAGGAGGCGCCGATAGGGGCCGGCGTCGTCCACGGCGTCATCGACACCACGCGGCTGACCAGGTCCAGCTTCAGCGCAAAGTAGGCCAGGGTCGCGTTGACCATCGGCACCAGCACGAACGGCAGGAAGAACAGCGGGTTCATGATGATCGGCGCGCCGAACAGAATCGGTTCGTTGATGTTAAATACGCCCGGCACCACGCCCATCCGGCCAATCGTCCGCAGATGCACGGCCTTGCTGCGCAGCAGCATCAGCGCCAGCGGCAGGGTGGAGCCGACGCCGCCGATCAGCAGATAGTGATCCCAGAAGCCCTGGACATAGATATGTGGAATCGCGGTGCCTGCGGCCATCGCCGCCTGGTTGATCGACAGATTCGCCATCCAGAACGGATTCATAATCCCGGTGACGATCAGCGCCCCGTGAATGCCGGCAAACCACAGCACCTGGCACACCAGTACCGACAGCAGGATCGCCGGTAGGGTATCGGACGCCGCCACCAGCGGTTTCACCAGCGACATGATCGCTTCCGGGATGATCATGCCCAGCTGCGCTTCGATAAACAGGTTCAGCGGATGCAGCGTCAGCACGATCGCCAGCACCGGGATCAGGATCTCGAACGAGCGCGCCACGCCCGCCGGAACTTCAGGCGGTAGACGGATCGTAATGTTGTGGCGTTTGAGAAAGGCGTACAGCTCGGTAGAGTAAATCGCCACCAGAATTGCGGTAAAGATCCCCTGGCCGGAGAAGTAGGCGGTAGAGATCTGGCCATCTTTCAGCGGCGCGGCCACCAGCAGAAACGACATCAGCGACAGCATCCCGGCGGTCAGCGAGTCCAGGTTATGGTGCTTCGCCAGGCTGGCGGCGATCCCGACGGCGATAAACAGCGTCATCACCCCCATGCTGAAGTTAAACGGCAGCATCAGCGCATCGCGATGATCGAGCGAAAATTGCAGCCAGGCGCGGGCAAAGCCCCACGTCGTATCCGGGGAGAACGGCGGGAAGATAAACACCAGCAAAAACGAGCCAACGATCATAAAGGGCAGGGCGGTAATGAAACCGTCGCGGATGGAGGTGACGTATTTTTGCTGGCCGATCGCCCCCGCCATAGGCGTGATCTTCTGTTCAATCACGGCGATCAGCTTCGCGTACAGAGAGCTCATGATCTTTCCTTAGTTTTTGTTATCGATAAGGGAAAGCGCGAAATCCAGCACGGCGCCGCCTTTCTGCATGCCGTAATCCATCATGTTGATGGGTTCCACGCGGATCCCGTATTTATCAGCCTGTTTTTGCAGATCTTTCTGCATGTATTTCACCTGCGGCCCCAGCAGGACCACCTGGTAATGGCCGACCTGTTGATCGAACTCCGCGACGCCAAAGGCGTTGATCTCTACGGGCAACCCGCGCTGCTCGGCCTCGGCGATCATTTTTTTCACCAGCAGGCTGGTGGACATGCCCGCGGAACAGCACAACATTATCTTTTTCATATATCGCTCCTGATGAGTGGGATGCGCCGACTATAGTCACAACGGATATAAAACGGAAAGCGCTTTCCGTTTGTGGATTTATTTATTGTGACCACGATCACCTATGACGGGCTTTTACTTTACACAGGAGTGCGCGATCATCCTGGCGACTACTCTCTTCTGAAAGGCAGGATTATGAACATTCAGTTAATGAATGTTGCCGTCGATATCATCGAGCAGCGGCTGGCGCCGCTGGCCAACGTTCTGACGCGCAATAACCACATTACGGCGATGCGCGACAGCTTTGCGCTGGCGATGCCGTTTGTGATCGTCGGAAGTTTGCTGGTGCCGATTTTGTTTCCGCCCGTTTCCATCGACGGCGCATCGGCCTTTGGCCAGTTCTATTTCCAGCTGCGGCCTATTCTGCTGCCGACTTTTGAACTGACTATCGGGCTGGTAGCGCTGATTGTGGCCTTCGGCGCCAGCGCCAGTCTTGCCAAGCAGTACCGGCTACCGGAGCGGCTCTGCGGGCTGACCGGCTGCCTGGCGTTTTTGCTGTTTATCGGCTTTCGCGACAACGGCGCGACCAATATTTTTCTTGGCGGAATGGGGATTTTTACCGCGCTGATATCGAGTACTTACGCCATTGAAATTGTACGCTTTTTCTATAAGAAAGGCTGGTGCATCCGCCTGCCGGAAGAGGTACCGGTGATGACCCGTAACGGCTTTCAGCTACTGATTCCGCTGCTGGTGGTGATGCTCTCTATTAGCGTCATTAACGCGCTGCTGTTGCAAAGCACCGGGCGCATTTTACCGGAGCTGATTAGCGAAGCGGTACGGCCGCTGGTGGTGGCCTCCGATACCCTAACCGCGGTTTTAATATCGTTATTTATCTGCAACCTGCTTTGGTTTGTCGGTATTCACGGCGCGCTAATTATCACCGGGATTATGAACCCGTTCTGGATGACCTATCTGTTTGAAAACCAACAGGCGCTGGCCGCCGGTTCCGCCACGTTACCGCATATTTACCTGCAGGGATTCTGGGATTTCTACCTGCTAATCGGCGGTATCGGCTCGACGCTGCCGCTGGTTTTTATGGCGATGCGCAGCCGTTCCCGGCAGTTGAAAAGCGTCGGGAAAATTGGCCTGCTTCCCTCGCTGTTTAACATTAATGAGCCGATATTGTTCGGCTTTCCGATTATCATGAACCCGGTTTTTCTGCTGCCGTTTATTTTTGTGCCGCTGATAAATGCCTGTATCGCCTGGTATTTAACCCATTTGGGGATTCTCGACCGGGCGGTGGCGATGCTGCCGTGGTCGATGCCGGCGCCGCTCGGCGCGGCGTGGTCAGCCAACGGTAGCTGGAAAAACTTATGCATGTGCCTGTTCGCTATTTTTAACGCCTGGATGCTCTATCGCCCGTTCTTTAAGGTCTACGAACGCCAGCTTGCCGACGCTGAACGCTAAGCTTTTCGCCTGTCTGCCCCAGCCCGCCCTGCGCGGGCTTTTTTATTTCTGCCAGAATATGTGAACTCCATCACGAATATTTGCCCGCTATCGTTAAATTTGTGAACTCATCCGGCAATTACGGAAAGCGCTTTCCGTTTGTGGATGTACATTTCCTTTTTTGATCCGTAAATTTCCTCCCGTTCTCAGGCAGTGTTAATAAAAAAATAACCAAGGATAAAAAATGATCAGGCTAAATCATTCAATACCTCTGTCTTTACTTGCCCTTGCGGTGATGAGCGACTGCGCCAGCGCCGATCCGAAGTACGATTTTATGCTGCATGGCTATATCCGTTCAGGGATCCTTGCCAACGCCGACGGCAATCGCGCTGACTCCGTTGGCCTGATGCCGGACGGCAAGTGGCGTCTGGGCAACGAAGAAGATACCAAGATCGAACTGATCCCAACGGTGACGTTAACCTCGGACAGCGGCGTGGTGGCAAAAGTCCAGGCCAACATCACCCATCAGTCAAAATGTACCTCTGACTGGAACTGTCAGGACGACGACGGGCATGATGTGCAGTTCCGCGAAGGTTTTGCCGAACTGTCCAACCTCGACTTTGCCCCGGAGATGACCTTCTGGGCCGGTAAGCGCTACAGCAGCTCCAACACCTCCAGCCATCAGTTTGACTGGGAGTACATTCAGTACAACGGCACCGGCGGCGGCTTCGACAATATGGATCTTGGCTTCGCGCGCTTCGATGCCGGGGTTTACGCCTTCTCGCCGACGGACGAAACCAAAGCCTACCCGGTCGACAAAGGCGATCAGGGCTATCCGGATGACTACTCGCTCAACCTGTGGCTGAAAAAGATCGGCGGCACCGGCTTCGATCTTGAGCTGATTGGCCACCACATGAACCGCAACGAGAAGCACCCGACCTCGGCGGAAAAAGGCTACGGCGTGACCGGCGTTTACAACTTTGACGGCTTCTACGGCCTGACCGGCGGCTACTCTCGCGTGGTCTTCCAGTACGGACGCGGCCTGGCGGCGGGAGACTCGCTGGGTAAAAACGGCTGGGGCTGGGCAAACCTCGACGATACCCAATCCTGGCGCGTGGTGCTGGATAACATGGCCTCGCTCGGCGACTGGGAAATCTCCACGTTTGCCTACTATCAGAAAGACAAAAACTACCGCTGGTGGACGGAAGACGCCGAAGGCTGGGGACGCACCAGCTGGGTGGCGGGGATCCGCCCGTATCAGCAGATCACCAAAAACTTCGCCATGCAGTACGAGCTGGGCTACGAATATCTCGACGATAAAAACTACAAAGGCGTGGACGGCAAGGGCAAAGGCGGCCTGACTAAAGTGACCATCGCGCCGACCCTGACCTTTGATTCCGGCTTCTGGACGCGCCCGCAGTTGCGCTTCTTCGTCACTTACGCGAAGTGGGATAAGGGGGTGTCCGACGCGCTGGACGGCAACTACGACTGGAGCACCAATACCCTTTCCGCCGGTAGCTACTCGCGCAGCGGCGATACCGACACGCTGAACTTCGGCGTGCAGGCCGAAGTCTGGTTCTGAGGAGAGATAACGATGATTAAGCCGGTGAAAAAACTGATGCTCGTCGCGCTGCTTTCGGCGCTGGGAAGCGCAGGCGCGATGGCCGCGGAGCAGTCGCACTTTGAACACTTTATTACCCGCGACGGCGCGACGTTAAAAGATGGCGACAAGGTGTTCCGCTTTGCGGGCATTCATGCGCCGGAGCTGCATCGTATTGAAGACGACGCGCGCGGCACCTGTAAAGCCGACTCGCGCGGCTGGGGGCAATACTTCCGCTGGCCGACGGCGGAGGAACAGGAAAACTGGATTAAAGCGCTGGTGCAAACCGGCGCCAGGGCGCAGCGGGTATACGTGCTCTCGGTGCAGCAGACGTTTGACGAGGCCTGCGGTCGCGAAACCCATATTCTGGCTCCGGAAACCGCCGACGGCATGCCGCGCCTGAACGAAAAGGCGATGCGGGTGTACGACAACATGATCGCCGAGGCGGACAAACAGGGGCTGCGCCTGATTCTACCGTTTATCGATCACTGGTGGTGGTGGGGCGGTCGCGAGCAGCTGGCGGCGTTCTACCACGAAAAGCCGGAGGATTTTTACCGTACCGATAGTAAAACCTTCAAGGCCTATCTGGACGTGATTCGTCAGGTTATCACCCGTACCAACAGCGTGACCGGGCGCCCTTACTATGACGAAAAAGCGATTATGGCCTGGGAGACCGGCAACGAGCTGGAAGACACCAACGCGGCGTTCCTTCAGCAGACCGCCGCATGGATCAAAAAGTGGGCGCCGCATCAGCTGGTGGTGGATGGCACCTATAAGAAAATTAATGCGTTTGCGCTTAACGATCCCCATGTCGATATCGTCAGCAACCACTACTACACCAATGCCGATAACAACCATCCCGATCAGGTGAAAAAAGACCTGACGGCGGCCGCGGGTAAGAAAGTCTACATGGTGGGCGAATTTGGCCTGCTGGATGCGCAGCAGCTTAACGCCATTATGCAGTCGATCGTCCATAGCGAAGTCAACGGCGCGCAGGCGGCGGGCGGTTTAATCTGGGGCTTCCGCGGTCATCGTCACGATGGCGGTTTCTACTGGCATAAAGAGTCCACCGGCCACTACAGCTACCATTTGCCGGGCTTTCCGGTCGACGGTAAAGCCAATCAGGAGATGGAGGTGGTCGATCTGGTGCGGACCGCCGCGGCGCAGATGAACGGGCAGGAGAAAGCGCCGCCGCTGCCGAAGCCGGATGCGCCGACGCTGCGGGCGACGGACTCACCGTTTGCGATCAACTGGCTGGGGGCGGCGGTAGGGCGCGCTTATGATGTCGAGCGCGCCGATTCGGCATCCGGACCGTGGAAGGTCGTGGGGCGCGATATTTCGGACGGAGTTAACGAGTGGAACCCGCAGACGATGGATCTGTTCCGCGATGACTATCGCAGTCTGCAACTGGGGAATACGTACTATTACCGCGTCATTGCTAAAAACGAGAGCGGCAATTCATCGCCTTCGAACGTGATTAGCGTGAAGCACACCCAGGCGAATCAGACGCCGGAAGTCACGCTGGTGGAAACGCTCACCACCAGCCAGGACCAGGGCGTGCAGCTCAGCGCGAGCTGGCGCGATGACGGGCTGCCGGATCGCAACGTTAAGGTGAGCTGGAGCAACGGCGGCAACGCGCAGGCCCATATCTGCGCGACGGATAAAGCCGAAACTCGCGCCTGGTTTAGCGCCCCCGGTGAATACGCGCTGACCTTTAGCGCCGATGATGGTCTGCTCAAAAGCAGTAAAACCGTAAAGGTCACGGTGACGGAAGCCGTCGGGAAAGCGCCCGCTGATTACTGCCGTTTTAGCGGCGGGGTTGTGAACGTGACCGATGGCAAGATCGAGGCGGCGAAAAGCGAGAAAGACGCGCTGACGATTGACGAAGACGGTTTCCTCGGGCCGTTCGCCAACGATGGCGATAAGGTGAGCTGGCAGGTTGCCGCGCCGTGGGCCGGCAAGTATCAGCTGCAGGTGACGTTCAGCGGCAAATGGGGCGGCAAGAAAAACTCGTTTATCGTCAACGGCGGCGCGCCAATCGCGGTTGAATTCCCGCAAACCGATGAACAGGGCCAGCAGCTGCGGGTGCCGGTGGAGCTGAAGGCCGGCGATAACCGCATCGACTTCGGTAAATTTGCCGGCGACTGGGGCTACATGTTTATCAAATCGATTGAAGTGGTTGCAGAGTAGTGCTTATTGGCTGCGCCCGTTGGGCGCGGCCTTTTTTTAACTTACAGGAGGCGTTATGACCCGGTATCAGTTTCCGGAAGGTTTTTTTTGGGGCGCGGCGGCATCCGGTCCGCAAACGGAAGGGATAAGCAACAAGCCGCATCGTTCTATTTGGGATAGCTGGTTTGCCGAACAGCCGGAACGTTTTTATCAGCAGATTGGGCCGCAAACGGTTTGCGACACTTACCATCAGTATCCCCAGGACGTGGCGTTGATGAAGCGGACCGGGTTCAACTCTTTTCGCACCTCGATACAGTGGTCGCGGCTGATTGACGACTTCGAAACCGGCGCGCCCAATGCGGACGCGGTACGTTTTTATCATGCCTACCTGGATGAGATGATTGAAAACGGCATCGAGCCGATGATCAACCTCTATCACTTTGACATGCCGGAAGCGCTGCAAAAGCAGTACGGCGGCTTTGAGTCGGCGCACGTGACCGATCTTTTCGCGCGTTTTGCCCGTACCGCTTTTGAGCTGTTTGGGCACAAAGTGAAATACTGGATCACCTTCAACGAGCCGATTGTGCCGGTTGAGGGCGGCTATCTGTATGACTTCCACTATCCCTGCAAGAAAGACGGCAGTCTGGCGGCGCAGGTGGCGTTTAACATTATGCTGGCCCACGCCAAAGCGGTGCGCGAGTTTCGCGCGCTGGCGCTGGAAAGCGAGATTGGCGTGGTGCTGAATCTGACGCCGTCCTATACCCGCAACGACAGCGCGGAAGACCAAAAAGCGGCGTGGTATGCGGATCTGTTCTTCAACCGCAGCTTCCTCGACCCGCTGGTGAAACATCAGTTCCCGAAAGCGCTGTGCGAAATTCTGGCCGCGCACGACTGTTTGCCGGAGGTGACAAAAGCCGACGTTGAGCTGATTACCGGATCGCGCGTCGATTTTCTCGGCGTTAACTATTACGTTCCGCGGCGGGTGAAAGCGCGCGAAAGCGACTATACGCTGGACTATTTCACCCCGGAGTTCTATTTCGAAAACTATGTGAATCCGCAAGGGCGTTTTAATCCTTATCGCGATAATAATGAGATTCTGCCGCAGGCGATTTATGACATTGCCGCCAATATTCGCGATAACTACGGCAATATAAAGTGGTTCCTCGCGGAAATTGGTATTGCGATGGATATCGAGTCGGAAGGCGAGCCGGGCGAGGATGGGGTGATTGACGATTCGTTCCGAATCGGCCTGATGGAAGAGCATCTGGTGCAGCTGCATCGCGCCATTGCCGACGGCGCGAACTGCTTTGGCGTGCATCAGTGGACCTTTATCGATAACTGGTCGTGGATTAACTCGTTCAAGCGCCGCTACGGCTTCTGGCGGCTCGACTTGCAAACCGGAGAGCGGCTGATAAAGCGCAACGCGCTGTGGTTTGCCGAACTGGCGACCAGCAACGGCTTCAGTTCTGATAAATAGCCCGGCAAAATCCCCCCGGAGGCGGCGCTTGACGCGCCTGTCCGGGCTACCAAACCGCACGAACTTGTAGCCCGGACAGATGCGCAGCATCGCCTCCACGAAGTCATCCCCACCGGGGATTATTGGCGCGATTTGTTCATTTCCGCCAGCGAAGCTATCCAGTTCATCGCCAGCTGCGGCCATTCGGCGGCGGGCAGGCCCCGGGTCCCGCGAATACCAAATCCGTGTTTCCCCTCGGCGAACAGATGCAGCTCGGTCGGCACCTGCTGCGCGCGCAGGGCGTTAAACATCACCAGCGCGTTATCCACCGGCACGGAAGGATCGTCTACCGCGTGGAAAATAAAGGTTGGCGGCGTCTGCGGCGTGACGTGCTGCTCCGGTGAATAGCGATGCTGCCGCTCCGCCGTCGGCGTTTCGCCAATCAATGCCTTGCGCGATCCGGGATGGGCAATCGCCGGATCCATCGAAATCACCGGATAGCCGAGCACCGCGAAGTCCGGCCGTGCGCTCTGCCGATCAACCGCGTCCACGGCGGCGTAAGCCGGTTCGCTATACCGGGTCTCCAGGCTGGCCGCCACGTGCCCCCCGGCGGAAAAGCCCATAATGCCGATTTTATGCGGGTCGATATGCCACTCGGCGGCCCGCGCCCGCAGGGTACGCAGCGCGCGCTGCGCATCGGCCAACGGCGCCTCGCTGCTTTCCGCGTGACCGTCCGCCGGCATTCGGTAGGTCATGACAAACAGGGTATAGCCACGGGCGTTAAATACCGGGGCGAGATCGCTGCCCTCTTTATCCAATACCACTCGCTGGTAAGAGCCGCCCGGCGTCACCAGCAGCGCAATACCGTTGGGCTTCTCCGGTGCGTAAACGGTAATTGTCGGAGCACGAATCCCGGTGACCGCGCGATCGGGCAGCGAGGGATCTTTGCTGCGCTCTACCAGCGATTCGCTCGCCGGACTGTTTTTCGCGCCGGGGGCTTCACCGCCGGGCCAGACAGAAAAGGTGGGGAGAGAGGAAAATGCCGCCGGAGAAGCCAAAAGCAAAGCGATGGCGGCGGCCAGAGGTAAACGCGTCATAAGCATCTCCATTAAGGAAAAAGCTTATTTATCATTCATCAGGAACGGGTAAAGCGAGTTGTCTCACAGAACGCTGTTTCATTAAAAATAAAATGAAACAGCGTTTTAAGGTTATGCCTACTGCAGCTGGTCTTTATTAATGCCCAACCGTTTCATGCGCGAAAGCAGCGTCGTGCGCTTTAATCCCAGACGCTGGGCCGCGCCCTTCGGTCCGGCGACCACCCCGTTACTCTCTTTCAGCACCCGGACAATGAGCTGGTATTCGTCTTCGCCCTCTTCCGGCAGCACTTCTGCCGGCAGCGGCTCAGTCTCGAGGCTCATTTCCGGCAGTGAAAGCTGCAGCACGCTGCCGCGGGTCAGCAGCACCGCGCGTTCAATGACGTTCTCCAGTTCGCGCACGTTACCCGGCCACTCCATGCGGCTAAGCAGGCGCAGCGTCTCCGCCGGAATGCTGTCGATATTGCGTCCGAGGCGGCGGGCGATTTTAAAGGTGAAGGCTTTCACCAGCAGAGGAATATCCTCCGGTCGTTCGCGCAGGGGCGGCAGATGGATCGGGAAGACGTTCAGCCGGTAGTAGAGATCGCTGCGAAACTCGCGATCGGCGACCATCTGTTTAAGATCGCGGTTGGTGGCGGCGATCAGGCGCACGTCGGTGTGAATCAGCTTATTGCTGCCGAGACGCTCGAACTCCTGCTCCTGCAACACGCGCAGCAGTTTCGGCTGTAGTTCAATCGGCATATCGCCCACTTCATCGAGAAACAGCGAGCTTTTGTCCGCCAGTTCGAAACGGCCGATACGCTGGGCGCTGGCGCCGGTGAAAGCGCCGCGCTCGTGGCCAAACAGGTCGCTTTCCAGCAGCCCGGCTGGCATCGCCGCGCAGTTCATTTTGACCATCCTGCGGCTATTGCGGCCGCTCAGGTTATGAATAGCGCGGGCAATCAGCTCCTTACCGGTGCCGGTTTCGCCTAGGATCAGCACCGTACTGTCGCTCTGCGCCACCATCTCCACCTGCTTGAGCACGCTGTTCATGGCCTCGCTGCGGCCAATGATTTCGCCAAACTCGCTCTCAACGTTGTTGAGCTGTTCGGTCAGGGCGAGGTTCTCATCGACCAGCCGCTCTTTCAGCCGCTGAATCTCGCGGTAGGCGAGGGCGTTGTCGATGGCGATCGAGACGCGCTCGGCGATTTGCCGCAGCAGCTTGAGGTTGGTGGTGGTGAAGACTTTTTCATCGCACTGCGCCAGCTTCAGCACCCCAAGCAGAGTATTACCGGACATCAACGGCAGCAGGCACAGGGTCTGGATTTTGTTATCCCACATCTCGAAAAGCATTTTTTCGTACGGCGCCAGCGGGTCGTGCTCGTGGAGATTGAGCAGCAGCATCTCTTTGCTTTTGAATACCCGCTCGGTCAGGGTACCGGCTTCGTCCACTTCGCTCTGGTCATGTACCGGATGGCTGGCGTCGAGGTAGTGGGTGGAGTAGATATTGAGCTTACCTTTGCGGTTGCTGCGCAGTACCACGCTGATGGCGTCGATGCGGAAGTAGCGGTGGATCTCTTTGGCCACTTCGCTGACCAGCTCATCGATATCCAGCCGCGAGAGCACCGCGTTGGTGATCGCCACCAGGATGCGGAAGTTATCGCGTTCCCGGCACAGCAGGTCGTAATCGACGTTGTTGCTGACCCGGCTTTGGATCTGTTCGGTGACCACGGCAACGATTTGCGTAAAGGTGTGCAGCCGCTGGTACTCTTTTTCAGTCCACGGCCGGTTGTCGTCGCGAATAAATTCGCAGCCGCCGAAGATACGCCCTTCCGCCGCCAGCGGCAGCAGGCAGTAATAGCCAAAGTTGGGGTAGAGTCCGCTTACGGCGAGCTGCGGCCAGGTTTCGGCAAAGGTGGCGCTATCGCAATGCAGTGCATCCGGACGCGATAGCAGGCGTCGAACCGGGCCGTTGGCGAGGACGGTTTCATCTTCGTAGCTCACCGGCTGCCCCGCGTCGTCGCAGGCGTGCCGAATAGCGCGATGATTGCCGGAATGCCACAGAATAATCGCCGCCCGGTCGGCGAGCGCGGACTGCTGCACCAGGCCGGTCAGCGTCTCGCTCAGCGCGGCCAGGTCCGGCTGCTGTAATAAAATGCGGGTGATATCAAACAGACCCTGCTGCCCAAGATCGCCCATCGGTGTATACGACATTGCTTAAGTCCAAAAGCGCCGCAAAGCGGCGCAGAAGAAAGTGATGACACAAATAATAGTCTGTTAATAAAGCGGTTGTGACCGCCATTAACCCATCCGTGGGTGCCCGCTGGTTTGGGCTGGATAATCATGCTGGCTTTTCCCGGCTCGCGCTGCGCTTAGCCGGGCTACAGGTGTGCGCAGTTTTGTAGCCCGGATAAGGCGTTAGCCGCAATCCGGGGGCCCGCACCGTTAACAAATTCTCGGCAGCGGCTCGGCGTGAGGAAGATCCAGCGTGCGTTTGACGCCGTACAGACCGACAGAGCGCACGCCCGCGCGCGGCACAACGTCGCCGATTATCGCCGCATCGCGGCCTAATGGATGAGACCGTAAATGCGCAAGTACGCTTTCCGCCGCCTCGCGGGCAACGGCGATCAACAGCTTACCCTCGTTGGCGAAATTAAGCGCGTCCAGCCCCAGCAGCTCGCACACGCCGCGTACGGTATCGTTAACCGGCAGCTTTTGTTCATGCAGCTCTATTCCGCAGCCGCTGGCGGCGGCGAATTCATGGGCCACCGCGTTAACGCCGCCGCGGGTGGCATCGCGCAGGGCTTTCACGCCAGCTACGTCGCGCAGCGTCTGAATCAAGGGCGTCAGCACCGCGCAGTCGCTGGACAGCGCGCCGTCCAGCCCCATCTGTTCGCGCAGGTTGAGGATCGTTGCCCCGTGATCGCCAAGCGTGCCGCTGACCAGCAGCACGTCTCCCGCGCTAATCTGCTGCGCTCCCCAGCGAATACCGGTGGGGATGACGCCGATCCCGGCGGTATTGATAAACAGCTTATCCGCCGCTCCGCGCGGCACCACTTTGGTATCGCCGGTCACAATGGCGATACCGGCTTCCCGCGCGGTCTGCGCCATGCTGCTCACCACCGCTTCGAGGGTGGCCATCTCCAGCCCCTCTTCGAGAATAAACCCGCAGGAGAGATAGCGCGGCAGCGCGCCGCTCACCGCCACATCGTTCGCCGTGCCGCAGACCGCCAGCTTGCCGATATTACCGCCGGGGAAAAACAGCGGATCGATAACGTAGCTGTCGGTGGAGAAGGCGAGCCTGTCGCCCTGCGCGCTAAGCTGAGCGAGATCGAGACGCGCCTGATCTTCCTGCTCCGCCAGCCAGGGGTTGGCGAAAGCCTGCATAAACAGGTCGCCGATCAGCTGCTGCATCGCCTGACCGCCGCTACCATGGGCTAACTGAACGCTTTTCATGCTTCGATTTCCTGACTGCGATATTGATACCAGGCGGCGCAGGCGCCTTCCGATGAGACCATCAGCGCGCCGAATGCGCTCTGCGGGTTGCAGGTATTGCCGAATAGCGGGCACTGGTGCGGTTTACAGCGGCCGGTCAGCACCTCGCCGCAGCGGGCGCGCGGGTCGTCGCAGACCCGCTGCGGCGCCGGGCGGAAATGCGCTTCTGCGTCGAAACGCTGATACGCGGCCGTCAGGTGCACGCCGGAGTCGTTAATCACCCCCAGACCGCGCCACTCGCTATCGCCGCTGAGGCAAAACACGTCGGCGATGGCCGACTGCGCCAGCGGGTTGCCCTCATCGGGCACCACCCGGCGATACTGGTTCTCCACTTCGCTGTGCTGCGCTATTGTCTGCTCAACCAGCATCATCGCGCCTTGCAGTAGATCAAGCGGTTCGAATCCGGCCACCACTAATGGACGGTGATAGTCGCTGGCGATAAACCCGTAAGCATCGGTGCCAATCACCATGCTGACGTGACCGGGGGCGAGAAAAGCGTCGATACCGTTATCCGGCTGGTCGAGCAGGCTGCGCAGGGTCGGCAGCAGGGTGATGTGCTGGCAGAAAAAGTAAAAGTTCCCGACGCCGCGCTCGCGGGCCTGACGCAGGGTCAGGGCGGTGGCGGGCATCGTCGTTTCAAAGCCGAGACCGAAGAATACCACTTCTCGCTCGGGGTGCTGCTGCGCCAGCTTCAGGGCGTCCATCGGCGAATAGACGATGCGGACGTCGGCGCCGCGCGATTTTGCCTGCAGCAGCGAGCCGTTTTTTCCCGGTACGCGCATGGCGTCGCCAAAGGTGCAGAAAATCACCCCCGGACGGCTGGCGATATCGATACAGGCGTCGATACGCCCCATCGGCAGCACGCACACCGGGCAGCCGGGGCCGTGGATAAATTCAATATTTTCCGGCAACAGCTGATCGAGGCCAAATTTAAAAATAGCGTGGGTATGGCCGCCGCACACTTCCATTATGCGCAGCGGACGTTCGGCGGTATGCGGCAGCAGGCGCGCGCGCAGCCGGAGATGTTCCACCAGCTGCATCACCTGTTCCGGAGCGCGGTATTCATCAACAAAACGCATTTATCGCTCCTCGCCGTACAGCAGCGCGCCGACGTCAGGCTCGACTTCAAACATATTTTGCAGCGCCTCGAGGGTGTCGCGGGCTTCGGCTTCGTTAATCACGCTCATGGCAAAACCCACGTGGACCAGCACCCACTGGCCGAGACGCGGCTGACCGCGATCGTCAACCGCGCCCACCAGGGTCAGGTCGACTTCGCGTTGAATGCCGCACACTTCGACCTTCGCCAGATTGCCGTCAATAGCGCAGATTTGTCCGGGTATGCCTATGCACATTGCTGCGCCTCCAGCCAGCGAAGCCACTGGTCCATGCCTTCGCCGCTGGTGGCGGAAAGCAGAATAATGTCAATATCCGGGTTCACCTCGCGGGCGCAGGCCAGGCACTTCTCTACGTCAAAGTTGAGATACGGCAGCAGGTCAACCTTGTTAAGCAGCATCAGGCTGGCGGCGGCGAACATATGCGGATACTTCAGCGGTTTGTCTTCGCCTTCGGTTACCGACAGCACCGCCACTTTATGACGTTCGCCGAGGTCGAAACTTGCCGGACACACCAGGTTGCCGACGTTTTCGATAAACAGAATGCCGTGGTCCGCCAGCGGCAGGCGCGGCGCGGCGTCGGCTATCATCTGCGCGTCGAGATGGCAGCCTTTGCCGGTGTTGACCTGAATCGCCGGAGTGCCGGTGGCGCGGATGCGCGCGGCGTCGTTCACCGTTTGCTGATCGCCTTCAATGACCGCGCAGGCGGTTTTCTCTTTCAGCCGCAGCAGGGTTTCCGTCAGCAGGGTGGTTTTGCCGGAGCCGGGGCTGGAGACCAGGTTCAGCACCAGCTGGCTCCTGGCGGCGAAACGCGCGCGGTTGCGGGCGGCCAGACGGTTGTTTTTATCCAGGACGTCGATTTCCACTTCCAGCATCCGCCGCTGGCTCTGGCCCGGCGCATGGGTACCCGCTTCGCCATGACCGTAGTGCAGGTCGCCAGTCTCCGAGCGGGTGGGGGAAAAGTTATCGGTTTTCACGCCGGTAATGGTCATCATCTGGCGCGGGGCGGGCGCGAAGGGGGCGCTGCGAAACGCCGAATGCGGGTTATGCTCGTCGCCTTCTATATAAAGGTTGCCTTCACCGCAGCCGCAGGTTGTACACATAATCTTATTACTCCACTTCTAGTCGCTGAATCTGTAAGCCGTCATCCGCCACAATTTGCAGCCGGTCGCTCTGACACTGCGGGCAGCGGCGCACGTGCTGTGAGATGAGATGCACGTACTGCTGGCAGGATTCACACCAGCATTCAGCCTGTTGTTCGGCGATATGCAGCTCACAGCCTTCCGCCAGCGTGCCGCGGCACACCAGCTCAAAGCAGAAGGTCAGCGCGCTGGCTTCCACGCAGGAAAATGCCCCCACTTTCAGCCACACGCCGGTGACCCGACGCGCGCCGGCCTGCAGCGCCTGCTGTTCGATAATTTCCAGCGCCCGCTGGCTAAGGGTGATTTCGTGCATGGTGCCTCCGTATCGCGATGGCCCATTAATGCAATAACGATGCCAGGTCATAAGTAATGTCATAAAAATGTCGATGACACCGCTCAGACATCGTCATCGACATGTCTTTCTTATAGGGTGAATTTATTAAAATCGTTAAAAATCAATTAATTAATTTTTGGCATGAAAAATGCTTAACCGGTGCATCTCATACAACGGGGGATCCGGGATGACTATTTGGGAATTAAGTGAAAAGGCGGACTACATCGCCGATCGTCACCGCCAGCATCAGGAGCAGTGGCATACCTACTGCAACTCGCTGGTACAGGGGATAACCCTGTCGAAAGCGCGTTTGCATCATGCGATGAGCTGCGCGCCGGATAAAGAGCTGTGCTTCGTATTGTTTGGCCATTTTCAGGTTTACGTGGCGCTGGCGGAGGGCTTTAACAGCCACACCATCGAGTATTACGTAGAGAGTAAAGACGGCGGCGACAGACGGCTGATTGCCCAGGCCACGCTGGGCTCAGACGGCACCATTGATGGCCGGATCAGCAACCGCGATCGCGAGCAGGTTCTGGAGCACTATCTGGCGACTATCGCCAGCGTTTATGACCGTCTCTACGAGGCTATCGAACAAGACCAGCCGGTGGATTTAAACCACCTGACGCTGGCCCGTTAATCGTCAGGTGTCGACAAGTGTCGAAGCTGACACCTGCGCAACCTGTTTTCGTCAAAAATGACTTTCACCTGAGGATGACCCGGTGAACCGTTTTGTAATTGCTGACTCCACCGTCTGTATCGGCTGTCGCACCTGCGAAGCCGCCTGCGCTGAGACTCACCGCCAGCAGGGCCTGCAAGCCATGCCCCGGCTACGGCTGATGCGCAATGAAAAAGAATCCGCGCCGCAGATGTGCCACCACTGTGAAGATGCGCCCTGCGCCGCCGTCTGCCCGGTTAACGCCATTAATCGCGTCGATGGCGCGGTGCAGCTCAATGAGAGCCTGTGCGTAAGCTGCAAGCTGTGCGGCATCGCCTGTCCGTTCGGCGCCATTGAGTTTTCCGGCAGCCGCCCGCTGGATATTCCGGCTAACGCCAATACGCCGATGGCGCCCGCCGCGCCGCCGGCCCCGGCGCGCGTCAGCTCGCTGCTCGACTGGGTGCCGGGCGTACGCGCTATCGCCGTCAAATGCGACCTGTGCCACTTCGATGAGGAAGGCCCGGCGTGCGTGCGCACCTGCCCGACCAAAGCGCTGCTGCTGGTGGATATCCGCGATATCGCCCAGGCCAGCAAGCGTAAGCGGCAGCTGACTTTTAATACCGACCTCGGCGATCTGTCGCTGTTCCAGGCGCAACAAGGGGACGTGAAATGAGTGTGATTTCCTTAGTGAATCAGGCGGTGGCCTGGTACGCCGCCAGCGCGGTGCTGGCGTTTTTGTTCGCTCTGCGCAAACCGCTGAGCGGGGCGATCGCCGGGATTGGCGGCGCGATCGCCAGCGCGATGCTGGTGCTGGCGGGCGGAACGGCGCTGCTGATGCCGGATCGCGTCAGCGCCGGCATGCTGCAAATGGTGCACCTGCCCCTGCGCGTTGGCGGCGTCAATGCGCTGTGGCTGCTGGCAATCGGCCTGTCGGCGCTGCCGATTTCGCTGTTCAATATCGCCTGGCATCGTCATCCGCAGGTTAAAGCCAACGGTCTGCTGGTGAATCTCCTGCTGGCCGCCGCCGTCTGCGCCGTGATGGTGACGAACTTCGGCGCGCTGGTGGTGATGGCGGAGATTATGGCCCTTTGCGCCGCGTTTCTTACCGGCTGCGCGCAGTCCGGCAAGCTGTGGTTTGCGCTGGGACGCCTCGGTACGCTGCTGATGGCGTGGAGCTGCTGGCTGGTGTGGTCGACCTACGGCACCCTTGAGCTAGGGCAGATTACCCAGCTGGCGGTGGCGGCGCCGCAAAACGCGCTATTGTGGCTGCCGGGCCTGATCGGCTTTGCGCTGCTGGCCGGGGTCATTCCGCTGCACGGCTGGGCGCCGCAGGCCCACGCTGGCGCCAGCGCTCCGGCTGCCGCGCTGTTTTCTACGGTAGTGATGAAGGTCGGTCTGTACGGCATCCTGACGGTCTCGCTGGCCGGCAGCGTTCCGCCGCTGTGGTGGGGCGTGATGCTGCTGGTGCTGGGGATGATCACCGCCTTCGTCGGCGGGCTGTACGCCCTGATGGAGCACAATATTCAGCGCCTGCTGGCGTACCACACCCTGGAAAACATCGGCATTATCCTGCTCGGCCTCGGGGCATTCGTCACTGGCGTGGCGACCCATAACCCAACCCTGATGGTGCTGGGCTTTATCGGCGGCATGTATCACCTGATCAACCATAGCCTGTTTAAAACTACCCTGTTCCTCGGCGCGGGAGCGGTGTGGTTCCGCACCGGCCATCGCGATATCGAAAAGCTTGGCGGGATCGGCAAGAAAATGCCGCTGATTTCCCTTTCGATGCTGGTGGGTCTGATGGCGATGGCCGCGCTGCCGCCGCTGAACGGCTTCGCCGGAGAGTGGGTTATCTATCAGTCCTTCTTTAAGTTGAGCACCGGCGACGCGTTTGTTGGCCGCCTGCTTGGGCCGCTGCTGGCGGTGGGCCTGGCGATCACCGGCGCGCTGGCGGTGATGTGTATGGCGAAAGTCTATGGCGTCACCTTCCTCGGCGCGCCGCGAAGCAAAGAGGCGGAAAACGCCACCTGCGCGCCGGGGCTGATGACCTTTAGCGTGGTGCTGGCCGCTGTCTGCTGCGTGATTGGCGGGGTTGCCGCGCCGTGGCTGCTGCCGCTGGTGAGCGGGGCGTTTCCGGTGCAGGCGGAGGTCTCCAGCGTGGTGTCTCAGCCGCTGATCGCCATTCTGCTGATTGCCTGCCCGCTGCTGCCGCTGCTGCTGATGATCTTCTTTAAGGGCGATCGCCTGCCGGCGCGCTCGCGCGGCGCGGCCTGGGTCTGCGGCTATGACCATGAAAAATCCATGGTGGTGACCGCCCACGGTTTCGCCATGCCGGTGAAAGAGGCTTTTGCGCCAATTCTCAAGCTGCGCCACTGGCTGAACCCGGTGCGCCTGGTGCCCGGCTGGCAGAACGCTTCTGCGCCCGCGCTGTTTCGCGGCGTGGCGCTGGTGGAGCTGGCGGTACTGGTGGTGATTGTGATTTCCCGAGGAGCCTGAGAATGAGCGTATTAATTGCATTGTTGCAGGCGCTGGTGCTGTTCGCCGTCGCGCCGCTGTTGTCCGGGGTGACCCGCGTCGCCCGCGCGCGTCTGCATAATCGCCGCGGTCCGGGTGTACTGCAGGAGTACCGGGATATCCTGAAACTGCTGGGGCGCCAGAGCGTTGGCCCGGATGCCTCCGGCTGGGTCTTCCGCCTGACGCCGTACGTGATGGTCGGCGTGATGCTGACCATCGCTACCGCGCTGCCGGTGGTGACCGTTGATTCGCCGATGGCGGGGCTGGGCGACCTGATTACCCTGATCTACCTGTTCGCCATCGCCCGTTTCTTCTTCGCTATCTCCGGCCTCGATACCGGCAGCCCGTTTACCGCTATCGGGGCGAGCCGCGAAGCGATGCTCGGCGTGCTGGTGGAGCCTATCCTGCTGCTCGGCCTGTGGGTCGCGGCTCAGGTCGCCGGGTCCACCCATATCAGCAGTATCACCGACACCATTTATCACTGGCCTGTCGCCCGCACTCTTCCGCTGATTCTGGCGCTGTGCGCTTGCGCCTTCGCCACCTTTATCGAAATGGGCAAGCTGCCGTTCGACCTGGCGGAAGCGGAGCAGGAGCTTCAGGAAGGCCCGCTCTCGGAATACAGCGGTAGCGGCTTCGGCGTGCTGAAGTGGGGCATCAGCCTCAAGCAGCTGGTGGTCCTGCAAATGTTCGTCGGCGTATTTATCCCGTGGGGACAGATGACCAGCTTTAGCGTCGGCGGTCTGCTGCTGGCGCTGGTAGTTGCCGTCGTCAAGCTGGTGCTTGGCGTGCTGGTGATTGCGCTGTTCGAAAACAGCATGGCGCGTCTGCGCTTTTGCGCCACCTCCCGCGTCACCTGGGCCGGGTTTGGTTTTGCCTTTTTAGCCTTCGTCTCCTTGCTGGTGGCGTGATTTAAGAGAGTTTGAGCATGTCTGAAGAAAAAATCGGTCAACACTATCTCGCCGCGCTGCATCAGGCCTTTCCGGGCGTGGTGCTGGATGAAGCCTGGCAGACCAAAGACCAGTTGACGGTCACGGTAAAGGTCAACTATCTGCCGGAAGTGGTCGAGTTCCTGTACTACAAGCAGGGCGGCTGGCTGTCTGTGCTGTTTGGCAACGACGAACGCAAGCTCAACGGCCACTACGCCGTCTACTACGTGCTGTCGATGGAGCAGGGCACGAAATGCTGGATCACCGTGCGCGTGGAAGTGGACGCCAATAAACCGGAATATCCGTCGGTGACGCCGCGCGTGCCGGCGGCTGTGTGGGGCGAGCGCGAAGTGCGCGATATGTACGGCCTGGTGCCGGTGGGGCTGCCGGACGAGCGCCGGCTGGTGCTGCCGGACGACTGGCCGGATGAACTCTATCCGCTGCGAAAAGACAGCATGGACTACCGTCAACGCCCGGCGCCGACCACCGATGCCGAAACCTACGAGTTTATCAACGAGCTGGGCAGCAAGAAAAACAACGTGGTGCCGATTGGCCCGCTGCACGTCACCTCCGACGAACCGGGCCACTTCCGCCTGTTCGTTGACGGCGAGAATATTATCGACGCCGACTACCGCCTGTTCTACGTCCATCGCGGGATGGAAAAGCTGGCGGAAACCCGGATGGGCTACAACGAAGTGACCTTCCTGTCGGACCGCGTGTGCGGTATCTGTGGTTTCGCCCACAGCACCGCCTACACCACTTCGGTAGAGAACGCGATGGGCATCGTAGTGCCGGAGCGCGCGCAGATGATCCGCGCCATTCTGCTGGAGGTGGAGCGCCTGCACTCGCACCTGCTGAACCTCGGCCTCGCCTGCCACTTTACCGGCTTCGACTCCGGGTTTATGCAGTTCTTCCGCGTGCGCGAAACCTCGATGAAGATGGCGGAAATTCTTACCGGGGCGCGTAAAACCTACGGTCTGAACCTGATTGGCGGCATTCGTCGCGATCTGCTGAAAGAGGACATGATCCAGACCCGCCAGCTGGCGCAGCAGATGCGTCGCGACGTGCAGGAGCTGGTGGATATGCTGCTCAGCACGCCGAATATGGAGCAGCGTACCGTGGGCATTGGTCGTCTCGACCCGCAAATCGCCCGCGACTTCAGCAACGTTGGCCCGATGGTGCGCGCCAGCGGGCACGCCCGCGATACCCGCGCCGATCACCCGTTTGTCGGCTACGGCCTGCTGCCGATGGAAGTGCACAGCGAACAGGGCTGCGACGTCATCTCGCGCCTGAAGGTGCGCATCAACGAGGTCTACACCGCGCTGAACATGATCGACTTCGGCCTCGATAACCTGCCGGGCGGCCCGCTGATGGTCGAAGGGTTCACCTATATTCCGCACCGCTTCGCGCTGGGCTTCTCGGAAGCGCCGCGCGGGGACGATATCCACTGGAGCATGACCGGCGACAACCAGAAGCTGTACCGCTGGCGCTGCCGGGCGGCGACCTACGCCAACTGGCCGACTCTGCGCTATATGCTGCGCGGCAATACCGTCTCCGACGCGCCGCTGATCATCGGCAGCCTTGACCCGTGCTACTCCTGTACCGACCGCATGACGGTGGTCGACGTGCGCAAGAAGAAGAGCAAAGTGGTGCCGTACAAAGAGCTGGAGCGCTACAGCATCGAGCGTAAGAACTCGCCGCTGAAATAAGGAATCGCCATGTTTACCTTTATTAAAAAAGTCATCAAAACCGGCACCGCGACGCACTCATACCCGCTGGAGCCGATGCCGGTGGATAAAAATTTCCGCGGCAAACCGGAGCATAATCCGCAGCAGTGTATCGGCTGCGCCGCCTGCGTTAACGCCTGTCCGTCGAACGCCCTGACGGTAGAAACCGATCTCGCCACCAACCAGCTGGCGTGGCAGTTCAACCTCGGGCGCTGCATTTTCTGCGGACGCTGCGAAGAGGTCTGCCCGACGGCGGCGATTAAGCTCTCTCAGGAGTACGAGCTGGCGGTATGGAAGAAAGAGGATTTTCTCCAGCAATCGCGTTTTGCCATTTGCCACTGCCGGGTGTGTGAACGCCCATTCGCCGTACAGAAAGAGATCGACTATGCCATCGCGCTGCTCAAACACAACGGCGATAGCCGCGCCGAGCTGCATCGCGAAAGCTTCGAGACCTGCCCGGAGTGCAAACGCCAGAAGTGCCTGGTGCCGTCCGACCGTATTGAACTGACTCGCCATATGAGAGAGGCCAGCTGATGAGCAACTTATTAGGCCCGCGCGATGACAACGGCATTCCGGTGCCGATGACGGTGGATGAGTCCATCGCCAGCATGAAGGCATCGCTGCTGAAGAAAATTAAGCGTTCCGCCTACGTTTATAGAGTGGACTGCGGCGGCTGCAACGGCTGCGAGATCGAGATTTTCGCCACCCTGTCGCCGCTGTTCGACGCCGAGCGCTTTGGGATCAAAGTGGTGCCGTCGCCGCGTCACGCCGATATTCTGCTGTTTACCGGGGCGGTGACCCGGGCGATGCGTTCTCCCGCGCTGCGCGCGTGGCAGTCCGCGCCGGATCCGAAAATCTGCATCTCCTATGGCGCCTGCGGCAACAGCGGCGGCATCTTCCACGACCTTTATTGCGTGTGGGGCGGAACCGATAAAATCGTGCCGGTGGATGTCTATATTCCCGGCTGCCCGCCCACCCCGGCCGCGACGCTGTACGGATTCGCGATGGCGCTGGGCCTGCTGGAACAGAAAATCCACGCCCGCGTGCCGGGCGAGCAGGACGAGCAGCCGACCGAACTCCTGCACCCGGATATGGTACAGCCGCTGCGGGTGCGCATCGATCGCGAAGCGCGCCGGCTGGCGGGCTATCGCTACGGCCGGCAGATTGCCGATGACTATATGCGCCTGCTGGGGCAGGGCGATAGCCAGGTGATGCGCTGGCTGGAGGCGGAAAAAGATCCGCGTCTGACCGAGATCGTCACCCATCTGAACCAGGTCGTAGAAGGAGCGCGTATCCGATGAGCGAGACGGTGGTGTTCAGTCAGCTGAGCCGTAAATTTATTGATGAGAACGACGCGACGCCTGACCAGGCGCAGCAGGTGGTCTATTACAGCCTGGCGATTGGCCACCACCTCGGCGTCATCGACTGCCTCGAGGCGGCGCTGAGCTGCCCGTGGCAGGCGTATCTGGCGTGGATTGCGACCCTCGAAGAGGGCAGCACCGCGCGGCGTAAAATGGAAGGCGTGCCGAAGTACGGCGAGATTGTTATCGACAGCAATCATGTGACGATGCTGGCTAACGCTTTTGATAAAGCGCTGGCGCGACAGACGCCCGAGCAGCAGGCGTGGAGCAAAACTATGCTCAGTATGCTGCATGATATTCACCAGGAAAGCGCCATCTATCTGATGGTGAGGAGACTCCGTGACTGACGTTTTACTCTGTGTCGGCAATAGCATGATGGGCGACGACGGCGCAGGCCCGCTGCTGGCGGAGATGTGCGCGGCTAATCCCGTCGGCGAGTGGGTGGTGATTGACGGCGGCAGCGCGCCGGAAAACGATATCGTCGCCATTCGCGAGCTGCGCCCCGAGCGCCTGCTGATCGTCGATGCCACCGATATGGGCATGAACCCCGGCGAGATCCGCATCGTCGATCCGGACGATATCGCCGAGATGTTTATGATGACTACCCACAATATGCCGCTCAACTATCTGATCGATCAGCTAAAAGAGGATATCGGCGAGGTGATTTTCTTGGGTATTCAGCCGGATATCGTCGGCTTTTATTACCCGATGACCCAGCCGATTAAGGACGCGGTCGAAGCGGTGTACGCGCGGCTTGATGGGTGGCAGGGGCAGGGGGGGTTTGCGGCACTTGAAGCCGCAGAGGAGCCGGCGTTCCCCGGCTAAGCGCAGCGCAAGCCTGGAGTTCGATCAGGGGGAGCAGGTTTACTTTTTTCCCGGGGCGCGGCGTAAACGCCTTACCCGGGCTACGACGACTTTTGTCACCCTGGCGTTTGCCATTCCCGGAGGCGATGCTGCGCATCTGTCCGGGCTACGACGACTTTTGTCACCCTGGCGTTTGCCAGTCCCGGAGGCGATGCTGCGCATCTCTCCGGGCTACCGGTCCGCGGGCGTTGATGAACCTGTAGCCCGGCTAAGCGCAGCGCGAGCCGGGAAAATTTCCTTGTTGCAGGTGTTTGTCAGGCTGAGTATCCCTCAGCCTGCGGGGCGCACTACGCCAAATCTTCCCCGTTGCTGGCAATCACCTTCTTATACCACCAGAACGACTTTTTGCGCTTTCGCGCCAGCGTGCCGCGGCCGGCATCGTCGCGGTCAACGTAGACAAAGCCGTAGCGCTTGCTCATCTCACCGGTGGAGGCGGATACCAGGTCGATACAGCCCCAGCTGGTGTAGCCCATCAGCGGAATGCCGTCCTCGATAGCGTCACCCATCGCTTTAATATGCTCGCGCAGATAGCTGATGCGATAGTCGTCGTTAATCTCGCCGTTAGCCTCCACCTCATCGCGCGCGCCGAGACCGTTCTCCACCAGAAATAGCGGTTTCTGGTAGCGGTCATACATCATATTCATGGTGATGCGCAGGCCGAGCGGGTCGATGCCCCAGCCCCATTCGCTGGCCTTGATGTGCGGGTTCTTCAGCGACTTAACGATATTGGCGGCGCTGGTGTTGCCGGCATTCATCTCCGCCGATGCGCAGCGCGAAGCGTAGTAGCTGAAGGAGACGAAATCGATGGTATGGCGCAGGATCTCATCATCGCCGGACTCTTTGGCGATAGTCACGCCTTTCTCGCGGAATACCCGCGCCGCCCACACCGGATACGCGCCGCGCGCCTGGACATCGATAAAGAACAGGTTCTCGCGATCTTTTTCCAGCGCCATCCACACGTCTTCCGGTTTACAGGAGTAAGGGTAGAAATTGCCGCCCGCCAGCATACAGCCGATCTGATTTTGCGGATTCACCTCGTGGGCGATTTTGGTCGCTAAGGCGCTGGCGACCAGTTCATGATGGGCGGCCTGGTATTTCACCTGCTCCTGATTTTCCCCCTCTTCAAACACCAGACCGGCGCCGGAGAACGGGCTATGCAGCATAATGTTGATTTCATTGAAGGTAAGCCAGTATTTCACCAAACCATCAAAAGCTTCAAAACAGGTACGGGCGTAGCGGGTGAAGAACTCCACCATTTTTCGATTGCGCCAGGAGCCGTATTCGGTAACCAGGTGCATCGGCACGTCGAAATGGCACAGCGTCACCAGCGGCTCGATGCGGTGCTTTTTGCACTCCTCGAACAGCGAGCGATAAAAGGCGATCCCTTCCGGGTTCGGTTCCAGCTCATCGCCCTCAGGAAAGAGGCGGCTCCAGGCGATAGAGGTGCGGAAGACGCTAAAGCCCATCTCGGCCATCAGGGCGATATCTTCTTTATAACGATGATAAAAATCGATCGCCTCGTGGCTCGGGTAGAACTCATCTTCGCGTAGCGCGAAGCGTTTCTCCTGCCCCAGCTTGACCGCGAGGCGGTGAGCCCCGTGAGGAATCATATCGACGGTAGTCAGCCCTTTGCCGCCCTCCAGATATGCCCCTTCGGACTGGTTGGCGGCCAGCGCGCCGCCCCATAAAAATCCCTGTGGAAAAGTCGCCATGCGTTACCTCGTTAACAAAATGGTGTTCAGGCGTGAGAAGCCTGGGTGCCGGCCTGACGCTGTCTGGCGTCGGCGGCGGCTTCTTCTTGCGGAATATCTTCAAAGCCGAGCATCAGCGTCAGGACAAACGACAGCACCACCGCCAGCGCCATGACGCCAAACACCCAGACGATGGTCATCGGATTGGCCGGGTCGAAAAACTGGACGCTGGTGAACAGGCCCGGCGCCGCCATCGAGTGGCTGGCGAGCCCGGCAATGCCGGCCACCGCGCCGCAGATAAAGCCGCTAATCAGGCTGGCGATCAGCGGTCGCTTCAGCCGCACCGCCACGCCGTACAGCGCCGGTTCGGAAATCCCCGCCAGAATCGCAGAAGCCGCGGCCGCCAGCGCCGTCTGGCGCAGCTCCGGGTTTTTGGTTTTCCACGCCACCGCCAGCGACGAGCCGCCCAGCGACAGATTAGCGCCGATTTCCGACGGCATCACCATGCCCTCTTTGCCGGTTTCGGCGATGGTCTGAATGATCGTTGGGGTAAAGACCCGGTGCATCCCGGTCATTACCAGCAGCGGCCACAGGGCGCCCATGATCGCCACCGACAGCCAGCCGAGATAGCTGTGGATCGTATAGACCAGCGCGGAAATGGCGCTACCGATCCAGATGCCGAGCGGGCCGATCAGCAGAATCGACAGCGGAGCGGCGATCAGTACGATCAGCATCGGTTTAAGGAAGTTTTTTGTCACCGCCGGGGTGATACGGTCGACCCAGCGTTCGATATAAGAGAGGCACCAGGTCATCACCAGCGCCGGGATCACGGTATAGGTGTATTTCACCGCCGTCACCGGAATAAAGGCAAACTCCACGTGCTCGCCCTGGGCGGCTTTGGCCATCAGTTCGATAAAGCTCGGGTGCACCAGCACCCCGGCAATGGCAATCGCCAGCGACATATTGGTTTTGAACTTCACCGCTGCGGAAGCGGCGACCATCAGCGGCAGGAAGAAGAACGCGCCGTCGCCGATCACCGTCAGAATAGTCAGCGTTGGCGCGCCTTTGGGCAGCGCGCCGGTCATCTCGAGGATCATTGCCAGCAGCTTAACCATCGATCCACCGATAATCGCCGGGATCAGCGGCGACATGGTGCCGATCAGCGCGTCGAGGATCCCGGCGCCGATGCGTTTCAGGGTAATAGGCGGTTTCCCCTGCGGTTCGGCCGGGCGCAGATCCCCCGGCAGCAGCGCGACCACTTCGCGATACGCCTGGGAGACGGTATTGCCCACGATCACCTGGCACTGGTTATCGCTACGCACCACGCCGAGCACGCCTTTCAGCCCTTTGAGGGTGGCGCTGTCGACCCGCTCGTTGTCTTTGACCACGAAACGCAGGCGGGTCATGCAGTGGGTGACGGCGGCAACGTTATCTGCGCCACCGATTGCCGCGATAATCTGCTGCGCCAGAGCTGCATAATTTTTAGACATCGGATTTTATCCTGTTTATCAATGGGGTACTGGCTTATCACCGCGCCGGAAAGCGGTGCGGCATCATGCATACATAGGAAACCGGTTCCACAAAATCATGATTAGTTTCATGAATGCATACAAGAAATAAAAAAATAAGATCTCGATTTTGTGATTTTGATCGCTGTGTGCGCATCCGCGCGGGCGACGCGCAAATGCTGAAAAAGCGCAGCGTGTGCAGTACACTGCGGGCAACATTGGCAACAGGAATAACCACATGGCAACGATGCTGGAGGTAGCGAAGCGCGCGGGGGTGTCAAAGGCCACCGTTTCGCGGGTGCTGTCGGGGAACGGCTATGTCAGCCAGGAGACCAAAGATCGCGTCTTCCAGGCGGTGGCCGAAAGCGGCTACCGGCCGAATCTGCTGGCGCGCAACCTGGCGACGAAAAAGACGCAGACCCTCGGGCTGGTGGTGACCAACACCCTTTATCACGGCGTCTATTTCAGCGAACTGCTCTACCACGTCGCGCGGATGACCGAAGACAAAGGGCGGCAGCTGATCCTCGCCGACGGCAAGCACAGCGCGGAGGAGGAGCGCGAGGCGATTGAGTATCTGCTCGATCTGCGCTGCGATGCGATAATTATCTATCCGCGCTTTCTCAGCGTTGATGAGATGGATGAGATTATCGAAAATCATGAGCGGCCCATCATGGTGCTCAACCGCCGCCTGCGCCGCAACGCCAGCCACTGCGTCTGGTCCGATCAAAAAGCTTCGGCGATGATGGCGGTGGAAAAGCTTATCGCGCTGGGCCATCGGGAAATCGCGTTTATTACCGGTTCGCTGGATTCGCCAACCGGCGTTGAGCGTCTCTCGGGCTATAAAGACGCGCTGGCCCGCCACGGGATTGCCCTGAATAACGATCTGATCGTCGAAGGCCGCTGGACGCCGGAAACCGGCGCGGCGGGGGTTGAAACGCTGCGCCAGCGCCGCGTCGGCTACAGCGCGCTGGTGGCGAGCAACGACGACATGGCGGTTGGCGCGATGAAACAGCTGCATCAGATCGGCGTCAAGGTTCCGGAGCAGGTCTCGGTCGTGGGGTTTGACGATATCGTGCTGGCGCCGTATATGGTTCCGGCGCTCTCCAGCGTCAAAGTTCCGGTGACGGAGATGATCAAAGAGAGCATCAACCGGCTGATCTTTATGCTCGACGGCGGCGATTTTAAATTTCAGCAACTCTTCCCCGGCGAGCTGATTGAACGCGACTCGGTGGTCCCCGGCCCGCATGCCTGACGTCGTCAGCTGTCATCGTCACAACTGACGATGACAGTATCTTCCGTATTTATCTTGTTTAATATCAATTAGATAAAAGTTGGAACGTATTATGCATACTCCGGCGCGTAACCTTTTTACTGCTGGAGAAATGGATGAACCGTTTCATTATCGCCGACGCAAGCAAATGCATCGGCTGCCGCACCTGTGAAGTGGCCTGCGTGGTCTCTCATCAGGAAAATCAGGACTGCGCCGCGCTGACGCCAAAAAGCTTTTTACCGCGTATTCACGTGATCAAAGGCGTTAACGTGTCGACGGCCACCGCCTGTCGTCAGTGCGAAGACGCGCCGTGCGCCAACGTCTGTCCGAACGGCGCGATCAGCCGCGACCAGGGCTTCGTCCACGTGATGCAGGAGCGCTGTATTGGCTGTAAAACCTGCGTGGTGGCCTGTCCGTACGGCGCCATGGAAGTGGTGGTGCGCCCGGTTATCCGCCACAGCGGCGCGGGGCTGAACGTGATGGCGGAAAAAGCCGAAGCCAACAAATGCGACCTTTGCCACCACCGTGAGGAAGGCCCGGCCTGTATGGATGCCTGTCCGACCCACGCGCTGATTTGCGTCGACCGCAACAAGCTCGAACAGATGAATATCGAAAAACGCCGCCGTACCGCGCTGGCCTGGTAGGCCGGTCGCGCAATGAACGGGGTGCAGATCCGCATTCGCGGTAAAGTGCAGGGGGTGGGATTCCGCCCCTTCGTCTGGCAGCTGGCGCAGCAGCTGGGGCTGCGCGGCGACGTGTGCAACGACGGCGACGGCGTGCTGGTGCGCCTTGTCGGCGGTGATGCGCCATTTCTCGCCGCGTTAACCCGGCGCTGCCCGCCGCTGGCGCGTATCGACAGCGCGGCAGCGGCGCCTTTTGTCTGGGACGCCGCGCCGCCAGGCTTTACCATTCGCCAAAGCGGGGCCGGAAGCATGCGCACGCAGATTGTGCCCGATGCCGCTACCTGCCCGGCATGCCTGGCGGAAATGAACAACCCGCAGGAGCGCCGCTACCGCTATCCGTTTATCAACTGCACCCACTGCGGGCCGCGCTTTACCATTATTCGCGCCATGCCCTACGACCGTCCACTGACCTCTATGTCGCCGTTTCCACTCTGCACCTCCTGTGCGGCGGAGTATGGCGACCCCGCCGATCGCCGTTTCCACGCGCAGCCGGTAGCCTGCGCCGAGTGCGGGCCACGGCTGGAGTGGCGCGGGCCGCAGGCGCATTCATTTGGCGAGGCGGCTCTTGAAGCGGCGACGGCTCGCCTGATGGCGGGCGATATAGTGGCGGTGAAAGGGCTGGGTGGTTTCCATCTGTTGTGCGATGCCGGAAATCCTGAGGCCGTCGCGAGGCTACGGACGCGTAAGCATCGGCCGGCGAAACCGCTGGCGGTGATGCTGGCGACAACGGCGGGGCTCGATGAACCGGCGGTGACGCTGCTCACGTCCCCCGCCGCACCGATCGTGCTGCTGGATAAAACGCAGGTGGCCGGGCTGTGCGACCAGATTGCGCCAGGGCTTGCGGAAGTAGGGGGGATGCTGCCGTCTAATCCACTGCAGCATTTACTTGCGCAGGCGCTGGCGCGCCCATTAGTGATGACCTCCGGCAACCTTAGCGGTCGCCCGCCGGCGTTAACCAACGCAGAGGCGCTGGCGGATTTAGCCGGGATTGCCGACGGTTTTCTGCTGCATAACCGCGAGATTGTGCAGAGGATGGATGATTCCGTAGTGCGGCAAAGCGGCGAGATGCTGCGTCGCGCCCGCGGCTACGTGCCGGACGCGCTGGCGCTGCCGCCGGGGTTTCACGATGCGCCGCCCCTGCTGGCCCTCGGCGCGGATATGAAAAATACGTTCTGCCTGCTGCGCGGCGACGAAGCGGTGCTCAGCCAGCATTTTGGCGATCTCGACGAGGAGGGCGTTGAGACGCAGTGGCGGCAGGCGCTGCGCCTGATGCAGGAGATCTACGCTTTTACGCCGCAGCGGGTGGTTGCCGACGCCCATCCCGGCTACCGCGCTTCGCGGTGGGCGGCGTCGCTTATGCTGCCGGTGGAGCGGGTATTGCATCATCATGCCCACGCTGCCGCGTGCCTGGCCGAGCATCGCTGGCCGCTGGAGGGCGGCGACGTGATTGCCCTGACGCTCGACGGCATCGGGATGGGGGAGAATGGCGAACTGTGGGGCGGCGAGTGCCTGCGGGTCAACTATCGCGAGTGTGAGCATCTCGGCGGTCTGCCGTCGGTGGCGCTGCCCGGCGGCGACCTCGCGGCGCGTCAGCCGTGGCGCAATCTGCTCGCCCACTGCCTGGCGTTTGTCCCTGAATGGCAGAATTATGCCGACACAGCCGCGCTGCGCCAGCAAAACTGGCCGCTGCTGGCGCGAGCAATCGAGCGTGGTATTAATGCGCCGCAGGCATCGTCGTGCGGCCGTCTGTTTGACGCCGTCGCCTGCGCGCTGGGCTGTGCGCCGCTAGCCCTGAGCTATGAGGGGGAGGCGGCATGCCGTCTGGAAGCGCTGGCGGCGACCTGCGAAGGCGTGGATCATCCGGTGACCCTGACGTGGCGCGAAGGTAAACTGGACCTGGCGACGTTCTGGCGGCAGTGGCTGAGCTGGCAGGCGGGCCCGGCGCAAAAAGCCTGGGCCTTTCATGATGCGCTGGCCCGCGGGCTGGCGGCGATGATGCGCGATTGCGCGAGCGCGCGCAATATTCGCACGCTGGCCTTCGGCGGCGGAGTGCTGCACAACCGGCTGCTGACGGCGCGATTGACCTTTTATCTGGCCGATTTTACTCTGCTCTTTCCGCAGCAGCTGCCCGCCGGCGATGGCGCCATTGCCCTCGGCCAGGCGATCGTCGCTGCGGCCCGCCTGCAGGCTTAAAGGATACCCATATGATAGTGACGATTTTGCGTCAGCAGCCGCGCGCAGCGGCGCTGGTGCTGGCATTAATTGCCGCCAATTTGCTGGCCTGGGGCTGGGCGTTTGCGGCGTTCGGCGGCAGCGGCGCGCTGATGGCTGCCAGCCTGCTGGCCTGGGGATATGGTCTGCGCCACGCGGTGGACGCCGACCATATCGCGGCGATCGACAACGTGACCCGCAAAATGATGCAGCAGGGGAAGCGGCCTTTTGCCGTTGGCGCGTGGTTTTCTCTGGGACACTCGTCGATTGTGGTGCTGGCTTCGGCGGCGATTGCCGCGACCGCCACCGCGTTTGGCCAGCAGATGAGCTGGTTTCACGAGACCGGCAGCGTTATCGGCACCGCCGTATCGGCGCTGTTCCTGCTGGTGATGGCTCTTATCAACCTGGTCATTTTGCGCAGCGTCTGGCGCAGCTTTCAGGCGTGGAAGCAGGGCGAAAAGGTGAGCGATGAGATTATGACCGGCGGCGGTATGATGAGCTGGCTATTCGCGAAAACATTCCGCCTGATTAGCCGCAGCTGGCAGATGTATCTGGTGGGTTTTCTGTTTGGCCTCGGCTTTGATACGGCGACGGAGGTCGGCGTGCTGGGGATCTCCGCCGCCAGCGCGTCGAGCGGGGTATCGATTTGGTCGATTATGGTTTTTCCGGCGCTGTTCGCCAGCGGAATGGCGCTGGTGGATACGCTTGATAACGTGCTGATGGTCGGCGCCTACGGCTGGGCGTTCAGCAAGCCGCAGCGCAAGCTCTATTACAATATGACTATTACCGGTACCTCGGTGGTGGTGGCGCTATTTATCGGCGGCCTGGAGGCGCTGGGGCTGTTGATGGATAAGTTCTCTCTGAGCGGCGGCGTCTGGCGCTGGGTCGGCGCATTGAACGACCATCTCGGCGACGCCGGTTTTGCAGTGGTCGGGCTGTTCGTGGCCTGCTGGGTGCTGTCGGTGCTCAACTACCGCTGGCGCGGGTACGATAATCTGGCGCGGTAGGTTGGGCTTTCCCCGGCTTGCGCTGCGCTTAGCTGGGCTACAGGTTAACAGCCGTCTGCTGGCGGTAGCCCGGACAGATGCGCAAGCATCGCCTCCGGGAAATTATGCCACTCTGCGCGCTGCTCCCGGGGACGGCGCAAGGCGCCTGCCCGGGCTACTGCCGTCTGAGATCCGGTAGCCCGGGTAAGGCGTTTACGCCGCGACCCGGGAATAACCTCATTTCATCGAGGTTAACTCACCAGCTGCCTGAGCAGGGCAAAAGCATCTTTCATGCGATCTTCGCTAACCACAAACGCGCGCAGCCGGTTTTCGGCGTCAACGCCTTTCGCGACCAGGCCATCTTTGGCGGCAACGATATTCCACGTCAGATCCTCACGCCGGGTATCGCCCGCCAGATGCAGCGGTAAATCCGGCGTTTTGACCTTCACCAGCATCGGCGGCAGCTTGAGCTCGCCCTGCTGGGCCAACAGGTTTTTACCCAGACACATGGCGCTTAGCAGAATCGGCTGCAGAAAAGGCAGGACCATGCCGTTGATTTCCGCGCAATCGCCGAGGGCGTAAATCGCCGGATGGCTGGTTTGCAGCTGGCTGTTCACCACCACGCCACGGTGAGTTTTCAACCCCGCATGCCGCGCCAGCGCCGTTTCCGGGCGCAAACCGGCGGCCGCCACTACCGCATCCACCATCACCGTACGCTGGCGGTCGAGGGTGACGCGAATCCCGTCGGCGCTCTGCTCCAGGCTTTCCAGCTGAGTCTTCAGCATCAGATGCACGCCCATGTCGGTCAGACGATGCTGCAGTCGACTGCTGGCTTCCGGCGGCATCAGCGCCGACAGCACGCTGGCGGAGTTATCCACGACCGTCACCGCTTTGCCGGCGCGGCAGAAATCCATCGCCAGCTCGCAGCCAATCAGACCGCCGCCAACGATCAGCACCCTTTTTGCATCGCGCAGCTGGCTTTGCGCCGCGCCGTATTCTCGCTGGCTATTCAGTGTCAGCATCAGCTCGCGGCCCGGCACCGGAGGGATAAACGGCGTCGCGCCGGTGGCCAGTACCAGTTTGTCATAGCGCCATTCGCGGTCCTGGCTCTTCACCCGCTGATTATCAGCGTCGATATCGCTGACCCAGGTATGCGGAAACAGGCGCAGATTGTACTGCTCGGCAAACTCACCCGCCGTTTGCAGGGTCAGGTCGTCGGCGTTCTGCCCGCGGCTGACCACATGGCTGAGATCCGGTTTGTTGTACTCATCCATGCTGTCGGCGGCGATCAGGGTCAGCGGGATGTTCGGGTCCTGCTTGCGAATATTTTTCACCAGCTGACGGGCTGCGAAGCCCGAGCCGATGATGACGATGCCATCACTCATTTTGCCTCCGATGCCAGTACGTCAAATACATCTTTACCCAGAGAACATTCAGGACAGAGGAAGTTATCCGGGACTTCGCTCCACGGCGTACCCGGCTGGACGTCCTGGTTCGGTTCGCCCTGTTCGGGGTCGTAAATCCACTGGCAAACGCTGCACTGCATTTTCGGGCCGAGATCGGCTGCCGCTGGCGCTGCGCAGGGCGTTACCTCAGTCGCGGCGTGTTTGGCCTGGCTCGCCGGCAGCGGGGAGAGGGCCCACTGGCGGGCGATTTCGCGACCGTGTTCACGGCACAGCTCCAGCGCGTCGAGATCCGGACGCCATTTGGCCTTCAGGCTCAGGGACATTTCAAAGCCCGCATCCTGTAAACGCGTGGACAGGCGATCAACCGCGCCGCCGCTCCAGCCGTGGGAACCGAAGGCGCTGGCGTGCTTATTGCGAAAACGCAGGCCGGTCATCTCCTCCACCAGCCCGGCGATTTTCGGCATCATCACGTTATTCATGGTTGAGGTGCCGACCAGCACGCCTTTCGAGCGGAACACGTTGGTCAGAATGTCGTTTTTATCGCTGCGGGCGACGTTGAAGATTTTCACCGCCACGCGCGGATCCACGTCGGTAATGCCCTGAGCGATCGCATCGGCCATCATGCGGGTATTGTTGGACATGGTGTCGTAGAAAATCGTGATGCGGTCTTCCTGATAATCCGCCGCCCACTCGAGATATTTTTCGACGATTTGCGTCGGATTATCGTGCCAGACCACGCCGTGGGAGGTGGCAATCATATCTACCGGCAGGTTAAAGCCGAGGATTTCGGTAATTTTCGGCGTCACCAGACGGCTGAACGGGGTCAGAATGTTGGCGTAGTAGCGCTGGCACTGCTCATAAAGCTCAACCTGGTCAACTTCATCATTAAACAGATGTTCATCGCAGTAGTGCTGGCCGAAGGCGTCGTTGCTGAACAGCACCGCGTCGCCGGTCATGTAGGTCATCATGCTATCCGGCCAGTGCAGCATCGGGGTTTCAACGAAAATCAGCTGCTTGCCGTTGCCGATATCCAGGCTGTCGCCGGTTTTCACCACGTTGAAATTCCACTCCGGGTGATGATGGTGTCCGGTGATGGAGTCGATGGCGTTGGCGGTGCAGTAAATCGGCGTGTCCGGAATTTGCGTCATCAGTTCGGTGAGCGCGCCGGCATGGTCCTCTTCCGCGTGGTTGATAATGATGTAATCGATATCGGCGAGATCGATTTCGCCGCGCAGATTTTGCACGAATTCACGGCTGAATTTATGATCGACGGTATCGATCAGCACATTTTTTTCTTCCCGGATAAGATAGCTGTTGTAGCTGCTGCCGCGCAGCGTTTTGTATTCCGTCCCGTGGAAATCACGCACTTCCCAGTCGCGTTGGCCAACCCAATGAATGTTATTTTTAACCAGAATAGACATAGCAACCTCAATTAATTCAGCATTGTTCAAATAGGATGTTTTGCTTATATCAAGTTGCGTGCCAACTTTTTAATTTATTGAATTTAATGGTTTTTATATTTTTATTAAAATTCATTGATGTCAAAATGACAATGGTTAAAATAGTCGATATGACTATGTTAAATGTCAAAATGACTATGAGGCGAACATGAGTTTCTCCGTCGAGGCCCTGGCGAAAATCGCCATTGATTTACAAAGCGATCTCGGCCATGCCGACCGTTTCTCGCGTTTGATTACCACCCTGCGGCAGATACTCGGCTGCGATGCCTCGGCGCTGCTGCGCTATGAGGCGCACCAGTTTGTGCCGCTGGCGATTGATGGCCTGGCCCAGGACGTGCTTGGCCGGCGCTTTGCCCTTGAAGGCCACCCGCGGCTGGAGGCGATTGCCCGGGCGGGGGACGTGGTGCGGTTCCCGGCGGACAGCGATTTGCCGGACCCTTACGATGGGCTGATCCCCGGTCAGGAGAGCCTGAAGGTGCACGCCTGCGTCGGCCTGCCGCTGTTTGCCGGACAAACCCTGATCGGCGCGCTCACCCTCGACGGGATGGATGCGGACCGTTTTGACAGCTTTAGCGACGAGGAGCTGCGCCTGATAGCCGCTCTGGTCGCCGGAGCGCTCAATAACGCGCTGCTGATCGCCAGGCTGGAGAATCAAAACGTGCTGCCGGAACAGGCTATCGCGTATCCGGTATCCGAACGTCAGGAGATCATTGGCCTGTCGGCGCCGATGCTGCAGTTGAAGAAGGAGATCGACATCGTCGCGGCCTCTGACTTAAACGTGCTGATTAGCGGCGAGACCGGCACCGGCAAAGAGCTGGTGGCGAAAGCGGTGCATCAGGGGTCGCCGAGGGCGGCCAATCCGCTGGTCTATCTCAACTGCGCGGCCCTGCCGGAGAGCGTGGCGGAGAGCGAACTGTTTGGCCACGTCAAAGGGGCATTTACCGGGGCGATCAGCAACCGCAGCGGTAAGTTTGAAATGGCAGATAACGGAACGCTATTTCTCGATGAAATTGGCGAGCTTTCGCTGGCGCTCCAGGCCAAGCTGCTACGGGTACTGCAGTATGGCGATATTCAGCGCGTCGGCGACGACCGCAGCCTGCGGGTCGATGTGCGGGTGCTGGCGGCCACTAATCGCGATCTGCGTCAGGAGGTCGTGGAGGGGCGTTTTCGCGCCGATTTGTATCATCGGCTGAGCGTGTTTCCGCTGTCGGTTCCGGCGCTGCGCGAGCGGGACAATGACGTGGTGCTGCTGGCCGGTTATTTTTGCGAACAGTGCCGTGTGCGCATGGGGCTGGCGCAGGTGATTTTAAGCGAGGCGACGCGCGGCAGGCTGCTTGCGTGGTCATGGCCGGGCAACGTGCGCGAGCTGGAGCACGCTATTCATCGGGCGGTGGTGCTGGCGCGGGCGACGCAGGCGGGTAATGAAGTGGTGCTGGAGCCGCAGCATTTCCAGTTTGCCGAGGAAACGCCGGCCTTGCCGACCGTTACCCCGCAGCCGTCGGTGGGAGCGGTAAGCCTGCGCGAGGCGACAGAGGCGTTTCAGCGCGAAGCGATCGCCAGAGCGCTGGCGGATAACCGTCGAAACTGGGCCGCAGCCGCCCGCGCGCTGGAGCTCGACGTCGCCAACCTGCACCGGCTGGCGAAACGTCTGGGGCTTAAAGGATCCCGGCCTGATAAAAGTTCTGCAGGTTAATCGCGCCGACCAACTGGCCGTTTTCATCCACTACCGGAGCGGCGCTGATTTTGTGCTTCATCAGGCGCTCCTTGGCTTCTATCGCGCGGCTTTCCGCTTGCAGAGTGACGCCGTTGCGGGTCATTGCCTGGCTGACGATATCCTGTAAGCTGCCGCCGCCCACCAGCCAGCGGCGCAGGTCGCCATCGGTAAAGACGCCCTGCACGTGATTGCGTTCATCGCAAACCGCCACCAGCCCCAGGCCGGTGCGGCTGAGTTCGAGCATCGCGTCCATGACGCTGGTGTCGTTAGCGACGCGCGGCACGTCGCCATCGCGGCGCATCAGATGATGGACTTTGTTCAGCAGCCGCGCGCCCAGCGCGCCCGCCGGGTGCGAACGGGCGAAATCTTCTTCGTTAAAGCCGCGGGCCTGCATGACCGCCATGGCCAGCGCGTCGCCGAGCATCAGGGTATTGACGGTGCTGGAGGTGGGCGCGAGGTGCATCGGGCAGGCTTCGCGCTCTACGGCGATATCGAGCACCGCTTTGGCCGCCAGCGCCAGCGGTGAAGTGGATTTACCGGTCATCGCCAGCAGCGGAATGGATTTTTCTTCCAGGCGCGGAACGATAAGATCCAGCTCTTTGGCGCTGCCGGAGTAAGAGATAAACAGCATCACGTCGCGGCTGTCGAGCATTCCGAGGTCGCCGTGCAGCGCTTCCGCCGGGTGAACAAAAAATGCCGGGGTGCCGGTGCTGGCGAAGGTGGCGGCCAGCTTTTTACCAATATGACCCGATTTACCGATACCGGAGACGACCAGTTTGCCCTCGCAGTGGATGATGGTTTCCGCCGCGCGGATGAAGTCGTCGCCCAGGCGTTCAGGCAGGCGGCTCGCCTCCTGAAGCTCCAGCATCAGGGTCTGGCGTCCGGCTTCTAACAGAAAGTTACTCATGATGTTCTCCAGTAATAATGACTTCGATGCCTTTGTCTTCCAGCGCCCGCTTAAATTCCGGGCTGATATCGGCATCGGTAATCAGTTTGTCCACGCTCTCCAGGCCGCAGACGATATTGGGACTTTTGCGGCCAAACTTCGACGAGTCGGCCATCAGGATAACTTCGCGGGCGGCATTGCACATCGCTTTGCTGACCGTATAAACCTCATTAAAGGTGGTGACGCCGGCGATTAAATCAATGCCGTCGGTGCCCATAAACAGTCGATCGAAGCTGAAGTGTTCGAAGGCGTTTTCCGCCAACTGGCCGTGAAAGGAGGCCGATTTTTTGCGAAACGTGCCGCCCGGCATCAGGATGGTTTGTTCGTTATCCAGTTCAGAGAGGGCGTTGACGATATGCAGGCTGTTGGTCATCACGGTAATGTTATTGAAGCGGCTGAGCATCGGTACCATTTGCAGCACCGTACTGCCGGCGTCAAGAATGATCGAGTCGCCATCGTGAATGAAGCTGACGGCGGCTTCGGCAATCCGCTCTTTTTTATGGGTGTTAATCAGCGTTTTGTGGTCGATGGGCGGATCGGCCTCGTCTTTATTTAACACCACGCCGCCGTAAGTACGGATAACGGTACCGGCATTCTCAAGGATCACCAGATCCTTACGGATGGTGGTGCCGGTGGTGTCGAAGTGTTGCGCCAGCTCTTCGACCGAGCATTTGCCCTGCGATTGCAGGTGCTCGAGAATGGCTGCCTGGCGCTGACGTGGTTTCATAAGCGTTGTATCCTGCGTTTAAAGTTTCGAAATGATAATTTCGCAAGATATAAACGTTCACAACGAAATTATCCATGTTTCGGATTAAGCGCTAATAATAGTGCATTCTGACAAAGCGGATCATTGGGAAAGATCACATCAGGCTGCAATTCCTTAAGATGTTTACCGGTCAGGACGGGGATTTTTTGCGGCCTGGCGAAGACGGTGAGGCCTTTCATTAGCAGCGTATCGCAAATGCGGTCGTTTTCGTCGACGGCGATGGCGACGACGGCGCGCGGCTTGAACCGCCCCGAGGAACGGCCGACGCCGACGCGTCCCTGCTGGCACAGCCGATCGAATGCGCGATTGAACTGCCTGATTTGCCAGCCGCCAAAGGCGAGTTGGGTTATCCAGGCGATGGCGGCGACGGTGATAAGTGCGGTAACCATAAAGTCTCCTTAAGGCGTGTGCGATATTTCCCCGGAGGCGGCGCGTTGCGCCTGTCCGGGCTACCAGACAGCCGCATAATCGGTAGCCCGGACAGATGCGCAGCATCGCCTCCGGGGAAACAGTGCGCAACGTTTTAAAACATCACCTGCCCGCCGGTGACGTTGATGGACTGCCCGGTACAGTATGAAGCCTGCGGGCTGGCGTAAAACATCAGCACGTTAAGTACGTCCTGGTAATCGCAGCCGCGCTTTAGCGGGACTTTATCGATGTAATACTGCTCGACCTGCTCTTCGGGGATCCCCAGCTTGGTGGCGTACTGCGGCAGCAGAGACTGGAACATCGGCGACTTCAGCAGGTTGCCGAGCATCAGGGAGTGCACGGTAATACCGTACTCCGCGAGGTCCAGCGCCAGCGACTGCGTCAGACCCACGCCGCCGAACTTCGCCGCGCTATAGCCGGAGTTATGCTTGCTGCCCACTTTGCCGGATTTAGAGTTGATCTGGATGATGCGACCTTTAATGCCGTCGCGGATCATCAGGCGGGAAAACTCGCGGGCGCAGAGGAAGTAGCCCACCAGATTCACCTGCAGAGAACGGTCGAAATCCCCCAGCGCGAAATCGCTAATAAAGGCCGCTTTAGCGATCCCGGCGCTATAGACCAGCAGATCGACGCGGGAAAATATTTCATCCACTCCGCGAGCAAGGGCGACCACGCTGGCTTCGCTGGTGGCGTCCGCGCCGAAGCCCCACGCCGTGCCTTCGCCATACTCCGCGTTGATGGCCTGGGCGACGCGGGTCGCTTTATCGCTCTGAATATCGACTACCGCCACGCGATAGCCTTCTGCGGCAAGCCCGCGGCACAAAAACTCTCCTAAGGTTTGTCCCCCACCGATGACAACAGCAACCTGATTCATAATTTTCTCCTTACAACTTAAGCAACAAATTTCAGTACGCAGCCGGTGGCGATGCCTTCCGGCACCGGGCCCGCCACGTGTACGGTCCCGGGGAATTCCGCTTCGCGGTGACCATCAAAGCGCAGCGTGATATGGCCCAGCTCGCGCAGGTTCTGTTCGGCAACGTCGCCGACGGCGGTGACCGGGTAGCGCTGCTCGCCAAGCTGTAGCTCCGCGCCCGGCGCCAGCGCGCCGGACAGCTCGCCGTGATTGTGAATAAAGCAGTACTCTTCGATATCGGCCGGGGCGCCTTCGCGGAAGGTGATCAGCATCTGCTCCTCCAGCGCCATCGTCGCGCTGGCGCCGATATGGGTAATGGTGGTCTGGTAAATCACGGTCATCTTCAGGCACCTCTTATTGATAAATAAATCCGGAAACGAACCAGGCGATCAGCACCGTTGGCGCGCCGGTCAGGAAGCGGCTCACCAGAACCGACGGTACGCCAACGCGCACCGTATCCTGGCGAGCTTCCGCCAGCGACAGGCCAACCGGGATAAAGTCGCAGGCGGCCTGGGCGTTGATGGCGAACAGCGCGGGCAGGGCGAGATGCGGCGGAATATTGCCGAGACCAATCTGCACGCCAATCAGCACGCCGATAACCTGGGCGATGACCGCGCCGGGGCCGAGAAACGGCGACAGCAGCGGGAAAGAGCAGATCAGCGCCAGGGTGACGAGGCCCAGCGGATGGCTGGCGAGCGGCGCCAGGCCATGGGCTACCCAATCGCCGATGCCGGAGGCCATGATGATGCCGATCAGCGCCGCGACGAAGGCCATAAACGGCAGAATGGTTTTCAACACCGTATCGATGGTGTCGCGCCCGGCCTGGAACAGCACCGCCACGACGGAACCCATACCCATACCGACTTTGGCCAGCAGGCCGTCGCTCTGCTCGGTGATTTTCTTGCTGGTGTCATAGTCGCGGACCGCCGGCTGGGCTGGCGCGGCCTGCGGGGCCGGGGAGGGGCCATCTTCCAGGGCGAAAATGTTCTCTTCTTTGACGCCGGAAACGTAAATATCTTCGACGATATACTGCGCCAGCGGACCCGATTTGCCGGTCGCGTGAATATTAATGGTCGGGATGCGGCGCTTCGGGTAGATACCGCAGCGCAGGGTGCCGCCGCAGTCGATAATCGCCACGCCGATTTCCGCTTCCGGCGGCTCACCCTCTTTGAAACCATCGACCGCCTGCCAGCCGGTGAGGTGGGCAATTTTATCGACGATCGCCGGACGGGTGCCCGCGGTGATATAGACAATTTTTTTACCGGCAACGGCGTCCAGTTCGAGCGGTCCGCCCCAGCCGCCGGTGCCTTTTTCAATGCGAATACGGGTCATGATGTCGCTCCTGACAGGTGGACTTTCTGCTCAAGCTGGATGGCCATTTTTTTCTCAAAAATCGACGTGGTCAGATCGGTTACCCAGCCGCGGAAGAAGTTCGTCACCAGACCCACCAGCAAATAGCTCACCGCCAGCGGCCCTAACGGCAGGCCGAGGGTGGTCAGCCCGTTGGCGATCCCCAGATAGACGAATAGTTCGCCGGGGTTGATATGCGGAAACAGGCCGTTCATTGAGTGGCAGCTGTAGGAGGCCGCCGCGTAGTAGCTCGGTTTGTATTTCTCGGGCATAAAGCGCCCAAGGCTCAGGGTCATCGGGTTACAGAAAACGAAGGTGCCGATGCAGGGCAGCAGCAGGTAGCGCGAGATCGGATTACCGGCGCAGCGCTGCGCCAGCTTTTCGATCCGCTGCTGACCGATAAAGTTGATCAGCGCATTCATGATCACCAGCAGGCTGATCAGCAAAGGCAGGATCCCGGTGACCATTCCGGTGAATACCTCGCCTCCCTTCTGAAACAGGCCGATAAACCACTCGGCGCCGTGGGTAACGACTTCAATCATTGTTCTCTCCTTCAGCGTGTTATTTTTCTTGCTAACTGGCGGCTAATTTTAATCATTTTAAAAGGTTTAAAAGTGTTAAACTGATCGCAAAATGAAAGATAAATATTTTATTTTGAAAGTTTATAGCTGAAGTGAAAGAAAGATCCGGCGAGGCATAAGCAAAAACGGCAAGAAAAAAGAATTTACATCGTCGCCGCTTCCTTGTGAGCGGGCGCATGCTTTACCATAATTATCCCTTGCCGATTTGTTGAATGGATGTCCCATGTTGAAGCGTCGTTATCTGGCTTTACTCCCTCTTTGCGTTCTACTCGCTGCCTGCAGCAGCAAACCTCAAACCCCCGCGGAAAAGGAAATGGCGGGCGGCACGGGCGGTTTTTTACTTGAGCCGCAGCATAACGTGATGCAGATGAGCGGTGATTTCGCGAATAACCCGGCGGCGGAGCAGTTCATCGACAAGATGGTGAGCAAGCACGGCTTTGACCGACAGCAGCTGCATGAGATCCTCTCGCAGGCTAAACGTCTGGACTATGTTCTGCGTCTGATGGACCGCCAGGCGCCGACCGGGCTGCCGCCGTCAGGGCCAAACGGCGCCTGGCTGCGCTATAAAAAACAGTTTATTACCCCGGATAACGTGCAGAACGGCGTGGCGTTCTGGAACCAGTATCAGGATGCGCTCAACCGCGCGTACCAGGTTTACGGCGTGCCGCCGGAAATTATCGTCGGGATTATTGGCGTTGAGACCCGCTGGGGCAGGGTGATGGGTAAAACCCGTATCCTCGATGCGCTGGCGACGCTGTCGTTTAACTATCCGCGCCGCGCCGAATACTTCTCCGGCGAGCTGGAAACGTTCCTGCTGATGGCGCGCAGCGAACAGGATGACCCGCTCGATCTGAAAGGCTCCTTCGCCGGGGCAATGGGCTATGGTCAGTTTATGCCCTCTTCTTATAAGCAGTATGCCGTGGACTTTAACGGCGACGGGCATATCAATCTGTGGGATCCGGTCGATGCCATCGGCAGCGTGGCGAATTACTTCAAGCAGCACGGTTGGGTGAGCGGCGATCTGGTCGCGGTACAGGCGCTGGGCCAGGCGCCTGGCCTGAACAATGGGTTTAAAACTAAATACAGCGTCTCGCAGCTGGCGGCGGCAGGATTAACCCCGACCCAGCCGCTGGGTAACCATCAGCAGGCGAGCCTGCTGCGTCTGGATGTCGGTACCGGCTATCAGTACTGGTACGGCCTGCCGAACTTCTACACTATCACCCGCTATAACCACAGCACCCATTACGCGATGGCCGTCTGGCAGCTGGGCCTGGCGGTTTCTCAGGCCCGGATGCAGTAATCCCGCCTTCTGCGCTCCTCTCCGTCCGGAGAGGAGTCTGTAACATTTTGCAGCATTTCCTTTTGTTGACGCCAATTTACAATCTACGCTTCTTTTAATATTGTTATGTTATAACGTTTTATTGAGGCGTAAACATTGACTTCCTTATTGATGACTTCAGGCATCGCCCGGCTGACGATGGCCTGCGTAGTGCTGGCCGCGCTGTGGCTGGCAACCTGGTGGGCGGTATCCCTGCCATGATTAAGCTCGATCACCTGGTGGCTGGCTATGAAGGGCTGGCGATCACGCCGTCCCTTAGCGGTACGATTGCAACGGGGAGTATGACGGCGATTGTCGGCCTTAATGGCTGTGGGAAGTCGACGCTGCTCAAGACGCTGGCCGGCTTTATTCCACCGGTTAGCGGCCGTCTGAACTGGCGCGGTGAACGACCCGTTATCGGCTGGCTGGCGCAGCGTCATGCCCTGGAGTCGCAGTTTCCGTTGACGGTGCAGGATGTGGTCAGCCAGGGGGCCTGGCCCCGGGTATCGCTATTGCGCGGGCTCAGGGGAGAGGGGCGTCAGCGTATCGTCGCATCCTTAGAGCGGGTGGGACTGTTAACGATGGCGAAAACGCCGATTGAGGCGCTCTCCGGCGGCCAGTTTCAGCGCATGCTCTTCGCAAGGGTCATGGTGCAACGCGCGCCGCTGGTAATGCTTGACGAACCGTTTACCGGCATCGACGAAGCGACCTGTCGTGAGCTGATGGCGCTGATCCTCGAAATGCACCAGCAGGGACAGACGATTCTGGCGGTGCTGCACGATAACCAACGGGTCGCCGACTATTTCCCGGAAACGCTGCTGCTAACGTCGCAGCACGCCCGCTGGGGCTGTACGCCTGATGTACTGCCCGCCTTTCACTCCGCGAGGCTGGCATGATCTGGCACACCTTTATTCAACCCTTTATCGAGTTTGGCTTTATGCGCCGCGCGCTGGTTGTGTGCCTGGCGCTCTCCCTGAGCACTACGATGCTCGGCGTTTTCTTACTTTTACGTCGCATGAGCCTGATGGGCGATGCGCTCTCGCATGCGATTTTGCCCGGCGTGGCGGCGGGCTACCTGCTTAACGGGATGTCGCTGCTGGCGATGACCGTCGGTGGTTTTATTGCCGGCATTGCGGTGGCGCTGGTGGCGGGATGGGTCAGCCGACGCACGCCTTTAAAAGAGGATGCCAGCTTCGCCGGGTTTTATCTCGGCTCCCTGGCGCTGGGCGTTACGCTGGTCTCGCTGCGCGGTTCTAACGTCGACCTGCTGCATCTGCTGTTTGGCTCGATTCTGGCGGTAGACCGCGATTCGGCGCTGTTTGTCTCCGCCGTTGCCAGCCTGACCCTGATTTGCATCGCGTTGTTTTATCGCGGCCTGGTCAGTGAAGCCTTCGATAGCGTCTGGCTTCAGGTGAACTCGCGAAGATTGCCGGCGCTGCTCCACGGCCTGTTTCTCGCCCTGCTGGTGCTCAACCTGGTGGCCGGGTTTCAGGTTCTCGGCACGCTGATGGCGGTAGGCGTCATGATGCTGCCTGCCGTCGCGGCGCGCTGCTGGGCGCGAACGCTGCCGGGCATTCTGCTGCTGGCGGCGTCGATTGGCAGTTTTTGCGCGTGGATGGGGCTGAGCCTGTCGTGGGCGGCGAATTTGCCTGCCGGACCCGCGATCGTGCTGACCGCCAGCGGCATCTTTTTTGTATCGGTATTTTTTGGCACGCGCAGCCGGCTGGTTGTCGGCTGGCGTAAATTAATGGGGTAAGGAAAATGAAGCAACGTACCGGGATATGGCTGGCGCTGGCGCTGGGGCTCGCATCGCACGGGGTGATGGCGAAAACGCTGAATGTCGTGAGTAGTTTTTCCGTTTTAGGCGATATGGTGCAGCAGATTGGCGGCGAACACGTGCATGTCAACACGCTGGTGGGGCCGGATGGCGATCCGCATACCTTTGAGCCTTCGCCGAAAGATAGCGCGCTGCTGAGTAAAGCGGATGTCGTGGTGGTCAACGGTCTGGGGCTGGAAGGCTGGCTGGACCGCTTAATTAAGGCATCCGGTTTCAAAGGTGAGCTGGTGGTAGCTTCCCGCGGAGTCAAAACTCACACGCTTGAAGAAGATGGCGCAACGGTAACCGATCCGCATGCGTGGAACAGCGCCGCCAACGGCGCCCTGTATGCGAAGAATATCCTTAACGGCCTGGTAAAAGCGGACCCGGATGATAAGGCTGCGCTGGAGATTTCCGGTCAGCGCTATATCAGCCAGCTCAACGATATCGATCGCTGGGCAAAAAGCCAGTTCAGCGCCATTGCGCTGGAGAAACGCAAAGTGCTCACCAGCCATGACGCTTTCGGCTATTTTGGCCGCGCCTATGGTGTGACCTTCCTCGCGCCGCAGGGATTATCGTCGGAGAGTGAAGCCAGCGCGGCGCAGGTAGCGGCTTTAATTCAACAAATTAAAGCCGACGGCGTGCATACCTGGTTTATGGAAAACCAGCTCGACCCAAGGCTGGTCAAGCAGATCGCCAGCGCAACGGGCGCGCAGCCGGGCGGTGAACTCTATCCTGAAGCGCTCTCTAAACCCGGCGGCGTGGCGGACAGTTATGTGAAAATGCTGCGTCACAACGTCGAGCTGATTGCGGCCAGTATGCAATAGTTTCTGCCGGCCCGCAGGGGGCCGGTTTTTATCCGGGCTGCCCGTTAAGTATCTGCTTGATTCTTTTGCTTAAAGTAAATCCATAGATCACGCAGCCGACGCCCAATAAGAGCTGCACGCCTTCACACAGGGGATTGAAGGAGCGGGTGAAAATATGCAGAAGCGCGGTGAACAGTGAAAATAAGCCGCATAAGAACAGGCAAAGGCGCACCTGACGGATTTTTTGCAGACTCTGCTCTGCGGTAAAGGGGGCTTTGGCCATTCCAGATAACCTCGAATTTAACTCTTCCTTTAATGTGCGGTGAATTGTGACACCGGTGACATCAGGCTGCTATCCGAAAGTGCTGCGACAGCGTGGGCGATGATTTTCGCAAGCCTCCTCGTAAATTCGCCACCCCGTCCCCATATCTTCGCTGGAAGTGCTATCTTTGATGGCCTGTTTATAGAGCTTACGTGGGGCGACGAATGACAGATTCGGAATTAATGCAGCTGAGCGAGCAGGTGGGGCAGGCGCTGAAAGCGCGCGGCGCGACGGTGACCACGGCGGAGTCCTGCACTGGCGGCTGGGTCGCCAAAACCCTGACCGATATTGCCGGCAGCTCGGCGTGGTTTGAGCGCGGTTTTGTGACTTACAGTAATGAAGCCAAGTCGCAGATGATTGGCGTCAGCGAAGCGACGCTGCTTGACCATGGCGCGGTGAGCGAACCGGTGGTCGTGGAGATGGCGATTGGCGCCCTGCGCGCGGCTCGCGCGGACTACGCGATTTCGGTCAGCGGCATCGCCGGGCCGGATGGCGGCAGCGCGGAAAAGCCGGTGGGCACCGTCTGGTTTGGCGTGGCGAGCGCCAGCGGACAGGGCGTAACCCAGCGCGAATGCTTTGCCGGAGACCGGGAGGCGGTGCGCCGCCAGGCCACGGCCTATGCGCTAAATCTCCTCTGGCAACAATTTCTACAAAATACTTGATACTGTATGACTATACAGTATAATTGCTTCAACAGAACAGAATTGACTACCCGGTTACACCCGGCATGAGAGGAGTAATAATGGCTATCGACGAAAACAAACAGAAAGCGTTGGCGGCAGCACTGGGCCAGATCGAAAAACAATTCGGTAAAGGCTCCATCATGCGCCTGGGTGAAGACCGCTCCATGGATGTGGAAACAATCTCCACCGGCTCGCTTTCCCTGGATATCGCCCTGGGCGCAGGCGGCCTGCCGATGGGCCGTATCGTCGAGATTTACGGGCCTGAATCTTCCGGTAAAACCACGCTGACGCTGCAGGTTATCGCCGCCGCGCAGCGTGAAGGTAAAACCTGTGCGTTTATCGATGCGGAACACGCGCTGGATCCGGTTTATGCTCGCAAGCTGGGCGTCGATATCGACAACCTGCTGTGCTCCCAGCCGGACACCGGCGAGCAGGCTCTGGAAATCTGTGACGCGCTGGCGCGTTCCGGTGCGGTAGACGTTATCGTCGTCGACTCCGTTGCGGCGCTGACGCCGAAAGCGGAAATCGAAGGTGAAATCGGCGACTCTCACATGGGCCTCGCGGCGCGTATGATGAGCCAGGCGATGCGTAAACTGGCGGGTAACCTGAAGCAGTCCAACACGCTGCTGATCTTTATCAACCAGATTCGTATGAAAATTGGCGTCATGTTCGGTAACCCGGAAACCACTACCGGTGGTAACGCGCTGAAATTCTACGCCTCCGTGCGTCTGGATATCCGCCGTATCGGTGCGGTGAAAGAGGGTGACAACGTTGTCGGCAGCGAAACCCGCGTTAAAGTGGTGAAAAACAAAATTGCCGCGCCGTTTAAACAGGCCGAATTCCAGATTCTCTACGGCGAAGGTATCAACTTCTTCGGTGAGCTGGTCGATCTCGGCGTGAAAGAGAAGCTGATTGAGAAAGCGGGCGCCTGGTACAGCTACAACGGCGATAAAATTGGTCAGGGTAAAGCGAACGCGATCTCCTGGCTGAAAGAGAACCCGGCTGCAGCAAAAGAGATCGAGAAGAAAGTTCGTGAACTGCTGCTGAGCAATCAGGACTCCACGCCGGACTTCGCGGTTGATGGCAACAGCGAAGCAGAAACCGAACAAGATTTCTGATATCGTCTGAACAGACTAACAAGGGGCCGCTTATGCGGCCCTTTTGCTTTTTTGATTAGCGAGGTTGCCCGTGACTGAAACTTCATCCCGCCGCTCTGACTATGCCCGTCTGCTGGATCGCGCGATTCGCATTCTGGCAATGCGCGACCATAGCGAACAGGAGCTCAGGCGCAAACTGGCTGCGCCGGTGATGAGCAAGAACGGCCCTGAAGCGCTAAACGTAACGCCGGAAGAGGTCGATAACGTTGTCGAATGGTGTATTGAGAACCGCTATCTGGACGACGATCGCTTTGTCGCCCAGTTTATTGCCAGCCGCAGCCGCAAGGGATACGGCCCGGCGCGCGTCCGCCAGGAGCTAAAGCAGAAGGGGATTTCCCGCGAGACGATAGAGTCAGCCATGCGTGACTGCGAAATCGACTGGGCACAGCTTGCTAAAGAGCAGGCGCAGAGAAAATATGGCGAACCCTTGCCCACCGTATTTGCAGAAAAAGTCAAAATTCAGCGCTTTTTGCTCTACCGCGGCTATCTGATGGAAGATATCCAGGAAATCTGGCGAAATTTTGCAGATTGACCCATCCGGGATTTTACTTCCCCGTAAAGAAAACTTATCTTATTCCCACTTTATTTTCGTGAGTAGCCTGCCGGTCGATACTGGGTAGTGGCTGCCAGCGACATTTCGTTAGCTTGATTTCAGGATAATTATGAGCAAGAGCACCGCTGAGATCCGTCAGGCGTTTCTCGACTTTTTCCATAGTAAAGGACATCAGGTAGTTGCGAGCAGCTCCCTGGTGCCGCATAACGACCCGACCCTGCTGTTTACCAACGCCGGGATGAACCAGTTCAAGGATGTTTTCCTTGGTCTCGACAAACGTAATTATTCGCGCGCAACCACCGCGCAGCGTTGCGTTCGTGCGGGTGGTAAGCACAACGATCTGGAAAACGTCGGTTACACCGCGCGTCACCACACCTTCTTTGAAATGCTGGGTAACTTCAGCTTCGGCGACTACTTCAAACAGGACGCTATCAAATACGCATGGGAACTGCTGACCGGTGAGAACTGGTTCGCCCTGCCGAAAGAAAAACTGTGGGTGACCGTCTACGAAACCGATGACGAGGCGTTCGACATCTGGGCAAATGAAGTTGGCGTACCGCGCGAGCGTATTATTCGCATCGGCGACAATAAAGGCGCGCCTTTTGCTTCCGATAACTTCTGGCAGATGGGCGACACCGGGCCGTGCGGTCCATGCACCGAAATCTTCTTCGACCATGGCGACCATATCTGGGGCGGCCCTCCGGGAACGCCGGAAGAAGACGGCGATCGCTATATTGAGATCTGGAATATCGTCTTTATGCAGTTCAACCGTCAGGCTGACGGGACAATGGAGCCGCTGCCTAAGCCGTCCGTGGATACCGGTATGGGCCTCGAACGTATTGCCGCCGTACTGCAACACGTTAACTCCAACTACGATATCGATCTGTTCCGCGATCTGATTAAGAGCGTGGCTGACGTCACCGGCGCGACCGATCTCTCTAACAAGTCCCTGCGCGTTATCGCTGACCACATTCGTTCCTGCGCTTTCCTGATTGCTGATGGCGTTATCCCGTCGAATGAAAACCGCGGCTACGTGCTGCGCCGCATCATTCGTCGCGCAATCCGTCATGGCAACATGCTGGGTGCGAAGGAGACCTTCTTCTGGAAACTGGTCGCCCCGCTGATTGACGTGATGGGCTCCGCCGGCGAAGAGCTGAAACAGCAGCAGGCTCAGGTTGAGCAGGTGCTGAAAACCGAAGAAGAGCAGTTTGCCCGTACTCTCGAGCGCGGACTGGCGCTGCTGGATGAAGAGCTGGCTAAACTACAGGGCGACACGCTGGACGGCGAAACCGCTTTCCGCCTGTACGATACTTACGGTTTCCCGGTTGACCTGACCGCCGACGTTTGCCGCGAACGCAACATCAAGGTTGACGAAGCCGGCTTTGAAGCCGCAATGGAAGAGCAGCGCCGTCGCGCGCGCGAATCCAGCGGTTTTGGCGCGGACTACAACGCGATGATCCGCGTTGACGGCGCCTCTGAGTTTAAAGGCTATGACAGCCTGGAACTGAACGGCAAAGTGACTGCCCTGTTTATCGATGGTAAAGCGGTAAATGCGGTGAACGTCGGTCAGGAAGCCGTAGTGATCCTCGACCAGACGCCGTTCTACGCTGAATCCGGCGGCCAGGTGGGGGATAAAGGCGAGCTGAAGGGCGCCGGTTTCTCCTTCCAGGTCAGCGATACACAGAAATACGGTCAGGCAATTGGTCATATTGGTAAACTGAATGGCGGTTCGCTGAAGGTCGGCGACGCCGTACAGGCAGATGTCGATCAGGCTCGCCGCCAGCGTATCCGTCTGAACCACTCCGCGACGCACCTGATGCACGCGGCGCTGCGTCAGGTTCTCGGTACGCACGTTGCGCAGAAAGGCTCCCTGGTCAACGACAAAGCGCTGCGCTTCGACTTCTCGCATTTTGAGGCGATGAAGCCGGAGGAGATCCGCGCGGTTGAAGATCTGGTGAACGCGCAAATCCGTCGCAACCTGCCAATCGAAACCAATATCATGGATATTGACGCTGCTCGTGAATCAGGCGCAATGGCGCTGTTTGGCGAGAAGTATGACGATCGCGTTCGCGTGCTGCGAATGGGCGATTTTTCCACCGAGCTGTGCGGCGGAACTCACGCCTCGCGTACCGGTGATATCGGCCTGTTCCGCATCACCTCTGAGTCTGGCACCGCCGCAGGCGTGCGCCGTATCGAAGCGGTCACCGGCGAAGGCGCGATGGCGCTACTGCATGCGCAAAGCGATCTGCTGGGCGATATTGCGCAGCTGCTGAAAGGGGATACCCACAGCCTCGGCGAGAAGGTACGCGCCGCGCTGGAGCGTAGCCGTCAGCTGGAAAAAGAGCTGCAGCAGCTGAAAGAGCAGGCTGCCGCGCAGGAGAGCGCAAACCTCTCCAGCAAAGCAGAAGAGATTAACGGCGTTAAGCTGCTGGTCAGCGAGCTGGCCGGCGTTGAGCCGAAAATGCTGCGTACTATGGTTGACGATCTGAAAAATCAGCTGGGTTCAACGGTTGTTGTGTTAGCTACGGTCGCAGAAGGTAAGGTTTCTCTGATTGCGGGTGTGTCTAAGGATGTGACAGACCGCGTGAAAGCAGGGGAACTGGTTGGTATGGTCGCCCAGCAGGTGGGCGGTAAAGGGGGCGGTCGTCCGGATATGGCGCAGGCCGGCGGTACCGATGCGTCTGCTCTCCCTGCTGCGTTGGCCAGTGTGAAAGGCTGGGTAAGCGCAAAACTGTAATAACTATAATCGCATAGATGCTGTGGTTCTCGGACTACAGCATCTTGCGCGAGAAGCACTGATAACGATAAAGTCGGGTTGAAGTTGTGTATATCGGCTAAACTTAGGTTTAACAGAATGTGATGCCGTGACTGCTTACACCGTAGGGTGTTTGTCATCGCTTACTTTTTGGCGTTATATGATGGATAATGCCGGGATACGAGAGACCCGACTCTTTTAATCTTTCAAGGAGCAAAGAATGCTGATTCTGACTCGTCGAGTTGGTGAGACCCTCATGATTGGAGATGAGGTCACTGTGACAGTTTTAGGGGTGAAGGGTAACCAGGTTCGTATTGGCGTAAATGCCCCTAAAGAAGTCTCTGTGCATCGTGAAGAGATCTACCAGCGTATCCAGGCTGAAAAATCCCAGCAGTCCAGTTACTAAGGTTTTCGCGCCTCGCTGTTTGGTGAGGCGCATCCCTCCCTGGTTCGTTTTTTCCACTTTTCTTCTCCGACAGCCTCTCTTTTTTGTCGTTTACGCGGCTTCCGCTCCCGTTATCTTTTGCGTTAGCAGCAGCAAAATCAGCAATTTCTTGTTGATAAAATACTCTTTTTGCCGTTTTCACAGGCTAATTGCGCGGGAAGTGTGCAAACGAAAAAAAGGTCTCGAAAAAAGGTTTGACTTATAAGTACCAGAAAGTAATATGTGCGCCATCGCAGCGACGAAGAGCAGAAACAAGTTCTTCGAAGCACTCGTAAGAGGCGTGTGGTGAGGTGGCCGAGAGGCTGAAGGCGCTCCCCTGCTAAGGGAGTATGCGGTCAAAAGCTGCATCCGGGGTTCGAATCCCCGCCTCACCGCCATTTTGCATCCGTAGCTCAGCTGGATAGAGTACTCGGCTACGAACCGAGCGGTCGGAGGTTCGAATCCTCCCGGATGCACCATATTCTCCATATCTTCAGCAACGAAGGTGTGGATGAGGTGGCGGTATTAGCCGCAAGCACCAGGGGGGATAACGTTGCTTTAGCAACGGCCCGAAGGGCGAGCCGCAAGGCAAGTCATCCTCCCGGATGCACCATCTTAGTTGATACAGCTTTAGCAGCAGTATCAAAATCTGCAGTAAAGTAAGTTTCCCGATGCATCCGTAGCTCAGCTGGATAGAGTACTCGGCTACGAACCGAGCGGTCGGAGGTTCGAATCCTCCCGGATGCACCATATTCTCCGAGATAACAGCTACGCTGTTGTTTCATGGTCTGCGAGTGAATCGCCGGCACCAGGGAGGATAACGTTGCTTTAGCAACGGCCCGAAGGGCGAACCGAGTGAGTCATCCTCCCGGATGCACCATCTCTTACTTGATACGGCTTTAGCAGCGGTATCAATATCGGCAGTAAAGCAAGTTTCCCGATGCATCCGTAGCTCAGCTGGATAGAGTACTCGGCTACGAACCGAGCGGTCGGAGGTTCGAATCCTCCCGGATGCACCATATTCTCCGAGATAGCAGCCACGCTGTTGTTTCACGGTCTGCGAGATAATCGCCAGCACCAGGGAGGATAACGTTGCTTTAGCAACGGCCCGAAGGGCGAACCGAGTGAGTCATCCTCCCGGATGCACCCTCTCTTACTTGATACGGCTTTAGCAGCGGTATCAATATCGGCAGTAAAGCAAGTTTCCCGATGCATCCGTAGCTCAGCTGGATAGAGTACTCGGCTACGAACCGAGCGGTCGGAGGTTCGAATCCTCCCGGATGCACCATATTCTCCGAGATAACAGCCACGCGGTTGTTTCATGGTCTGCGAGATGATCGCCAGCACCAGGGAGGATAACGTTGCTTTAGCAACGGCCCGCAGGGCGAACCGAGTGAGTCATGCTCCCGGATGCACCTATTCTCTTCATAATAAATATTCTTCAGTTCCTCCTCCTTATCTCAAGCATGTTAAGCGCAATAATTCACCTTATTCTTCAGCACTTTTTTCATTGGCAACTCCCTCTTTCCACTATAATTTATTCCTGTATATCGATCTGATTTTGGGTGAGATAAGTGCAAGGAGAGAAATCCATGAAATGGTTCAAAGCAATAACTGCGTTTTGCGCGACGCTGCTGGTGGCCGTATCGCTGGCGGGCTGTGCCGGTTCGTCCACAAAGGAGAGTACCGGTGGTTACATTGACGATACCGTCATTACGACTAAAGTAAAAACCGCGCTCTTCAATGACAAAGAGATAAAGTCTTCAGAAATTAGCGTCCAGACCTTTAAAGGTCGCGTACAGCTCAGCGGCTTTGTCTCATCCGCAGACAGCGCTAAACGTGCGGTCGAAGTCACGAGAAAAGTGCAGGGCGTTCGCGTGGTTGAGAACGATTTAAGAATCAAATAATCGCAGCAGACTGCACTGTTATTAGCAAGGGCGCCACAGAGCGCCCTTGTTGCATCTACCGCTGGCAGCGACAAACCTGACCTTTTGCGTTACAGTAACACCTCCTTAACCGGTTGATGAGAAGACGATGTACGAACGTTATGCAGGACTGATTTTTGATATGGATGGCACGATCCTCGATACCGAGCCGACGCATCGTAAGGCATGGGACGAGGTTCTGGGACGTTACGGCATGCGTTTCGATATGCAGGCCATGGTCGCGCTTAACGGATCTCCAACCTGGCGGATTGCTCAGGCCATTATTGAATTAAATCAGGCTGATTTAGATCCTCATCTTCTGGCGCAGGAAAAAACTGCCGCTGTGAAAGCGATGCTGCTTGATAGCGTCCGTCCTTTACCGCTTATTGAGGTGGTCAAAGAGTGGCACGGTCGTCGTCCGATGTCAGTCGGTACCGGCAGCGAGAGCGCCGTTGCTGAAGCGCTGCTGGCTCATCTGGGTCTGCGTCACTACTTCTCGGCGGTGGTTGCCGCGGATCATGTCGCCAACCATAAACCCGCACCTGATACTTTCTTACTTTGCGCAGAGCGCATGGGCGTTGCGGCGGAGAAGTGCGTGGTCTTTGAAGATGCGGACTTCGGGCTGCAGGCGGCGAAGCGCGCCGGAATGGATGCCGTGGACGTGCGATTGCTGTGAGCGACTCGCTGTCGCTGATATCGCTGTTTGCCAGTAGCTTTCTAAGCGCAACGCTGCTTCCCGGCAACTCGGAAGTGGTGTTGATCGCCATGCTGCTGGCGGGGGTTAGCCAGCCGTGGTTACTGGTTTTAATAGCAATAATCGGTAATAGCCTTGGAGGGGTAACTAACGTTATTCTGGGGCGCCTGTTTCCGCTGCGCAAGACATCGCGCTGGCAGGAGAAGGCGACCGGCTGGCTGAGGCGCTACGGCGCGGTCACGCTATTATTAAGCTGGGCGCCTGTTATAGGCGATTTGCTGTGTTTACTGGCGGGATGGATGCGCATTTCCTGGGGACCAGTGCTCTTTTTTTTATGCCTTGGCAAAGCATTACGCTATATCGTCGTTGCGGCGATAACGCTTCAGGGCATGACGTGGTGGCACTAATTGGACTGATTGTTCAACCATTACAATTATGCTAATTCAAACGATTTCGACAGGCGGGAGGTCAAATTGATCCCGGACGTATCACAGGCGCTGGCCTGGCTGGAAAAAAATCCGCAGGCGCTGCAGGGTATTCAACGCGGTCTAGAGCGCGAAACGCTGCGCGTCAACGCTGATGGCACGCTGGCCACTACCGGCCATCCGGAAGCACTGGGTTCAGCGCTGACTCATAAATGGATTACCACCGATTTTGCCGAAGCTTTGCTGGAGTTTATTACGCCGGTTGATGGCGATATTCAGCATATGCTCACCTTCATGCGCGATGTTCATCGCTATACCGCGCGCCATATTGGCGACGAGCGGATGTGGCCGCTGAGCATGCCGTGCTATATCGCGCCCGGCCAGGATATTGAGCTGGCGCAGTACGGCAGCTCAAATATCGGCCGTCTGAAAACGCTGTATCGCGAAGGATTGAAGAATCGCTACGGCGCGCTTATGCAAACGATCTCCGGCGTGCACTATAACTTCTCTCTGCCGATGGCTTTCTGGCAGGCCAGGTGCGGCGTCGAGGATGCTGAAAGCGGGAAAGAGGCCATTTCTGCCGGCTATTTCCGATCTATTCGCAACTACTATCGTTTTGGGTGGGTCATCCCGTACCTGTTCGGCGCTTCCCCGGCTATTTGTTCGTCGTTCCTGCAAGGGAAGCCGACCACGCTGCCGTTTGAGAAAGCCAGCAACGGCATGTACTACCTGCCTTATGCGACCTCATTGCGCCTGAGCGATCTCGGCTATACCAATAAGTCGCAAAGCAATCTCGGAATTACGTTTAACGATCTGCATGAGTATGTGGCAGGATTGAAGCGGGCGATTAAAACGCCATCCGAAGAGTATGAGAATATCGGGCTGGAGAAAGACGGCAAGCGTCTGCAAATTAACAGCAACGTGCTGCAGATCGAAAACGAGCTGTACGCGCCGATTCGGCCGAAACGCGTGACCCGCAGCGGTGAAACGCCTTCCGACGCGCTGCTGCGCGGCGGCATTGAATATATCGAAGTCCGCTCCCTGGATATCAACCCGTTCTCACCGATTGGCGTTGACGAACAGCAGGTACGTTTCCTCGATCTGTTTATGGTCTGGTGCGTGCTGGCCGATGCGCCGGAAATGAGCAGCGACGAGCTGCTGTGCACGCGCACTAACTGGAATCGGGTGATTCTGGAAGGCCGCAAGCCGGGCCTGACGTTGGGTATTGGCTGCGAAACCGCCCAGTACCCGCTGGCTCAGGTCGGCAAAGATCTGTTCCGCGATTTACGCCGCGTGGCGCAAACGCTGGATAGCATCCACGGATGCCAGGCTTATCAGCAGGCCTGCGATGAGCTGGTCGCCTGCTTTGACAACCCGGAATTAACCTTCTCGGCGCGCGTTCTGCGTTCTATGCTTGAAGAGGGGATTGGCGGTACCGGCAGAGAGCTGGCCGATCGGTATCGGACGATGCTGCGCGAAGAGCCGCTGGAAATTTTAAGCGAAGCGGATTTTGCTGCCGAACGCGAAGCGTCGGTACAGCGTCAGAAGAAGGTGGAAGCGGCGGACAGCGAGTCGTTTGAAGCGCTACTGGCGAGGCATGCGTAGTTTTACGAGCCGTAAAAAAGAAAACGGCCACATCACTGTGGCCAAACTTTCATCTCTGATTCAGGGATGATGATGATAATAAATGCGCGTCTTTCATATACTCAGACTCGCTGCCTCAAAAAGAGTTCATTTTATTTTTAAAAAAATCACTATCGGAGGTGAAGAATGCCGTTGTTAGATAGTTTCACAGTCGACCATACCCGAATGGAAGCGCCTGCGGTGCGCGTGGCGAAGAAAATGAACACGCCTCACGGCGATGAAATCACCGTTTTCGATCTGCGATTCTGCGTACCAAACCAGGAAGTGATGCCGGAAAGAGGTATTCACACCCTTGAGCACCTGTTTGCCGGCTTTATGCGCGATCACCTGAACGGCAATGGTGTGGAAATTATCGACATCTCTCCGATGGGCTGCCGTACCGGGTTCTATATGAGCCTGATCGGTACGCCGGACGAGCAGCGCGTCGCGGATGCCTGGAAAGCGGCGATGGCCGACGTGCTGAAGGTGAAAGATCAGAACCAGATCCCGGAGCTGAACGTTTACCAGTGCGGAACCTACACCATGCACTCGCTGGAAGAAGCCCAGGAAATCGCTCGCCATATCATTGAGCGTGATGTCCGCGTCAACAGCAACGACGAGCTGGCGCTGCCGAAAGAAAAACTGCAAGAGCTGCACATCTAGTGCTATCGCTACGGCCCGGCGAACGCTGCCGGGCCGCAATTCATCAACGCCGCAATGTCGACAACTTTAACCCTCAACTTCCAGCATCGTTCACTGGTGCCCTTTGCCCATGATTATGCCCATGGCGATAGCGAACCCTGGCATCAGCACGATTGCGCTCAGCTGTTACATATCCTCAGCGGCGTAGTACGGGTGGAAACCGCGCAGGGTTATTGGGTTGTGCCGCCGGGGCGAGGCGTCTGGCTTCCCGCCGGTACGCCGCATACGCTACGGATTACCGGCGCGGCGGCTGCGCGAACCCTGTTTATCGATCCCCTTGCCCGCGCCGATCTCCCTTCAACCTGCCAGATAGTACAGATCACTCCGCTGCTGCGTGAACTGATTGTCGCGTCGCTGACGCTGGCGGAATCTTACGCGCCGGGCAGCCGCGATGAACGAATCTACGAACTGATCCTCGATGAGATTCGCGGTATGGCGGTGCTGCCGTTTGGCCTGCCGGAGCCGCAAAGCGAAGCGCTGCGCCGTTTATGCCAGAAGGTACGAGAAGCGCCAGGAGAGCCGTGGGGCAGCGCCGCGGCGGCGAAAGAGAGCAGCATGAGCGAGCGCACGCTGAATCGCCATTTTCAGCAGCAGACCACGCTCACCTGGAGCGAGTGGGTGCGCCGGGCGAAGCTGATGGAAGCGCTGGTTCGCCTGGCGCAGGGGCATTCGGTACTGCGGGTGGCGCTGGATCTCGGCTACGGCAGCCACAGCGCTTTTAGCGCCATGTTTCGCCGGGTGTTAGGCGTGACCCCCAGCGATTACTTCCGCTCGCCGGAGTGATGGTTTTCGCTCATCGCGTTGCACAGCGCCTGCAGCGAGGCGCGCGCCACGTCGTTATCAATTCCGACCCCCCAACGGCTCTCGCCATTCGGGAAGACGCAGCGAATATAGGCCACTGAACGGCTGTCGCTGCGTTCACCCAGGGTGTGCTCATGATAATCTTTAATCACGGAGTTTTGCCTTAACAGGACGCTCAGCCCGGCGGCGGCGGCGGACAGCAGGCCGTTGCCGCGGCTCTGCAGTCGTCGCGTTTCACCGGCGATGCGCAGGGTAGCCTGCAGAGAAAGCTGGCCGTCCTGCTGGCTATCGCTTTGGTAATCCAGCAGCGCAAGCGGCGGCTGGGGGAGCAGTCCGTAGCGCGCGCGAAACAGCTGCCATAGCGCATTCTGGGTCATCTCTTTCCCGTGAGCGTCGGTTTCGTGCTGGACGTGCAGGCTAAAATCCTGCTGCAGCGCACGCGGAAGCTTGAGGCCATGATTCTGTTCAATCAGCCATGCGCTCCCGCTTTTGCCGGACTGGCTGTTAACGCGGATCACCGCCTCGTAGCTGCAGCCGATATCCTGCGGATCGATAGGCAGATAGGGCATTTCCCAGCGTTCGCCGGGCCGGCGGGCATCGAATCCCTTTTTAATGGCATCCTGATGCGAGCCGGAAAAGGCGGTGTAGGCCAGACTGCCCGCCCAGGGATGGCGCGGATGAACCGGGATCTGATTGCAGCTTTCGACGATTTCGACCACCCGCTTCATCCCGGAGAATTTGAGCCGGGGATTGACGCCCTGGCTGTAGAGATTCATCGCCAGCGTCACCAGGCAGACGTTACCGGTGCGCTCGCCGTTGCCGAACAGGCAGCCTTCGACGCGGTCGGCGCCTGCCATCACCGCCAGCTCCGCGCTGGCAACGCCGGTACCCCGATCGTTATGCGGATGGACGCTGATGCATACATCGGCGCGGCGCGAAAAGTGACGGCAAAAATGCTCAATTTGATCGGCATATACGTTGGGCGTGCTCACCTCTACCGTCGCGGGCAGATTGATAATCATCGGCCGTTCGGCGCAGGGCTGCCATATTTCCGCCACCGCCTCGCAAATCTCCAGCGCGAATTCCGGCTCGGTGAAGCAAAAGGTTTCCGGAGAGTACTCGTATTGCCAGCGGGTCAGCGGCTGCTGCTCGCACTGCTGACGGATAAGCCGGGTCGCGCGGGTCGCCAGGTCGATCACCTGCGCTTTGTCCATTCCAAAAACCAGCTCGCGAAACAGCGGCGCGGTGGCGTTATAGAGGTGTACGGTAGCGCGGTGGGCATCGCGCAGAGCGGCAAACGTACGCAGGATCAAATCCTCCCGCGCCTGGGTCAGTACCTGAATCGTCACATCCTGCGGAATGCGCTGCTCTTCAATCAGTTGACGTACAAAGTTGAAGTCGGTTTGTGAGGCGGAGGGAAAGGCGACCTCAATCTCTTTAAAACCACACTCCAGCAGTAAATCCCAGAACTGCAGCTTGCGCGCGCTATCCATCGGCTCGGCCAGCGCCTGGTTGCCGTCGCGCAGATCGGTAGAGAGCCAGCGAGGGGCGCGGGTTATTTGCTGCTCTGGCCAGCGGCGGTCAGGCAGGGCGATCGGCGGATAGGGGCGGTATTTTTCACCGGGTTGAGTCAGCATGATTTTCTCCTTCTTAGCGGATCTTCATCGTGCATGAGGTGGGCAAAAGCGATCTCCAGCAAACCGGACATCGACTAGCGCAAACTGGACAATCTGCGTTTTGGGCAATAAAAAAGGGATCCGCAGATCCCTTCAGGGTAAATCTTAATGCGCGCCGCCGCCGCCGCCCCCGGCGCTAAACGGCGGTCTGGCAAACCATACCAGCCCGAGCAGAAGGATAAACACCGCCGCCGAGAACCAGAAAATTTCGTTGGCGGAGATAATCAGCCCCTGGTTGGTAATCTGCTGCGCTATCCAGCCGGATGCCTGCTGTTGCGTCATTCCTAATCCCTGCAGCTGGTCGTACATCTGCTGGGCGTTGGGATTGTATGGCGTCACCGACTCGGTAAGCTGCGCATGGTGCAGCGCCTCGCGGTTCGTCCACATGGTGGTGGTAATCGAGGTGCCGATAGACCCCGCCAGCGTACGCGTGAAGTTCGACAGGCTCGACGCCGCCGCCAGCCTTTCCGGCGGCAGGCCGGACAGGGTGATGGTGGTCAACGGCATAAAGAAGCAGGCCACCGCGAAGCCCTGGATAAACTGCGGCCACGCCGAGGCGCCAAAGTCCATTCCCGGTTCGAAGGTCCATGCGCGCCAGTAGAAACAGACCGCGTACATGATAAAGCTAAATGTGACCAGCCGACGCATATCCAGCTTATGCGCAAAGCGGCCGATAATCGGCGACAGGATAACCGGGATCACCCCGACCGGCGCCGAAGCCAGACCGGCCCAGGTAGCGGTATAGCCGTACACCTCCTGCAATAGCTGCGGCAACAGCACGATAGCGCCGAAGTAGAGCATATAGGCGAGGCTGATGCACAGGCAGCCGATGGTAAAGTTTCGCGACTTGAAGAGCGACAGATCGACGATGGGGTTGTCGTCGGTTAGCTCCCAGACGATCAGGAAACTTATCGCCACCACCGCGACAATCGTCAGGATGATGATCTCGTTGGAGGCGAACCAGTCCAGCTCTTTACCCCGGTCGAGCATTACCTGCAGGCTACCGATACCGATAATCAGCAGCGCCAGGCCCACGCCGTCGATCCGCCGCTGTTCGGTGCGGGTTTCCCGGTTGCGCAGCGTTTGCAGCGTCATCACCACCACGGCGATGCCAATCGGCACGTTGATGAAGAAGATCCAGCCCCAGTGGTAATTGTCGCTGATATAGCCGCCGAGAATCGGGCCGCAAATCGGCGCGACGATCACCGTCATTGACCACAGCGCCAGCGCGATTGACCGCTTGGCGGGCGGGTAGTTGCTGAGCAGCAGACTTTGCGACAGCGGAATCAGCGGACCGGCGACGATCCCCTGTATCACGCGAAAGAAAATCAGCATCGTCAGGCTGTTGGAGACGCCGCAGGCCCAGGAGGCGATAGCGAACGCCACCGTCGACCAGAGGAATAGCTTCACTTCGCCAACGCGCTTTGCCAGCCAGCCGGTAATCGGAATGGAGATAGCGTTCGCCACCCCAAACGAGGTGATAACCCAGGTCCCCTGGCTCAACGATGAGCCAAGGTTACCGGCGATGGTGGGGATGGCCACGTTGGCGATGGTGGAGTCCAGCACCTGCATAAAGGTCGCGAGCGACAGCGCAATGGTCATAATGACCAGCTGCGCGCCTTCCAGCGGTTTTTGCTGTTGCATTACGCTCACCCCGAATTATCCGGCGTTGGCCTGGATGATGTCGTTTATCAGCTTATTGACCGGCTCAAGGCCGATTTCACGGGCATTGCTTTCGTAAACCGGAGCGCTACGTACCTGGCTTGCCAGCATCTCGCCGCCGCGGTCGGTGGTGTTCACTTCAACCAGCGTCGAAAGGCCGATGCGCAGCGGGTGCTCTGCCAGCTGTTTTTCATCCAGCTCGATACGTACCGGCAGGCGCTGAACCACTTTGATCCAGTTGCCGGTAGCGTTCTGCGCAGGCAGCAGCGAGAAGGCGCTCCCGGTCCCCATATCGAGACCGACGACTTTACCGGTGTATTTCACATCATCACCATAAATGTCGCTGATCACGGTGGCAGGCTGACCAATACGCATGTGCGCCAGCTGCGTTTCTTTGAAGTTGGCGTCAATCCACAGGTTGGTCGCCGGAACGACGGCCATCAGCGGGGTAGTGGTGGTGATTTGCGCGCCGGGCTGAACGGAACGGCGAGAAACGTAGCCGCTAATTGGGCTGACGATCTTCGTCCGCTGCAGGGCCAGCCAGGCGTTACGCACTTCGGTGGCCGCTTGCAGGACCGCAGGCTGTTGTTCCAGCTTCGTGCCCAGAACGATCGCCTGGTTGGCGTTGTATTGCTGAATCGCCACGTCCAGTTCGGCCTGCGCGCTGGCAACCGTGTCGCGCGCATGCTGCAGCTCTTCGCGGCCAATCAGGTTGGCCGCGCCCAGCGGAATACGACGGTTAAGGTCGGTTTGCGCCTGGGAAAGCGCGGTTTTTTTCACTTCGATGCTGGCCTGCAGCTGCTTGCTGTTGATCATCTGCTGGCGCGTTTGACGTACGCTGGCGGCCAGCTGGGTTTGCGCTTTTTCAAACGCCTGCTGGGCATCGGTCTGGTCGAGGGTGACCAGCGGATCGCCTTTTTGCACGTAGTCGGTGTTGTCGGCCCAGACTTTCGTCACGCTGCCGGACACCTGGGCCATAATCTGTACCTGATTCCCTGCCACGTACGCGTCGTCGGTCTCTTCGTAGTGACGCAGTACCAAAAACCAATAAATCCCGTATGCCACGGCAACAATAATAAAGAGCAAGGTCAGCAGCAGGAGGGCGCCTTTACGCTTCCCTTTTTTGCTGCCCGGTTGCTGCGGGGTTTGGCTCTCCGCATTTGCGCTCATGTTATTCTCCACGATCTTATTATTTCACATCGGCTGAGCCGACCTGTTTATCAGAAAGGCCAGCAGAAAGATCTGCTGGCCTGTCCGTTTTCCTTGTCAATCCAGAAAAATTGGTGAGCGGTTGGTTCCGCGCTTAGCGCAGAGACTCCGCAAGCACGCCATCCTCTTCCATTTGGTCAAGGCGACCAAGCAGCTTACGGGTGATATGCTCAAGCTGATCCTTTTCGCTGGTGCTTAAAGAGGACCAGAGCTGATGCAGGCAGTTGTGCTGCGGCGGTAAGACTTCGCGCAGGAACTGATGCCCTTTTTCGGTAAGCTGTAGATGCAGGCAGCGACGATCGTTATCGCTTTCGCGGCGCTCGATCCAGCCGCGTTTTTCCAGCTCGTCGGCAATGCGCGTGGCGTTGGTTCGCGAAGAGCCCAGCGCGCAGCTCAGCTCGGAAGGCTGAATGCTGTGGTTTTCCTGAGACTCAAGCGTGATCAGCGCCATAAACAATGTCTCGTTAATCCCTTGCGCTTTCAGCATCTTGTTACGGTTTTCCAGCAGTTTTCCCTGCATATGCATGCAAAGACGAGTAAGCAGAATTTCCTGAAAAGGGAAGTCTTCATGACGGCTGGCGCGGAACTTGAGCATTTGCTCAATGGGAGTAAACGAACTATCCATTTTGGTTATGACCTCATTAATTACAGCCGATATAATAACTATTGTGACAAATAAATCAAATCAATTATTGACAAAAACTTATACTTTAAGCTTATAGCCATACGCTGATTTTCCAGACAACACCGTAGGTTAGCGCGCTCAAAAGCGTAGGCGTAATTATGCTGCGTGTTTTCCAAAACGCCAGGCCCAACGCGGCGAAGCCTGCTAATGTGGGCAGCAGGCGGCGGGCGTCATGGAGGATTTCCGGCACGCTGGAGACAACCAGCAGCGCGCAAATGGAGGCGATGCCGATGGTATCGAGCAGGACGCTGACCGGGCCGCGGCGAGTCGGACGCGCGTTTCCGGCGCGCAGGCGCAGCGGCAGATAGCGAAAGAGATAGTTCACGCAGCCGACCACGACGCCGAGAATGAAGACATCACTGTTCATCGGGCATCCCCTGAATGCTGGCCTGCACCAGAGCAGTCAGGCAGCCGCAGACAATCCCGGCAAGGATCGCCGCGGGTATGGAAAACAGAATCATGCCAGCCAGCGCGCCTGCCAGCGCGGCGGTAACGCTCAGCGACTGCTTGCGCTGGAATGAGGCGAGTAAAAAGCTCATAAACAGCGCCGGCAGCATAAAGCCCAGCGCCGCTTCCACTGCCGGAAAGTTAGTCAGCAGGCCGCTGCCCGAATAAGCGCCGATCAGCGTGCCGAAGACCCATGACGCCCAGGACATAAAAGCGATGCCGATCATCCAGTTATCGCTCCAGCGTCGATTGTCGCGGACCAGCTTAGCGGTGGCAGCGGCAAAAACTTCATCGGTCAGGCCGAATGCCCAGAGCGCGGTTTTTTTCTTGCTCATCGCGCGCTGAATGCGGCTGCGCAGGGACGGGCCATACAGCACATGGCGAACGTCCATCGCCATGACGGTGAGCGCGGCGACCCATAGCGAGCTTCCTGCGGCCAGCATGGCGGTGATCACGAACTGGCTGGCGCCGGCGTAAATAATGCAGGAGAAGAACAGGCTTTCCAGCGGAGTAAAGCCAAGCTTAGTGGCGTTGAGACCGAAGGCGAAGGCGACGGGAATATAGCTGATGACGATCGGCAGGCTGTCCTTAATGCCTTCAGCCAGCGTCGCCTCGTCAGCGGGGGGAGTGTGCATCAATGCGTCAGGGTTTTCCATAGGAGTTGCTTATTAATAACTCACGTGAAAATCACATGATTAATCAGGTGGATTTACCTTAGCAGAGAGCGGCGCGGCTTAACAGTAACGAAAACGTTGATGGCTAAAGTTATGCAGTTTATTTGCATATCAATCCATCATTTAGAACAGGAGATGTCGTGTTGTGCAGGAGGCCGACTTCCCCGGGGGCGGCGCAAAGCGCCTTGCCCGGGCTACGGGTTTTGTAGCCCGGACAGATGTGTAGTATCGCCTCCGGGAATTGGCTATAAATTGGGAGACTATTTCTGCGCGGCCAGCGCTTCTTCCACCCAGCCGTCAAACTGCTGCTGGTGGGCTTTGATCCAGCCATCGACGTGGCCCTGGATATCTGCCTCAGAACCATGTCCCGCGTGCATCATGGCATTTTCGGCGTTGATATCGGCAATCGGCAGCTTCATGATGCTGAACAGTTTCGCCGCCGCCGGGTTTTTCTCGGCCCAGGCTTTGTTGGCGACAATATGCATTGTGTTCACCGGGAAGCCATAGTTCATGCCGTTTGGCAGTTTGGTATCAATATCTTTCTGTTCGCCCGGCAGGGAAGAGAACGGCACCTGCAGCCAGACGACATCTTTACCCGGCTTCAGCACGTCGCTGACCCAGTAAGGCGTCCAGGTGTAGTAGATCACCGGTTTGCCCTCCTTATAGCGGGCGATGGTATCGGCCATCATCGCCGCATAATTGCCCTGATTATGCACTACCGTATTGCTCAGGCCGTAGGCATCAAGCTGATGGTTGATGACCGCTTCACAGCCCCAGCCTGGCGTACAGCCGGTCAGATCGGCTTTGCCGTCGCCGTTGGTGTCAAAAAGTTTGGCGATTTTCGGATCTTTTAGCTGGTCGATAGATTTGATGTGGTACTGCTCGGCCGTTTTCTTATCAATCAGGTAGCCCTGCGCCGCCCCATTCACAAACACGCCTTCGCGGTAGAATTTTTTATCACCGCCGGCGGCTGCGTACATATCGTCATGCAGCGGCTGCCAGTTGGTGGCGATGTAGGTGGTATCACCTGCGGCGATCGAGGTGTAGGCGACGTTATAGTCAACTTCGCTCGGCTTATCGACGGTATAACCGAGCTTTTCCAGCGCGCGGCTGACCAGCAGGGTCTGGAAGGTCTCTTCCGAAATTGTGCTCTGTGCTGGTTTTACGGTAATGCCTTTACCAGGCAGATCCGCCGCGAAGGCGGTGGTGGAAATGAGGGCGGTAAACGCTGTGGCAAGGATCGCTGTATGTCGCATCGTTGTTCCTTTATTTGTCAGAAGGGAAGTCCATCCCCCCGGCAGCGGGGGGATGTGCTCTTATTTACAGAAAGGGCGAGTAATCAGCCCCAGAGGGCCGGTTGCGTACCAGCGGCGGTTGCCGCGGCTGCGCGAGTCCCGTCCTACGGCCTGAGTCAGACGGTCAAGAATAATGGCGAGGATAACAATCCCGACGCCGCCAACGGTGGCCAGACCCATATCAAGGCGACCGATGCCGCGTAGTACCATCTGGCCGAGACCGCCAACGGCAATCATTGAGGCAATCACCACCATCGACAGGGCCAGCATTAGCGTCTGGTTAACCCCGGCCATAATGGTCGGCATGGCCAGCGGCAGCTGAACCTTAAACAGCATCTGACGCGGGCTGGCGCCGAAGGAGCGCGAAGCTTCAATCAGATCCGCCGGCACCTGGTTAATCCCCAGAATAGTCAGACGAACAATCGGCGGTAGGGCGAAGATAATGGTCACTACCACGCCCGGAACGTTACCGATACCGAACAGCATGACGATGGGCACGAGATAAACGAACGCCGGGGTGGTTTGCATCGCATCCAACAGCGGACGGATAATCTTCGCCGCCCGCGGGCTCCGCGCCAGCCATATCCCAAGCGGCAGGCCGATCAGCATACAAAACAGCAGCGCGGTCAGCACCAGCGCCAGGGTTACCATCGCCTGCGACCAGGCGCCGATAGCGCCGATGGCGATCAGCGAAATCAGCGTCGCCGCGCCCATGCCGATGCTGGAAATCTGCCAGGCAATCAGCGAGAAAATAATAATCGCCACCGGCGCCGGCATGCCCAGCAGCAGCTGCTGGAAGGCGCTCAGGATGTAATCCACCGGTACGCGGATCCCCTGGAAAATCGGACGGAAATGCATCACTACCCAGTCGATGCCATGCGTGACCCAGCTATCGAGCGGAATCAGCGTTTTATGGAACGGATCCATTATATTGAAGTGTTCCGGCTGCGGCGCAGGCGCGCTGCTTAGCCAGTCGGCACCGCCGCCATCGGCCGGTGCTGGCGTAGAAGTGCCCCACGCATCGGCGGATTGCGCGGTGCTATCCGCCGCCGGTGCGGTGTCCCACGGGTTAGATTGATCAGCCATTGTTTGCCCCCTCGCGATCTAAAGCCTGCAGCAGCATGCGTTTTGAAATGATGCCGATGTACTGGTGCCCTTCATCGACAACCGGCACCGCGCACGGTGCATGGCCGACGTGAGAGAGCAGCTCGCTGAGCGGCGTTTGCGCATCCACCGCCTGTGGGGAGTCGATTAACGCCGCATCAATTCCCTGACCCTCGCTCAGCGCGGCTTTCAGGGAATCGATGGAAACAATGCCAACAAACTTATTCCCGCGTTCAATGACGTAGCCATATTCGCGGTCTTCATCCTGCAGTAATTTCAGCGCGGAACGCGGGCCGAAACCTGGCGTTTTACGAATCAGGCCAACCGGACTACGGCGGGCAATATCTTTGGCACTGAATACCTGGCTAATATCGACGCCGCGGAAGAAGGTTCGAACATAATCATTGGCAGGATTATTGAGTATTTCATCCGGCGTACCGACCTGAACCACTTCACCATTTTGCATAATGGCAATGCGATCGCCAATTCGCATGGCTTCATCAAGGTCGTGGGAAATAAATACCACGGTGCGCTGATGTCTGGCCTGTAATTTAGTTAGCTCATCCTGCATTTCCGTACGAATTAAGGGATCGAGCGCCGAGAAGGCTTCATCCATTAACAGAATATCGGGGTTGATCGCCAGCGCGCGGGCGAGACCAACGCGCTGACGCATGCCGCCGGAGAGCTCGTCCGGCCAGGCGTGAGCGTAGTTTTCCAGACCTACCTGACGCAGCGCCTCCAGCGCTTTCTCCTGGCGTTCCTGAGTCGGCACGCCGGCCAGCTCCATGCCGAAAGCGGCATTATCCAGTACGGTCATGTGCGGCATAAGGGCAAATGATTGAAAAACCATTGCAATCTTTTTCCTGCGCACTTCGCGAAGCTCGGCCTCAGAGATTTTAGCGATATCGACACCGTCGATCAGAACCTGGCCGCGGGTGGGTTCAATCAGGCGATTGAGAAGGCGAACCATGGTCGATTTCCCCGATCCGGAGAGCCCCATGATGACGAATATCTCGCCTTCTTCAATGGTCAGACTGGCGTTCTTTACGCCAAGCGACAACCCCGTCTTTTCCAGTATTTGTTCTTTCGATAGTCCTTTTTCGATATATTTGAAAGCCCGCTGCGGGTGCTCGCCAAATATCTTATAGAGATTCTTGATTTCTAATTTAATTGCCATGCAATAGAGCGTTTCCTGTTATTTATTAATATCGATATGGTACCCGGTGGTGATAATTGCTTTTTTACACCCTAACATACTGAGAATCTGTGACAACCCTTTATGGCGAATTACTGCGGGAATGCACAAGGGACAATTCCGGTACATCCCCCGTGATATAAGGGCTGAGCGGGAATTGCTCATGGTTGATATTTTTTAGTTATGTTAGCTTAATTCGGGCGGAAATCGATGGCATTCTGTTGAATATGACGCAGTGATGACCGAAAGATATTGAGTGGGATGAAAATGAATAATGTGAAATAAATCACCAGGAAATATGCAGATATATTCCTGGTGAAAGTAAGGCTAAAAGTCCCAATCGCTATCGACGGTTTCTTCCGCTTTTCCCATGACATACGACGAACCCGAGCCGGAGAAGAAGTCGTGGTTTTCGTCGGCATTCGGCGAAAGCGCAGCGAGGATCGCCGGGTTGACGGCAGCCATTTCCGCCGGGAACAGCGCCTCGTAGCCGAGATTCATCAGCGCCTTGTTGGCGTTATAGCACAGGAAGGCGTTAACCTCTTCAACCCAGCCGCTATCGCCATACAGCTCGCGGGTATAGGCCAGCTCGTTGTCATACAGATCCATCAGCAGATCGAGGGCGAAGTTTTTCATCTCTTCACGCTTCTCGGCGCTGACTATTTCCAGCCCTTTCTGGAATTTGTAGCCAATGTAATAACCGTGTACCGCTTCATCGCGGATGATCAGGCGAATCAGATCGGCGGTGTTGGTCATCTTCCCCCGGCTGGAGAAGTACATCGGCAGCCAGAAGCCGGAATAGAAAAGGAATGATTCGAGAAAAACGCTGGCGATTTTTTTCTTCAGCGGTTCATCAGCCTGGTAGTACTCCAGCATCAGCTGCGCTTTACGCTGCAGCGGCGCGTTTTGTTCGCTCCAGGCGTAAGCGGCATCGACGTCTTTAGTCTGGCAGAGAGTAGAGAAAATGGAGCTGTAGGAGCGAGCGTGTACCGCCTCCATAAAGCTGACGTTCGACAGTACCGCCTCCTCGTGCGGGGTGAGGGCGTCGGCCATCAGCGCCGGGGCGCCAACGGTATTCTGGATGGTATCAAGCAGCGTCAGGCCGGTGAAGACGCGAATTGTCAGCTGTTGCTCCGCCGGGGAAAGCGTTTGCCAGGCGGGGATATCGTTAGACAGCGGCACCTTCTCCGGTAGCCAGAAGTTGCTGGTCAGCCGATTCCAGACCTCTAGATCCTTATCGTCTTCAATTTTGTTCCAGTTGATGGCGCTGACGCGCGATAAATGGGTCATCCTGTTCTCCTTACAGCGCGCAGGACACGCAGCCTTCGATTTCGGTACCTTCCAGCGCCAGCTGGCGCAGACGGATGTAATAGAGCGTTTTGATGCCTTTCTTCCACGCGTAAATTTGCGCTTTATTGATATCGCGCGTGGTCGCGGTATCGGGGAAGAACAGAGTCAGCGACAGCCCCTGATCGACATGACGCGTCGCCTCGGCGTAGGTGTCGATGATCTTCTGCGGGCCGATTTCGTAAGCATCCTGATACAGCGCCAGGTTGTCGTTGGTCATAAACGGCGCCGGATAATAGACGCGTCCGGTTTTCCCCTCCTTGCGGATCTCTATCTTCGACACGATCGGATGGATGCTGGAGGTCGCGTGGTTGATGTACGAAATAGATCCGGTGGGCGGCACCGCCTGTAGGTTGCGGTTATAGATGCCGTAGCGCATCACGTCATCGCGCAGCTGCCGCCACATATCGCGGTCGGGCAGGGTTATCGCGGAGCGGGCAAACAGCGCGCGGACTTTTGCCGTTTTCGGCTGCCAGTCGCCTTCCAGGTAGGGCCGGAAATAGTCGCCGCTGGCGTACCGCGACTGCTCGAATCCGGCAAAACGGGTCCCTCTTTCACGTGCTATCAGCATTGAAGTGCGCAGCGCGTGCCAGGTAATGGTATAGAAATAGAAATTGGTGAAATCCAGCCCTTCCTCGCTACCGTAGGCGATGCCCTCGCGCGCCAGATAGCCGTGCAGATTCATCTGTCCGAGGCCGATGGCGTGTGAAGCGGCATTACCCGCCGCGACCGACGGCACCGAACGGATATCGCTCATATCGGACACCGCCGTCAGACCGCGCACGGCAACTTCGACCGTGCGGGCAAAGTCGGGAGAGTCCATGGTGTGGGCGATATTCAGCGAGCCGAGGTTGCAGGAGATATCCTGGCCGATGCTGGCGTAATCCAGGTTTTCATCAAAGGTGGAAGGCGCGTTGACCTGCAGGATCTCCGAACACAGGTTGCTCATATTGATGCGCCCGGCAATTGGGTTCGCGCGGTTAACCGTGTCTTCAAACATGATGTACGGGTAGCCGGATTCAAATTGAATTTCCGCCAGCCGCTGGAACAGATCGCGGGCGCGGATCCAGCGCTTGCATACCCGCTCGTCGGCCACCAGTTGCGCATACATTTCGCTTACCGCGATATCGCCGAACGGTTTACCGTACAGACGTTCGACGTCGTAGGGCGAGAACAGCGCCATCTGCGCGTCTTCCTTCGCTAGCTGAAAGGTAATATCCGGAATGACGACTCCGAGCGAGAGCGTTTTTATGCGGATTTTTTCATCGGCATTCTCGCGTTTGGTATCGAGGAAACGCAGGATATCGGGATGATGGGCATGCAGATAGACCGCGCCGGCCCCCTGACGCGCGCCGAGCTGGTTGGCGTAGGAGAAGGCATCTTCGAGCATTTTCATCACCGGTACGACGCCGGAGGACTGATTTTCGATACGCTTGATCGGCGCCCCGGCTTCGCGAAGATTAGAGAGCAGAAACGCCACGCCGCCACCGCGTTTCGATAGCTGTAGCGCCGAATTCACCGCCCGGCCAATCGATTCCATATTATCTTCGATACGCAGCAGGAAACAGGAGACCAGTTCGCCGCGCTGCTGTTTACCGGCGTTGAGGAACGTCGGCGTAGCGGGCTGGAAACGCCCGGAGAGGATCTCATCGGTTAGCTGGTGGGCCAGCGCCTCGTTACCCTGCGCCAGGCTCAGGGCCACCATACAGGTGCGGTCGGCAAAGCCTTCAAGGTAGCGCTTACCATCAAAGGTTTTCAGCGCGTAGCTGGTATAAAACTTCCATGCGCCGAGAAAGGTCTGGAAGCGAAAACCGCCGTTTTGCGCATAGGTAAACAGCTCAAGAATAAACTGGCGATCGTAGCGCGCCAGGACCCTGGCATCGTAATAGCCTTCGGCGACCAGCCACGTCAGCTTGTCGTCCTGGCTGGCGAAGGGCACGGTATTCGGCTCAACGTGGTTGGCCATAAACGCCGCCACTGCCTGGCGATCTTTGTCAAACGGGATGCGACCATTGCTGTCGTAGAGATTCAGCATCGCGTTGAGGGCATGGAAATCCGGCGCCTCGGTGGTTATACGTTCTGCGGTTGTCGTTGCCAAAATTCGCTTACTCCTTTACGCACGTTGTCGACATCTTGCGGGGTGCCCATCAGCTCAAAGCGATAGAGGTACGGTACGCCGCATTTCTGCTTGATGACGTCACCCGCCCGACCGTAGGCCTCGCCGAAATTGCGGTTGCCCGCAGCGATGACGCCGCGAATGCGCTGGCGGTTATGCGGATCGTTGAGAAAACGGATCGCCTGGCGGGGGACTGCGCCCGCCGTGCCGCCGCCGCCATAGCTGGGGACGATAAGAATGTAGGGTTCGTCTACCTGAATGCGCTCGCGTTCGTTAAGCGGTATACGCACGGCGGGCAGCCCCAGACGCTGGACGAACCGATGCGTGTTTTCGGAACTGCTGGAGAAGTAGACGATCAGGCTCATAGGCTGGCCGCTGAGGCTGTTGGACGCAGGCGGTTAATCATATCGGGACGGAAGCCAGACCAGCGGGTCTCCCCGGCAATCACCACCGGTAGCTGGCGGAAGCCTTGCTCGCGCAGCATATCGACGGCTTCAGGATGATGGTCAATATTGACCATGTCGAACTCAAACCCGCGGGTTTCCATGGCCCGTTTCGTGGCATGGCATTGCACGCAGTCATTTTTAGTGTAAATAGTAATGCGCATGATTCGTATTTCCATTTAAGATAGCAGCACGACGCAAAAACTGGCGCCGCGTGCTATGGGTTATCGTTGAAGGAAATACTAGATGTAGTTATTTAAAAGTTCAACAACTCAATATATATGGTTTTTGTAAAGACTGGCCCCCGAGGAAAGATCCGCCGGGGGACGGGATTTCTTACCGAAAAATTACAGACGCATGCTTACCGCCAGGCGGTTAAAGGCGTTCATCAGGCTGATGGCGAAAGTCAGATCGCTAATCTGCCGGGCGTTAAAATGATCGAGGAGTGGTAGATAAACAGCGTCTTCCGCATGGCTTTCGGCGATATGGGTGACCGATTCAGCCCACGCCAGCGCCGCGCGTTCCGCATCGCTGAAATGGGCGCTCACCCGCCAGCCTGCCAGGGCGTCCAGTTTGTTTTGCGCCACGCCGGATTGACGCAGGGCTTTGCTGTGCATCTCCAGGCAGAAGGCGCAGCCGTTGATTTGCGATACCCGCAAATACACCAGTTCTATCAGCGCGCCGTCCAGCTCGCTTTTTTCCAGCGCAATCTTGGCCTTAACCAGAGCGTTATAGACTTCCGGGCTCAGTTCATTGTACGGCTGACGTAGTGTGTTCATTTTACTCTCCTCATTAAGACGCGAGGAAAATAGCACTATAATGGACTGCATAAGATAGCCATATTGTGATGAAAAAAGCAGACCATGATGGATGCCAAAAAAATCCCGCATTACCAGCGTATCGCCCGACAGCTCAAGCAGGCAATTGAGCGCGGCGAGCTGGCGCCGGGCAGCAGGCTGCCGGCGAGTCGGGTCTATGCTCAGGAGCTTGGCGTATCGCGAGCAACGATTGAAAACGCCTGGGGAGAGCTGGTAGCGCAGGGCTGGCTGGAGCGGCGCGGGCAGGCGGGAACCTTTGTCAGCGATCGCCTCAGCCCACAGCAAAGCGTGCCTGAACGCTCTGTTACCGGCGATGAACCGACAGCGCCGCTGCCGCTTCAGCTTGGGCTGCCCGCGCTGGATCTGTTTCCACGCGGTCTGTGGACGCGGATCATGGGGCGCCGGCTGCGTACGCAAACGCGTTTCGATCTCGCGCCCGGCGATCCCTGCGGGGACCCGACGCTTCGGCAGGCGATCGTCGATTATTTGCGCCTGTCGCGCAGTATAGAGTGTCGTCCTGAGCAGGTGCTGGTGACGGGTAGCTACCCGGCGTCGATGAGCCTCATTCTGCGAACCCTGTCCCGGCCGGGCCAGCAAATGTGGATGGAGGATCCGGGATTTCCGCTTATCCGGCCGATCGTGAGCGGCGAAGGGGTGGCGATCTGCCCGGTTCCGGTTGACGAAGACGGAATGGATATTGGCTGGGCGCAGCGGCATTACCCAAACGCGAATTTTGCGCTGCTGACGCCGGCTCATCAAAGCCCGCTCGGCGTTGCGCTCTCATTGACCCGGCGCAGACAGTTACTGCTATGGGCGGCGCAGAATAACGCGTGGATTATCGAAGATGATTACGATAGCGAATTCCGCTATCGCGGCAAGCCGCTGCCGCCGTTAAAAAGCCTCGACGCCCCGCAGCGCGTCATCTACGCCGGTGCGTTCAGTAAAACGTTTTTCCCGGCATTACGCGCAGCGTGGCTGGTGGTGCCGGAACCGCTGGTGGCGCAGTTTCGCCAACAGGCGGCGCTGATGAGCTGTAGCGTGCCGACGTTGTGGCAGCAGACGCTGGCTGATTTTATCCGCGAAGGCCATTTCTGGCGCCATCTGAAGAAAATGCGCGCCAGCTATGCTCAGCGTCGTCAGTGGCTTGAATCGGCGCTGCGGGAGCACGGTATCGCGGTGGTTCCGCAAGCGGGCGGCATTCAGATGGTCGTCAGGGTAAGCGGCGACGATCGTCAACTGGCCCTGCGCGGCAGACAGGCCGGTCTGGCCATCCAGGCGTTAAGCGACTGGCGAATGGATAGCCGGGGAGAAGGGGCGCTGCTGATGAGCTTCACCAATTTAACCTCAGCGGAGATGGCGGGCGAGGTGGTACGAAAGCTGACTCGGGCTCTCGCTTCTCAGGACAAATAAAAACCCCTGCATACCGGAGTAGGCAGGGGTGGACGCGTATTTGTTATCTTCATTGGTCTGGCAGTTTTATTATCGACGTAAATTCAACAATACGCCAATAAATACCCCAACGGCTGCTGCAGCGCCAACGCTTTGCCACGGTTTGTCGCGCACGTAGCTGTCAGCGCAGCCCATGGCGTCGCATGCCGCCTGCTGAACGCGGTTGTTGCCGTTAAGGCGCGCGCGGGTCTCTTTTAGCAGCGCCTGCGCTTTTTTACGCGCGGCATCCGCTTCGTCTTTGGCGTCGCTGCCCCATGATTTCAGCACCTCTTCCAGCGTATCCGCTAATTGGCTGACATCGTTATGGATATCTTCAGCGCTCTCTTCTACGTTGTTGCGGTTTGCTCGGTTAGCCATTGGTTTCTCCCTTTATTCCATTGAGTCTATAAGTGTAGGACAAGATTTTGCTTTATGCTGTAAATCGCCCTTTATGGAATATTCCGAAAGCGTTGGCTTTAATGAATAAGGTAAGGTTAACGTGCGGTAAAAGATAATGAGGAATTAGTATGTATTTAAGACCCGATGAGGTGGCGCGAGTTCTTGAAAAAGCCGGCTTCACCATGGATGTTGTGACGCAAAAAGCCTATGGCTATCGCCGTGGCGATAATTATGTTTACGTGAACCGTGAAGCTCGTATGGGGCGTACCGCGTTAATTATTCATCCGGCTTTAAAAGAACGCAGCACTACGCTTGCGGAGCCCGCGTCGGATATCAAAACCTGCGATCATTACGAGCAGTTTCCGCTGTATTTAGCGGGAGACGCTCAGCAGCATTATGGTATTCCACACGGGTTCAGTTCGCGCATGGCGCTTGAGCGTTTTCTGAGTGGCCTGTTTGGCGAAGCGCAATACAGCTGACAAAAAGCGGCTGGCGGAACCAGTCGCTTTTTCGCATTAACTCAGGCTTTGGCCTGCTGGTAGGGACTGACGCGGAAAAGGCGTCGGCAGTAGTCGAGGAAGTAGCCGTACGCTGCGCCCATCATCATCGACACCACGATATTTGAACTTACCGCCGCGGCAATCTGATGCCAGTCAGCGCCGACAACCAGCAAAATCGCCACGTAGACCGGCGACTGGAAAGTCACATAGGCCACCACATCCGCAATGTTCTTCATCCAGCCTGATGTGCTGACGCGGCGCGCCTGGCGCATCGCAAAATCGCGATAAAAACCGTAGGGGACGGCAATAATAATGTTCACCGGAATCGCCACCAGTCTTGAAGATAACGACTGCTCGAAGCTCATTCCGGAGAGAAAGATTTCGATCATCATGTTCACAACGGTGCAGTAAACCACCATCGCAAAGGTGTCTGCTACCGCATGACGCAAGCGGGACTGCGCAGAGAACATCGGTGTGCTCCTCGAAAATGAAGTCGATAATGCCAAAAGATTCGCTTTTGTTTAGCGTTTTGGGTTGCCTGTTTTGATGTGCGTAGAGTATATCTCTGCATTAAAAGTGGCAACTAGCTATAAATTTTTATTTAAAGGCTTTTTGTCGATAAAATACTCTGCAGCTGGCTGTTTTTTGTTCATTACGCTACTTTTGTTGTCATTGCTTCATTTTTTATTATTTATCAATGATTTGATTTTATTATGCGCAGAATGGACGATACCTCTGGCAATGGGTAACAGCGTCGTTTCGCGACAGAATCGGGTTCTGATGTGAACGGGGTCACTTTTGGAGTTTTTTACGTATCAAAGAGCATAAAACCAGCATGATATGCTGTATAACTCTCTGGGTGGCTATTCATAACTCATGCATGAATATTCCGTACAGACGCCTGCCGCATTTTGCCTGGCTAAGCGGAATATTCTGATAACTCGCTGAGCCTACAGGTATTACATCAAAGAATGGCCGCTATTCATATTGACCTATCTTTCAGCGCTTATTCATTGCTAATAATTACCCTGTTATCGGTTTGTTTATCATATTTGTTGTCGCTAAGTGAGGATGGATATACAGAATTATCCAGGGCTGGAAATAAATAATCGAATCAATTAAACTATTGCCGTCACTTTTGTTTTATTTGCTATTTGGGAATTTTTTGAAATATATGTCATTACTATTAGAGAAACTGAATAATATTCGTTCACTCCGCGCCATGTCTCGTGAATTCTCCATTGACGTGCTTGAAGATATGCTGGCAAAGCTAAGGACCGTCACTGAAGAAAAACGCGCTGAAGAGCAGGCTGCTCAGGCACAGCAGGCGGAATATCAGGAAAAAATAAACACCTGGCTGGAATTAATGACCGCTGACGGTATCACCCCAGAGGAATTAGTGGGCCACGCGACCGCGACTTCAAAAGGCGGCAAAAAGCGCCAGCCGCGTCCGGCTAAATATCGTTTTACCGATCATACCGGCGCCGAGAAAACCTGGACCGGGCAGGGACGTATGCCGAAGCCGCTCGCTAAAGCCGTCGCTGAGGGTAAATCCCTTGAGAGCTTCCTGATCTAATATTCAGAACGGTGGGGAAACCCACCGTTATTTTTACCCGGCTTAATCAGCACACGCCAAAATCGCCGTCTTCTTTATAAGCCGTTACCTCGGTTGCTTTCAGCGTATATTTCTCCCCCTGCTCGTTACCGGCCTGAACGGCAATAATGCTGTCGCCCTGGACTTCAACGACTTTGAGTTTTGGTCCGCCTGCGCGCGGCTGTACCAGGTCACCGACTGTAAACATACTTCTTCTCCTGTGTGCTGATAAAAATTATCGCTGACAATAACCATAGCTCAGCAAAAGCGTTATCAACAGCTGACCGAAAGAGGTAGAGGTCAACGACGATTCCAGGGCATCAGCGCCAAAAGCCGCGCCATGCCGCAAAAGCCGGTGATACCGGCGAAGGCGAGTCCGGCGCCGACGAATGCGCTAAGCAAAAAAAAGCCGCTGTTAACCGTATAACCTAAAGCGACGCCAAGCAAAATCAGGACGCCTGCGGCGATTTGAACCTGACGCATCAGCGGTAGCGGCTGTGATTTATCCTCTTCCACCGGCAGACCTGCCGCTTTCCAGGCCTGTATTCCACCAGCCAGCAGCCTGGCCTGCGCCGGCGCGGCGGAGGCGGCCAGACGGGCGGCGTTATTCTGAGTGCGCGAACCTGCCTGACAGTGAAAAACAATCGTCTCCTCGGGGCTGGCGTGCAGCGCTGCGCCTTTGTTCAAGGTTTCCAGTGGGACGAGTTGTGCGCCGGGAATATGCTCACGGGCGTATTCATCGGCATCGCGGATATCGACCAGCCGGGCGCCTCTGTCGATGAGCGCCCGGGCTTCGGCGGGAGAAAGCGTAGCGATAGTCATAGACGCTCCTTAAGGACAGTAAATTGACTTTAGCGCGGTGACGATTTGCTGCACCGCTGGCCGGGTAATGAAGTAGTGGATCCGCTGCGCCTGACGCTCGCAGCCGATCAGCCCTTCATCGCGCATTCGCGCCAGATGTTGAGATGTGGCGGAGGAGCTTAATCCGGTGATCCGCGCCAGCTCGCCGGCGCTGGTGCCCGGCGAATCGCACAGCATGCACAGAATCAAAAGCCTGCTGGGATGGCTCATGGCTTTCAGCAGCGCGGCGGCTTCGCCCGCGCTGGCCTGTAGCTGTTCTGGTGTATTCATTTATTTTAGTCTTTTCTAAATTTAGTAAATACTAAAATAAAAAAGCGCATTACGCCAGTCATGAATGTTGTGAGGCTAAATAGCCTGGCTGAATCCACGACGATTTATTTCAGCCTGTGGCGTCGGTAGCGCGCAGCTTGTCTGGCAGGGCGTCGGGCGACGATTAACCTCCCTGTGCGAAACGATAAGTAAACGCCTGTTCGCCTGGCTACCGCCGCGCTTCATGCCCTGACGTAATCTCCATGGCTGGCTCACTGGCCTCCGCGGCGGGCGGCGCGGCGATAGAGCGTACTGCGTGCGACGCCTAAAGCCTGCGCGGCCTTACTGATATTGCCGTTATAGCTTGCCAGGGTGTCGGCAATCAGCTGCGCATCGTGCTGCTGTAGCCCACCCGGCGCGGCGGTCGGGGTTCGGTACTCATGAGGCAAATCATCGACCCCCAGCGTTTCGCCATCTTCGGCAAGCGCCAGCAATACTCTCATCAGGCTTTGCAACTGGCGCACATTGCCTGGCCAGGGCTGAGCCGCCAGCCGTTGTATAACCTCCGGGGCCAGCGTGATGCGACGTTTCTCTCCGCCCTGCTCGCGCCACAGCCGCTGAATAAACGCAGGCAGTTCAGGCCACTTGCGCAGCGGCGGCAGCGTCAGGGCAAACTCACGCAGGCGGTAGAGCAGGTCTTCGCGGAAGACGCCTTCGGCCACCCGCTGCGCCAGGTTGCGATGGGTCGCGCAAATGACCGCGAAGTTCACCGGCGAGCTCCGGCTGGCGCCTAGCGGCGTGACCTCTTTCTCCTGCAAGACCCGCAGCAGCCGGGTCTGTAGCGCTAACGGCATATCGCCAATTTCATCAAGAAAAAGAATGCCGCCATCGGCCTCGCGGATCTTGCCGATATAGCCGTTTTTGTTTGCCCCGGTAAACGCGCCGGGCTGGTAGCCAAACAGTTCTGATTCAATTAGCGATTCCGGAATAGCGGCGCAGTTGATGGCGACGAATTTGCCGCTGCTCCAGCGGCTGTGCCGGTGCAGCATGCGGCTGACGTACTCTTTGCCGCAGCCGGTCTCTCCTTCGATACATAAGCCAATCCCGGCATTAAGCAGACGCAGCAGCTTTTCTGATTCATGCGGGCTGGAGAACGGCAGATCGAGTGCCGGGCGCGCGGTCGTCGCCACGCTGGCGGTCGCGGGAGCACGCAGACGGTAATAGTAGTTGTGCCCTCCGACGGCGACCGGCAGCGGGATACTAACGGCGGTTTGCCGCAGCTGCGAAAAAAGCTGCTGGAAAGTGAGATGACCAAACCGGGCGGCGTCGAGGTCGAATTCGCGCATCGCCAGCCGGTTAGCCGCCGTCAGCACGTTATCGGTAAAGACCAGCAGCCGTTCGTCTACGCTGTCGAGTTTTTCCGCCCGGGGATGCAGGCTCATCAGCCACTGCTGCGGGTGCAGACTCTGTTTCACCCATAGATATTCTATTTGCTTCGCGGCGCCTTTTACCCACGCCAGCGTCCGGGCGTGCGGATAGTGGGCCGGGCCGGAGATATCCAGCACCCCGGCTATTTTCCCCTCGGGATTTTGCAGCGGTACGGCGGCGCAATACAGGCCCTGGTTGCTGGTGAGGAAATGCTGACGGCCATCAATTTCGCAGCTGTCGTCTATCGCCAGCGCGGTGCCGATGGCGTTGGTTCCGCGTCCGCTTTCGCTCCACAGGTTGCCCGGGGCTAAAGCGAAGCGCTGCGCTTTCTGCATGGCCTGCGTCTCACCAAAGGTTTGCAAAACCAGTCCGCTGGCGTCAGAGAGGATCACCACCGATTGCAGATCGTTGACCTTGCTGGACAAGGCATTAACCACCGGCTGGGCCAGCTTTTGCAGACGACTATGGCTGGCGAGCCTGTCGGCCAGCTCGCTGGCGTGCAGGCGAGGGAAGTCGTCAGTAGCGGGGTCGATGCCATAGCGCTGGCTGCGGCACCAGGAGTCGCTCAGCAGCGGGCTCGCTTTGATCTCTGGCGTCAGGGCAAATGGATTTCCTGGCACGGGACACCTCGTCATCTCACTAGTGTTGCAATATTGTAGCTACAAGGTTTTGTTAGTGTTGCGATTTGCAACACATAAGGAACATTCAGTGCAACAGAAAGCGAGGTTTATAGGCTATCAATATGAAAAATAGGAATATTTTTGGTGGCGAAAAAGGTGGCACGCCCCCTGCAATGGTATGAAGACGCAGCGAGCCGCCGGACAAAACTAATACGCCGCTGCGCTTCAACCCTACATGAAGGAGATTCGCGATGCGTTATGCACATCCTGGCACGCCGGGCGCTTTGGTTTCACTGAAGTCTGCTTACGGTAACTTTATTGATGGTAAATTTGTCGAGCCGATTGGCGGCGAATTCTTTATGAACACCTCCCCGGTCGACGGTAGCAACATTGGTCAGTTTCCACGATCGGATGCCAAAGATATCGACTTCGCCCTGGATGCGGCGCATCGGGCCGCCGACGCCTGGGGCAAAACGTCGGCTCAGCAGCGCGCCAATCTGCTGCTGCAGGTTGCCGACCGTATTGAGGCCAACCTCGAGTATCTGGCGGTGGCGGAGAGCTGGGATAACGGCAAACCGATCCGCGAAACGCTCAACGCCGACCTGCCGCTGGCGGTCGATCACTTCCGCTACTTCGCCGGCTGCCTGCGCGCGCAGGAAGGGAGCACGGCGGAGATTGATGAAACGACGGTGGCTTACCATTTCCATGAGCCTCTTGGCGTGGTCGGACAAATTATCCCGTGGAACTTTCCGCTGTTAATGGCCGCCTGGAAACTGGCGCCGGCGCTGGCGGCAGGTAACTGCGTGGTACTAAAACCGGCGGAGCAGACGCCGCTCAGCATCACGCTGCTGCTGGAGATTATTGGCGATCTGTTCCCGGCGGGCGTCCTTAACGTGGTTCAGGGTTTTGGCAAGGAGGCGGGCGAAGCGCTGGCCACCAGTAAACGTATTGCCAAAATCGCCTTTACCGGCTCGACGCCGGTTGGCCGCCATATTATGGCCTGCGCGGCGGAAAACATTATCCCTTGCACCGTTGAGCTGGGCGGTAAATCGCCGAACATCTACTTTGCCGACGTGATGGAGGGGGAAGAAGAGTATATCGAGAAGGCGGTGGAAGGCCTGGTGCTGGGCTTCTTTAACCAAGGGGAGGTTTGTACCTGCCCGTCCCGCGCGCTGATTCAGGAGTCTATTTACGAACCCTTTATGGCGCGGGTCATGGACAAAGTGGCGCAAATTCGCCGCGGCGACCCCTTTGACACCGGTACGATGATCGGCGCGCAGGCGTCACATCAGCAGTTCGATAAAATACTCTCGTATATCAAGATCGCTCGCGATGAAGGCGGTACCATCCTGACCGGCGGCGAACGCGCCAGCATCTCTGCCGAACTGGATAACGGCTACTATATTCAGCCGACGCTGATTCAGGGACGCAACGATATGCGCAGCTTCCAGGAAGAGATTTTCGGCCCGGTGATTGGCGTGACCACCTTTAAGGATGAAGCTGAGGCGCTGTCTATCGCTAATCAGACCCAGTTCGGCCTTGGGGCTGGGGTGTGGACGAGGGATACCAATCTTGCCTATCGCATGGGGCGCGGCATTAAAGCCGGCCGGGTGTGGACCAACTGTTATCACATCTATCCTGCGCACGCCGCATTCGGCGGTTACAAACAGTCCGGCGTAGGGCGTGAAACGCATAAAATGGCCCTCAACGCCTACCAGCAGACGAAAAACCTGCTGGTCAGCTACGGTACCGCGCCGCTGGGCCTGTTCTGATCGAAGCCTGCTATTTATTCATTTTTCAATACCGCCCGCAATCTTGTTTGATTGCGGGTTTTTATTCCATAAAAAAAGTACTGTTATTGCTTTTGCGTCCAGCCGCTTGCCGCTTAAAAAAGCTTCTTCCATATTGATTATTAATAATTACTCACGTGATTATTGATTATTCGTTTACGAAAATAAGATTGAACGCAACCTAAGATTAATCCTAATATTTAATAAATGCCGCGCGTGCTCACGGATTTATTGCCGCAAAATAGCGGCTAAATTCGTTGTTTTTGTTAAATTGTGCAATCCAATGTTGCGATTTGATGTTGTTGTATCGTGATTTTTGGTTGCGTTAATTAACAAAATGCGCAATGTCTTTAATATTATTTTTATATGTGAAATAAAACAGCATTTCATTAACATAACAAAATATTGCGATTTGTAATGGGTAGGGATAGTATTTATTTGTTCCCTGAATAAATGGTTAGTCAATTTCGCTAAAAGCACTTTTTATTTTATTACGCATGATCAATTGAGCGGCACGGGTTTTTTCCTGATGGCCAGCGGACGGAACGCCAATACTATTAACATGGAGGATCTGTATGCAGATTTGCGCGGCCTTAAGCCTTAGCGCGGAATCTGTAAAAATATAAGTTAGAGATGAGATAAATAATGAAAAAGCAATTTCGTATTATGGCAATGTTTGTCGGTGCTCTGGTGTCTGGCAGCGCATTATCCACGCCTTCACAGCCGGCCAGTTCGGCAATGACCGTGAATCCCGGCTCGAATGCGGGCACGCAAGGAACGGGCGGTCAGGTGGAATTTACCGGCTCCATTACCGACTCCTCCTGTAATGTTGATAGCACCAGCGCGAATCAAAGCGTCGATCTGGGAAAATGGGCGAGCAGCTATTTTACCGGCACGGGTTCAGAAACCACCAAAACCTCCTTTCATATCAAAGTCAAAGATTGTCCTTCCACCGTCACCACCGTCTCGGTGCTGTTTGACGGTACCCGCGATAGCAACAATAGCGATCTACTGGCGATTAACGGTACCGCAAAAGGGGTAGCGATTAAGCTGTATGAAGATGACAAATCGACGCCGGTTGAGCTTGGCGACGTTTCTCGCGGCCATAGCGTTACCGCCGGTGCCAGCGGCACCACTACCGGAACCGCCGATCTCGAATTCTTTGCTGACTATGTCTCGACCAGTGCGGTTACCGCGGGTTCTGCCAACGGTACAGCTAACTTCAATATGGTTTACAACTAATAAAATAAAAGCGGGTAACGCTACGGTTATTAAAGCTTGCCCGGGCCGGGCAAGGCGTTAGCTTCTGCCTGGCTGAAAGACGGGCGCCTTGGTTTATCCATATTTATTATCAGGCTTTGTTACTGATACCCGCTTTTATTATTCCCGGACGGTAATGATTATGAAACGAACGATCGCCGCGCTAGCCTTGTTAATATTATCCACCGCGGCCCACGCCGGTATTGTCATGGGAGGAACCCGGGTAATCTATCAGGAAGGGAAGCGAGAGGCCGCAATATCAGTTACTAATGCAGATAGCCATTCGCCTTATCTGGTGCAATCGTGGGTGGAAAATTATGCGGAGAATAATAAGAGCCGGGTGCCGTTTATCGTTACGCCGCCGTTATTCCGGCTCGATCCAGAACAGCAGAACGTGTTGCGTATTAATTTCATTGGCGCAACGCTGCCCGCGGATCGGGAATCGGTATTTTGGCTCAATGTAAAAAGTATTGCGCCAACGAAAAAAGATGAAGTGAATAAGCTACAGGTCAATATTAAATCAAAATTTAAGATCTTCTATCGCCCGAATGGCCTGACGGGTGACCCAGCCGATGCATGGCGCAAGCTGACATTTAAAATTGACGGCTCACGGCTGGTAGCGCAAAACCCGACGCCCTATTTTGTTTCATTTTTTACCCTTTCGGTGGGCGGCAAGGAGATTACTGAACCCGGCATGATTGGACCCTTTAGCCAGCAAGAGTGGCCGATTCATCGCACCGGCATTATTAAGTGGCGCGCCATTAATGATTTCGGCGGGATGACGGATTTCGCGCAACAGTAATTTTGCTTCGTCTGGTCAGGATATTGTGAAAAATAACCCCTCTGGTATGACTTCCGGTTATACGGCGATCGCTGCGCCAACCGGCGGGATTTCATTATTAGCGACGGTGCCGACGGCGCTTTTCCTGCTTTGTCAAAGCGGCATCGCGCGGGCGGATGAGTACTTCGATCCGGCGGCCTTAGAATTTGCCAATCCGCAGCAAAAGACCGCTGACTTACGCTATTTTGCAAAATCAGGCGGCCAGCAGCCGGGGACTTATTCAGTCAGCATTTGGGTGAATAATCAGGAAATAACCCGGGGCGAGGTGACGTTTATCGACAGCAACGGCGCGCTGCAGCCGCAGTTAACCCCGGCGCAGCTGGCGGAATATGGCGTGAACGTCAGCGCTTTTTCTGCCTTTCAATCGCTGCATGAGGGGCAAGCGTTCACCCACATCGAGCGCTACATTCCTGATGCCAGTAGCCGTTTCGATTTTGCCGATCAGCGCCTGATCTTAAGCATTCCCCAGGCGGCCATGAACGTCCAGAGCCGCGGATACGTGGATCCAGCGCGCTGGGACGACGGTATCCCGGCGGCGTTTGTTAACTACAACCTGACCGGGTCGCAAACCCGGCAGCCGGATGACAATAGCCAATCCAGCTATCTGAACCTACGCAGCGGGGTTAACCTTGGGGCCTGGCGCCTGCGCAACGTATCGTCGATGGAGTACGATCGCACCCGGCGCTGGAATTCGCAGAGCACCTGGCTACAGCGCGATGTGAAATCCCTCAAAAGCCTGCTGCGAATGGGCGATACCTTTACGACCGGCGACGTTTTTGACAGCGTGCAGTTTCGCGGTATTCAGCTAATGTCCGATGATGAAATGCTGCCGGACAGCCAGCGCGGCTTCGCTCCAACGATCCGCGGGATGGCGCATAGTAATGCGAAGGTGACGATATCCCAGCATGGCTACGTGATCTATGAAACGTTCGTCTCGCCGGGGGCGTTTGCAATAAACGATCTCTATCCGACGGCGCAAAGCGGCGACCTCGAAGTCCAGGTGAAAGAGAGCGACGGTTCGGTGCGAACCTTTACGCAACCTTTTTCAGCCGTACCCTTTATGCTGCGCGAAGGGCGGGTTAAATACAACCTGAGCGCCGGGCGCTTCCGTTCAGCGCAGCGCCAGGGGCAGTCGCCGACGTTTTTACAGGGCACGCTGTTTTATGGGCTACCGGCTGAATTCACGCTCTACGGCGGTAGCCAGCTGGCGCAGGATTACCAGTCGTGGGCGCTTGGCATCGGGCGCGGTTTGGGCGAACTGGGGTCGATCGGAGGCGATGCGACGTGGGCAAACACCACAGCGCCGTCGGGAAAGCGCTCGGCAGGTCATTCGGTGCGCGTGCAGTATCAGAAGGATTTTGCCGGCACGGGGACTTCATTCAGTCTCGCCAGCTATCGCTACTCCTCCAGTGGCTACTATGACTTCAGCGAAGCGAATGCGCTTGAAAGCCGCAACGGGCTGCTCGACAACAAGCGCAGCCGCGAAGAAATATCGCTTTCTCAGGCCTTTGGCGGTATCAGCAGCCTGGCGATATCCGCCTGGTCGCAGGAGTACTGGCACAGTCATAGCCGCGATGAAACGCTGCATCTCGGATTTTACAGCGCCTGGCGAGGCGTGACGTGGGGCGTGGGTTATTACTACACCCATTCATCCGATCGACAAAAAGCCGATCGTTCGTGGTCCTTTAATCTGAGCGTTCCGCTTTTCGGCCCGCTATCCGAGAGCGCGATCAGCTACAGCATGACCTCCGACAATAGCGGACGTACTTCGCAGCAGGCGTCGCTGTTCGGTTCGCTTCCGCATCATCCCAATCTCTACTACTCCCTCCAGCAGGGCTACGTTAACGGCGGCCAGGGCAGTAACAGCAGCGCCGCGCTGGATTACCACGGCGGCTACGGAACCGCGCAGCTCGGCTATCGCCACGATAGCGCCAGTCAGCAGCTTACCTGGGGCGCATCGGGCTCCGTTGTCGCCCATCCTCATGGCGTGACGCTCGGGCAGACCGTCGGCGAAAGCTTTGCCATCGTGCGTGCGCCGGGCGCTGCTGAGGTGGCGATTCAGAACGGCAGCAATGTGCATACCGACTGGCGAGGCTATGCGGTGGTGCCTTCGCTGACGGCCTATCGCAAAAACACCATTACGCTTGATACCGAATCGCTGGCCGACGATGCCGATGTCGAACTTGAAGGACAGACGGTGATCCCCGGCGGCGGGGCGGTGGTGCAGGCGAACTACCAGACCCATATCGGCAGCCGCGTGCTGTTTACCCTCAGCGATAGTCACGGGCCGCTGCCGTTCGGCGCCAGCGTTCGCTTGCGGAAAGCTGAAGGCGATCCTGGCGGGGCCCCGGGCGGCATGGTGGCCGACGGCGGGCAGGTCTATCTGAGCGGCATTCCGCAGGAAGGGACGCTGGATGTCGCCTGGAATGCCGACAACATCTCACGGAGATGCGCGCTGCATTTCCATCTTACCGATACCGTACAGCAGAGGCAGAGTCCGGTTAAAACCGTCTCTGGCTTCTGCCAGTAGGTCTGCACAGAGGTGATTTTGCGCATAGTATCGTTTTTATTCCTGCTGATAGCGGGCATCTATAGCCACAGCGGCTGGGCGGAAACCTGCAAAGGGGATATCGGCCAGATGACCGTGAACGTCCAGAATATCAAGTACCTGCCCACGCTGCCGCTGAATACGCAGATGACCGGCGTGATGGCGGATAACGGCAGCGGGATTCATTTCTCCTGCGATCTTCAGGTGCCGAAAGCGGCGGCAAAGCGTCTGGTTTATCGGCAGCTAAAAACGGCCTCATCGCCGCTTTCCATCGGCGGTCAGCATGTGTTCCCCTCGGCGCTGGAGGGTATCGGATACTCACTGGGCTTCCAGTGCGGCGGCGGCGCGGTTCGCTTTATTGATGGCAGCCACGCGGCCGATAGTGCGGAATCCGTGACGGTGTGTGACAGCCAGGAGATGGCTAACCTGCTGAACCAGCAGCAGATTGTGGTGAAAGTCTTTGTGACGTTTTATAAGACCGGGGACGTCGCCCTGGTCAGCGGTAACCACGCTAACGTTCCGGCGCAGCCGCAGATTGGCGAACTGACGATCCAGCAGCAGGCCGACAGCCGCGCCGGTTTTGTCGCCAGCTCGCCGGTCACGCTCGATATGGCGGCGCTGAACGTCGATATCGGCAGCAGCGGCAGCTGTCAGGTTTCAACCACGAATATTCACGTTAGCCTGGGGACGGTGAATAAAGCGGAGTTCAAGGGCAAAAGCACCACCGGCGGCAGCGCGAAAAGCTTCTCCATACCGGTCTTTTGCTCCACGCCAACCGATATCCGCATAGGCTTTTTTGGCGTCACCTCACCAGGCGGCGGTACGGATACCCTCGCGTTAAGCACAGCCAACGCCTCTGCGAGCGGGGTGGGCGTCAGGCTCACGTACGGCAATAACAGCGCCCCGGCGCCTGCGGCAGGGACCAGCGTCAAAATCAACGAGGCCAGCAATCTCCCGGTGCTAAAGCGGATTAACGCCAGCAGCGCCGGCAGCGCGGAGAATATCAACTTCAACGCCCAGTACGTTCAGACCGATGATGCGGTGACCGCCGGCACCGCCAATAGCATGGTGACCTTTGCGCTGGAGTATAACTGACGATCGCAGGCGATTACGGCCCAACGCTTTCGCGTTGTAGCTCACAAAAAAGAGATGTCATAGTGATTTTTCGCGCGGCGAGCGGATCGGTACGCTATCAATGATCGAGAGATGAAGCGGCTGACCGGGAATACTTTGGTGCGGGAAATCGATCATGAAAATCACCTTTGGGGAGCTTAAACCCCTGTTGCAGGCGCAGCGAATTTTTGTCGGCGGGCAGAAGCTGGTCTGCGCCCACGCCTTTTACCGTGACGATCTGCCGATCGAGATACCGGAAAATTTAACCACCGAGGCGTATACCACCTACTGGGGGCGCTGCGGCGAACGGCTGGCATCATTGGGCGCTTTTAGCTATACGCGAACCCTGCTGCCGGCGCTGATTAAAGTGGGGCGCTACACATCGATTGCCGACCGGTTACAGGTACTTGGCGATCGGCATCCCCTGGAGTGGGCCAGCGCCAGCCCGGTTTTTTATGCCCATCACTCCGGCGTGATGGCGACGCTGGCTGCCGATAGCGGCAGGCCCAACCAGTTTTATCCTTTTGAAAAAACTCCCCGACCGATAACCATCGGCAACGATGTCTGGATTGGCCAGAACGTCACTCTGGCGCAGGGCATCACTATTGGCGATGGCGCAGTTGTCGCCGCCAACGCGCTGGTGGTCAAAGATGTCGCGCCTTACGCCATAGTCGGCGGTAACCCGGCGAAAGTTATCCGCATGCGCTTTAGCGAGGCGATTATCGAGCAGCTGCTGGCGCTACGGTGGTGGCGTTTTTCCGCCCAGGATATTGCCGGCTGTCCGGTTAATCAGGTTGAGCGCTTTTGCGAGCAGCTCGCCGGGCAAGCGGCCGACGGAACGATCTCGCGTTTTTCGCCGCCGGTATTGACCGCATCCATGATTAAAGATTTTATGAACGATAAACAGAATCCGCTGCGCAGCGCAGGATAATCATAAAACGGTTCACATTTGAACAAGGATATAAAGATGAAGTTGAAGTCAGGTATTGCTTTCGTCATCGCTGCTGTCGCCTTCGGCGCCCAGGCGCGCGACATGAACAGCATTCAACAAAGCGGCGAACTTAAAGTCGGCGTACCGGGAGATTACGCGCCGCTGGCGTTTCATAATAAAGCCGGAGAATTGCTGGGATACGATGTCGATATGGCGAAGGATCTCGGCAAGCGGCTTGGGCTAAAGGTAAGCTTTGTGCCGACCAGCTGGCCAACGCTCTCTGCGGACCTGAAAGCGGATAAGTTTGATATTGCTATGGGCGGGGTGACGGAAACTGCGGCCCGGGCGAAGGAATTCGCCTTAAGCCAGCCGGTCGTGCCGAACGGCAAAATTGCGCTGGCTAACTGCGCGGCGGCGCCCGCTCTCGGCAGCCTGGAAAAAATCGACCAGCCAAACGTGAAGGTGGTAGTGAACCCGGGCGGCACCAATCAAAGCTTTGTGGATGAACATCTCAAGCAGGCGCAGATTATTCGGGTGAAAAATAACGTGGATAACCTTGAAGCGCTGCGGCAGAAAACGGCGGATATGATGGTAACCGACCTGATCGAAGGCGTGTATTACCAAAGCAATGAACCGGGCGTGTTTTGCGTGGCCAATGAGCAACCCTTCCCGGGCACCGCCAGCTTCAAAGTCTATATGATGAATAAAGATAACCCGCAGCTGCTGGAAAAGGTAAATCAGTGGCTGGATAGCCAGGACAAAAATGTGCTCAAACAGAAGTGGCGCATCCATGACCAGGTCAACCCATAAAACAACAAAGGTTTTCTATGGCGGAGCCAGCGGCAGAAAATCAGCGTTCCCGCTCTCCGCCAGCACATCGTGAAGCAGCCAGTCATGAAATACCTTCACTTCCGGGCGCATGGCCGCATGTCGGGGCGTCACGATATAGTAGGACCAGCTGAGCGGCCAGCGGTAGGCCGGATGTAGCTGAACGAGCTGACCGGTGGCGAGAAGCTGTTTTACCAGCGCCCGGCGGACAATGGCGACGCCGCGCCCGCTGAGCGCGGCCAGAATGACCGCCGACGTTGAGTTGATATGCAGCCCGCTATCGCGCGCCGCTGGGGCCTGAGCGGCCTGCAGAACCTCCTCCCAGGAAGGAAAACGGGCTCCCGGGTGCGGCGTATCATCGTGGATCAGCTTTTGCTGTGCCAGCCAGTCGCCGCAGGCGGATTTGCCCGCTGGAACGATCAGCGGGCTGCACACCAGCACCGCTTCTTCATCCATTAGCCAGGTTTTATCCACACCGGGCCAGTCGCCGCGACCGCAGCGGATGCCTAAATCCGCTTCGCCGTGGGCAACATCCATCAGCTTTTCCGTAACGTTGAGGCGCAGGTCGATGTTTTCATAGGCTTCGGAAAAGCGGTTTAACCGCTCCATCAGCCAGTTCATCATCAGCACCTGTGAGGCGGTGATCACTACCACGGAACGCGCCCGGCGACCGCGTAGTTTATTCAGCCCGCTTTCCAGCTTATCCAGCCCCTGAGTAATATCCTGCAGCGCCTCCTGCGCCTCGTTCACCAGAGTGAGACGCTCTTTACCGCTGCGGGTGCGGTGCAGCAGCGGATGGCCAACCCAATCCTCCAGCGCCCTGACCAGTTGCCCGACGGCGGCAGGCGTCACGCCCAGCTCTCGGGCCGCGCCGGTAAAGCTGCCGTGGCGGGCGGCGGCTTCAAAAGCGTGAAGCCATTTCAGTCGGTTAAGCGAGCGCATGCTGAATATCCATCAATGAATTTTGGCATGAGTATAATCCATCAAGATAGATTTTCTTTATTGTGACGCGATTTCTTCTCATTCGTCAGCGCGGCTCTGCAAAGGCATGCTTAGGCCATCCAAATCAAGCATAAAGAGGTTAATGATGAACACAGCGTTTGCCGGTAAAAAATTGTTAGTGGTTGGCGGAACCAGCGGTATGGGGCTGGCAACGGCCAGACGGGTTGTTGAACAGGGCGGTCAGGTCGTGCTGGTGGGCAATCGCCAGCAGAAGGCTGAGCAGGCCCGTCAGGCGCTGGCGGCTGAGGGTAACGTGGAGATCATCGTCGCTGACCTGATGAGCGAAGCGGGTATGGCGCGGGTTATGGAGAGCATCAACGCGAAACATCAGGATATCAGCCTGCTGGTTAACGCCGCTGGCGTCTTCTTCCCGAAGCCGTTCATCGAACATGAAATGGCCGATTACGATCGGTATATGAATCTCAACCGCGCGACCTTTTTTATCACCCGCGACGTGGTGCGCAATATGCTGGCCAATAATATCAAAGGCTCAATTGTGAATATTGGATCGATGTGGGCGCAGCAGGCGATTGGCGCAACGCCGTCGTCAGCCTACTCAATGGCAAAAGCAGGTCTGCATGCGTTGACCAAAAATCTGGCAGTTGAGCTGGGCAGCAGCGGGATTCGCGTCAATGCGGTATCTCCGGCGGTAGTGCATACACCGATATATGAAGCCTTTCTACCTGAAGATGCTGTGAAGGATGTGATGAATAGCTTCGACGGCTTCCATCCTATTGGCCGCGTCGGTACGCCTGACGATATCGCGCAAACCGTAGCGTTTCTGCTTAGCGATAGCACCCTCTGGGTGACCGGCGCGGTATGGGATATTGATGGCGGCGTGATGGCTGGTCGAAATGCCTGATTACGTTCATTATGTCATCCTGGGCGTTGGCATAACGAAAAATGAATTCAGGATAATGAGAATCTATGAGCGCTGAAATGACGTTGCCCGTCAGGCAGCAAAACCAGAATATTGTTCGCCTGGCGACGGCGCAGGCGCTGGCTGGGGCAAACTCGGTGGTGTTCTACGCTACCGGGGCGATTGTTGGCAACGCCATCGCGCCCTCTCCAACCCTGGCCACGCTGCCGATTACCATTTTTGTGCTGGGCATGGCGGCCTGTATTTTGCCGTTTGGCGCGCTGGCCAGAAGGCGCGGACGCAAAACGGTGTTTATGGTCGGGACCGGCGCCGGTATGTTGACGGGACTGCTGGCGGCGACGGCGGTGGTCATAAGTTCGTTCTGGCTATTCTGCATCGCGGCCTTTTTCGGCGGCGCCTATGCGGCGGTGGCGGTTTCCTTTCGCTTTGCCGCTACTGACGGCGTCAGCGGCGAACGGCGCGCGCGTGCGCTCTCCCTGGTGATGGGGGGCGGAGTGGCGGCAGGGGTCATCGGTCCGATGCTGGTGACCGGCACCATGAATCTTTGGCCGCCGCACACCTTTGCCATGACCTTTATTGCTCAGGGGCTGGTGGCAGCGGTATCGGCGTGGGTATTACTGGGAGTAAAAACCGCCGAACCGGCGGCGCAGGCGAAGTCCGGCGGGCGTCCGCTGGGCGAAATTGTGCGCCAGCCCGGGTTTTCCCGAACGGTATTTAGCGGCGCAATCGCCTACATGGTAATGAACTTCCTGATGACCGCCGCACCGCTTTCCATGCATATGCACGGCCTGTCGCAGCAGGCGTCGAATCTGGGTATCCAGTGGCACGTAATCGCCATGTACGGCCCCGGATTTTTCACCGGCAAATTGATCGCTCGTTTCGGCGCCCGGCGTATTAACGCTGCCGGGTTGATTCTGCTGGCGCTCTCGGTGATGGTTGGCCTGGCCGGTATTGATGTTATGCACTACTGGCTGTTGCTGATCCTGCTGGGCATCGGCTGGAATTTTGGTTTTACCGGCGCGTCGACGCAGATTATGGATTTCCACCGACCGGAAGAGAAAAACCAGGTGCAATCGCTGAACGATTTTATCGTTTTCGGCGTCATGATGATTGGCTCATTTTCCTCGGGCGCGTTGATGAACCTCTTCGGCTGGAACGCCGTATTGTGGGGATCGCTGGTGCCGGTTGTGGTTGCGCTGGCGCTGCTGCTGGTCGGCGAAAGGGCAGCGCGCAGGCGCTAACTTTGCTCAAGATAAACGCCTGCGCGCTGAACGTTTTGTTATCCGCGCGCAGCGCGTCAGACGATATCATCCACTACGCCGCCATCCACGCGCAGCGCCGCGCCTGACGTCGCCGAAGCCTGAGTCGAACAGACGTAAACCACCATGCTGGCGACCTCTTCTACCGTGGCCGCGCGCTGAATCACCGAACTGGGGCGGTTTGCCATCACAAACTCTTTGGCCAACTGCTCCAGCGATTTGCCGGTTTTAGCGACTTCGTCTTTCATCATCTCGGCAAAGCCATCCGAAAGGGTCGGTCCCGGCAGGACGCTGTTCACGGTGACGCCGCTGCCGGCAACATATTTCGCCAGCCCGCGGGCCAGCGATAGCTGAGCGGTTTTAGTGACCCCGTAGTGAATCATATCCGCCGGGATGTTGCGTGCCGATTCCGAAGCGATAAAAACCACCCGACCCCAGCCTTTCTGTACCATGGCCGGTAGCAGCGCGCGCGAAAGACGAACCCCGGACATCACGTTGGTTTGCCAGTATCTTTCCCAGGTTGCATCGTCGGTGGCATAGAAATCCTGCGGGCCGTAAATACCCGCATTATTCACCAGTATGTCGATGCCGTTTACTGCTTGTATCAGCTGATTCACGCCTTCTGCGTCGCTCAGATCGGCTATCGCCGGTCGGGTCTTCGCGCCGGGAACCTCGCTCTGCAGGCGGGCAATGGCCGCATTCACGCTACGCTCGCTGCGGCCATTCACGATCGCTTCCGCACCGCTTGCCGCCAGACCTTTGGCGATGGCGAAACCAATGCCGCCGGTGGAGGCGGTAACCAGTGCAACTTTCCCCGATAGATCAATATTCATGCTGCCAGCCTTATTTTTTATTGGACAGACCATTAAGCGTAGCAGCGGATATTATGCTTTTGACGTTTTCGGGCTTAATAACCACTCTGTTTGTTCACCCGGTTTTTCAGCGGCAGCGCCCGATGTAGCCGCTGGATGTTATCCAGCAGCTGGCGGGCGATCGCCTCCGTCTGGGCGATGGAGGCCATATGCGGCGTAATTGCTACCTGCGGGTGTTGCCACAGCGGGTCTTCCTGGGGAAGAGGCTCGACGGGGAAGACGTCGAGCACCGCGCCGGATAACTTGCCGCTATCCAGCGCCCGGATCACGTCCTGGTTCACCATATGCTCGCCGCGGCCGCAGTTTATCAACGCCGCGCCGTTGGGGAGCCGATCCAGTAAAGGGTGGGCGAGGATACCTCGCGTCTGCTCGGTTAACGGCAGGACGTTGATAAGCACATCCAGCTGACCAAGAAATTCACCGGCCTGCGCATCGCGGTGAAAGCAGCGCACGCCGGCAAGGGATTTCTCGCTACGCGCCCAGCCGGAAACCCGATACCCCATCCCGGCGAGCTGCGAGGCGATATAGCCGCCAATTTCACCGAGGCCCATGACGCCAACGTGATAATCGGCCGCCGCGCGCTGCGGATACATCTTCCAGATGCGCTTGCGCTGGTGCGCCAGCGCCCGGTCAAAGCGGCGCTGAAACCACAGCACGCCCCACAGCGCGTATTCAAACATGCCGTGGCGAAAATCATCGTCAACCACCCGGCAGAGCGGAACATCGCTGGCGAAAATGCTGGCCGGGAGATGATCGACGCCGGCGGACGCTGCCTGGATCAGCTTTAGCTGCGGCGATCGCGCCAGGATCTGCGGATCGGGAAACCAGCAGCAGGCGTATTGCGCCTCGCGAGCGGCGGGGTGGTCAGGCAGGACCGCTTTTGCCTGCGGAAATGGCGCGAAAGCGGCGCAAATCTCCTGGGCATATTGAGGATCGTTACAATCCACGACGATAGTGAACGGAGTCATAGGCGTTAACTCTTATAAGAAGTATCAAGACGGTCGAGGCGACGCAGCCACGCCTGCCACACCAGCTGGCGTTCATGTTCGACTCCCTTCAGCTGCTCGCAGGCGTGCTGGCTCAGGCGATCGGGGATCGTATGAATGGAGCCGAGCGAAGCCAGCTGCGCGGCGGCCATCTGGATTTCACAGGCGCGGTTCAGGTAATACATGATGTAAAACGCGTCGGCGACGGTGCGGCCGACCGACAGCAGGCCGTGGCTTTGCAGGATCAGGGCGATATTCTCGCCGAGCGAGCGCTGGATCCTCACGCGTTCATCGAGATCGAAGGCCACGCCTTCATAAGGATGATAACCGACGCGTTGATAAAACTCGGTGCTGATCTGGTTGATCTGCAGCAGCCCTTCCGCACAGGCGGCGACAGCCATCCCCGGCAGCGTGTGGGTGTGGATCACGCAGTGGGCGTCTTCGCGAGCCATATGGACCGCGCTGTGGATTGTAAAGCCCGCCGAGTTTGCCGGTGCGCTGCCTTCGACGACTTTGCCCTGCATGTCGACCACGATTAAGTTGCTGGCCGTCACTTCATCAAACATCATGCCGAAGGGGTTAATCAAAAATCGCGGCTCGCCGTCGCCGGGCAGGCGAACGGAGAAGTGGGTATAGAGCGTGTCTTCCCAGCCGAACAGCGCCGCCAGACGATAGGCGCCCGCCAGCTGCTGGCGTAATTCCAGTTCAGTTGTCATTTATTACACTCCCATAAATTCACGAATGCGGGCCAGGGACGGTTCGGCGGCATCGCTGCGAATACGCTGCGGCGGCACATCGCTCTGCACGACGCCGTTTTCCATCATCACCACCCGATCAGAAATCGATAAGGCGAAGTCCATCTCGTGGGTCACGATCAGCATCGTCATGCCTTCACGGGCGAGGGACTGAATGACCTTGAGTACTTCGCCAACCAGCTCCGGGTCCAGCGCCGAGGTGGGTTCATCAAACAGCATGATGTCCGGTTTCAGCGCCAGGGCGCGGGCGATGGCCACGCGCTGCTGCTGACCGCCGGAGAGCTGGTACGGGTATTTTTCGGCGTGCGCCAGCAGACCGACGCGATCCAGCAGCCAGAGCGCCTGCTCTCTGGCGGCGGGGCGGTCAAGGAGCTTGTGATAGAGCGGGGCGAGCATCACGTTATCCAGCACCGTACGGTGAGGAAAGAGGTTGAAGCCCTGAAAGACCATGCCGATGCGGCGCACGCCCGCGCGCATTTGCTGTTTATCGATAATGGAGGCGCCCTTCAGATAATCCTCGCCGTAAAGAATGATCTCGCCGCCATCAATGCTTTCCAGAGCGTTGATGGTACGGATCAGGGTGGTTTTGCCGGAGCCGGACGGGCCGATGATGCTGATCACCTCGCCGTTTTCTACTTTCAGGTCAATCCCCTTCAGGACGTGGTGCTGGCCCCAGGATTTTTCGATACCCTGCAAATCGAGCGCCGGCGGGTTGCCGCGGGCGGACTGCGCTTTTGTTGTCTGCACCGGCGGCTTCAGGTTTTGACGCAGGGTTTCGCATTCCGTTTCATTGAGCGTTTGCGGACGTTTGCGCTGAATATCCAGCAGGTTTTCCAGCGCCCGGAAGAGCCAGGTAAAGGCCGTGACCACCATGACGTAATAGACCGCGACCGCCAGCAGCGTCTCCATTACGAGAAAATTCTGCGCGTACAGGCGCTGGCCGGTCAGCAGCAGTTCCGGCAGCGAAATAACCGACAGAATCGAGCTGAGCTTAATGATAGTGATATATTCGTTGATCAGCGTGGGCAGGGAGATACGAAACGCCTGCGGAATAATAATTAAGCGCTGAATTCCGATAAAGCTAAAGCTTAAGGCATGCCCGGCTTCGCTTTGCCCTTTAGCGACCGAAAGCAGGCCGCCGCGATGGATTTCCGCCATATAAGCCGCTTCGGTCACCGTCATCGATACCAGCCCGGCGATAAACGGAATGCCGAGCAGCGGCTGGGTGGCCGGAAACAGCTGCGGCAGGTTATAGACAAAGACCAGCAGCACCATCAGCGGTACGCTGCGAAAAAACCAAATATAGAGTTCGACGGGAACCTTCAGCCAGCGCGGGCCGGAGAGCTTAGCGCAGGCTAAAAGAAAACCTAATATCAGGCCAATAAACCAGGACAATGAACTGACGACAATGACGGTAATGCACGCCTGCCAGAATGCCCCAACGCTAAATAATGAGAAAAAATATCCCCAATCGAACTCCATAGCGACTCCCGTTTAATTATTGTATTAATTGATACTTTCTAAGCTGTATTTCTTGATGATGGCGTCATATTTGCCGTTGGCTTTAAGGGTGGCTAACGTTGATTTAATGGCCTCGGCCAGCTCGGTATTGCCTTTGGCGACGTAGATCCCCAGCGGCAGCGGATAGACCAGACGATTTGAGCTAATGGCCAGGCGGCCGCGGCTTTTCTCGACGATAATTTGCGCCGCCGGGGCGATTTCTAACTGGGCGTTGATATTTTTCGACAGCAGGGCCTGGGAGGCTTCCGGCGCGGTGGGGAACTCCTGAACGCTAATCGCCGGTTTACCCTTTTTCAGGCAGTACTCGTCGGAGTGTTTTTTGAGACTGGAAACCCAGGCGGTACCCGCCTGCAGACCGACCTTCACGCCGCACAGTTCATCTTCGGTTTTGGGCTGAATGGTGCTGTTTTTCAGGGCAATAATGGATGCGCCGGACAGGGCGTAAGGAATCGCATCCGCCTGCTTCTGACGCTCGGGAGTCACGTACATTCCGGAAATCACCGCATCGTATTTTTTACCGATACCTAAAATCAGGCTGGTGAATTTCGTGTCGATAAGCTGCGGTTTGGCTTTCAGCTGTTCGGCGATCAGCGCTGCAAATTCCGGGTCGATGCCGACGATATTATTATTGCTGTCGTAGGACTCAAACGGCGGATAGGTCACCTCCATCCCGACCTTAAATACGCCCTCGGTCAGCAGCTCTGCGGCCTGAGTCAGCGGTGAAAAACAAGCGGTGACGGCGATGGTCAAAGCCACACGGCGCGAGAGTTTTTTTAGCGTTCTTTTCATCATTTATCCTCACGGGTTATTAACGGTTTTTTGCTGGGCTTGTTTTTTCAGATGGCCAAAGGTGTTGGTGCCGCGGGCGCGTTCGGGGAGCTGGAGCTCGCCGCGGGTGACTTTCTCGCGCAGGTAGCGATAGGTCTGTAACGCCTGGCTCCACATATGTTCACCAATGCTCAGTTCTTGATACTCGCTGGCTTCGCCCGCCTTAAGGAAGCCCGGCAGGGGGCGGATCAGCGTGTGGTAGTCGCAGGCGAAAAACAGCGGGAAGGAGTAACGTTCCTGCGGCACCTTACGTACGCGGTGTGCTGTTGCAACAAATGTGCCAGCGCTCAGCACTTCCAGCATGTCGCCGATATTAATCACGAAAGCCTCTTCTCCGGTCGCGTTCTTCAGCGGTGGGGCGTCGATCCAGGCGCTATCTTCGTTCAACACTTCAAGGCCCGGCTGGTCGGCGAGCAGCAGAGTGAAGCACTCATAGTCGGTATGTGCACCAATACCGGGAACATCTTCGGCGCTGGCGTCAAAGGGGTAGTGGATCAGGCGCAGCTTTGACGGTGGGCAGGTGACCATCGACCTGAAATAACCTTCCGGCAGGCCAAGCGCCAGAGCGAAGGCGTCAAACAGGCGATGTCCAAGGGAGAAGACCGCGTCATACCAGGCCAGTACCCGGGATTGAAATTCGGGTATATCCGGCCATTCGTTGGCGCCAATCAGCGGCGTGTTAGCCACGACCAACGGGTGGTCGTCGGCGGCCTGGAAGCCGATATCAAACGCCTCTTTGCGATCCGGCTTGCCGGAGCCGTAAATCTCTTCGCCTTCGGGAACGTAGCCCTTATGGCTTTTCGACTGTCCGATGTAGTACGCCATCTTGCGCTCCATCGGCAGGGCAAAAATCTCTTTCGCCGCCGCGCGGATGCCGGCAATCAGCTCGGGCGCAATGCCGTGCCCGGTGATATAGAAAAAGCCGACCTCGCGGGCCGCCTGACCGATGGCGTCGGCTACCGCCTGGCGTCGGGTGAGATCGGCGCAGGTCAGGTCGCTGATGTCGATGGTCGGTAATTCAGTAAAAGAACTTTTTGCAGCGGTCATCTCTTCCGTTCCTTATGCAGTTAGCGAGGTGAATTCGACAAAATGTTGCTGTTCACGCCGGGCCATCCAGGCGTTCAGCGACCAGAGATCGGCGACCGGAACGTTGGTAAACGGCAGGTGATGCAGATAGCCATCGGGGCCAAACTCCGGGGTCAGCGTGGTGTGCTGGTAGCCGCGCCGGCGCTGCGATTGCCAGATTTGCTCCCAGAAGCGCTGTTGAAACCGCAGGGCCGCCTGATATTCCGGCGCGGCCGGGTGTGGCACCTGCGGCCCCTGGTCGTATCCGGCGCGGGCCTGAATATGGTGGACCCGTTCGATAAAGGCGCTGAAGTCATCGCAAGGGTCATCCAGCAGGCGTTCGCTGACCACGATCCAGTGGCTGATATCGGCGGTAAAGCGCAGCTGCGGCAGCTGTTGAATAATCTCCAGCGTCAGCCACGGGCTATACAGCGAGGTGGCGCGATGGGTTTCAAAGCTACAGAGCAGCTCATACTCGGCGGCCAGTTCATGCGCTCTGCCGAGAAAATCCACCTGCTGCGCCAGCGGCCAGCGGTCGTTACCGGCCAGTAGATTGACGAAGCGCGGATTAAGCGCTTTTGCCGCCGCAAAACGTTCTTTTAAGCGCTCCAGATGCTGCGCGGGCGTCTCGGCCTGGGCCGGAATGACGCCGCCGCCGCTGAAGACAATGGCGATATACTGAAGCGCGGACGCTTCGAGGCGCCGGGCCAGCGTTCGCTGCTCTTCTGTCGTCAGCGGCACTCGCGCTTCGATACCGCAGCAGCCGACGCTCTGGAGTTCGCTAACCGTTTGCTGCCACGGGGTGGTGACGCCCCACAGCGTGCGAAAGACGTTAAGCTGCATGGTTTTTCCTCTATGGATATTTCACGCCCGGGAGAACGCAGAGCATTTCATACAGCAGGTTGGCGGCCAGCTGGGACGTGTTGCCGCTGACGTCATAGGGGGGCGAGACCTCGACCAGGTCGCAGCCAATCAGGTTCAGACCGCGGCAGCCGCGCACAATTTCCAGCGCCTGTATTGACGTCAGGCCGCCTACTTCCGGGGTTCCGGTGCCGGGGGCCCAGATCGGATCGAGGCTATCGATATCAAAACTGAGATAAACCGGGCCATCTCCCATTTGTTGACGCACTTCGGCCATCAGCGGGGCCAGGGATTTGTGCCAGCACTGCTCCGCCTGAACCAGACGAAAGCCCCGATCGACGCCCCACTGGAAGTCGCCGGCGGCGTAGCCCTGCGCGCGCTGGCCAATCTGGACGACGCGTTTAAGATCCAGCAGCCCCTCTTCGACGGCGCGGCGGAAGGTGGTGCCGTGGGCAATCTTTTCGCCGAACATCTCATCGTTGGTATCGGTGTGGGCGTCGACGTGAATCAGACCTACCGGACCGTGCTTTTTGGTTAACGCGCGCAGAATCGGCAGGGTAATGGTGTGATCGCCTCCGAGCGTCAGGGGGATGAGCGAAAAACTATTCAAACTGGTGTAGTAATCCTCGATAATCTGCACCGATTTGAGCAGGCTATAGGTGTTAATCGGTACGTCGCCGATATCCGCCACCGACAGTGAATCAAAAGGCGCGGCGCCGGTAGCCATGTTGTACGGGCGAATCATCACCGATTCGGTACGAATATAGCGCGGTCCGTAGCGCGTTCCGGAACGCTGCGAGGTCCCGATATCCAGAGGGATGCCGACAAATGCGGCATCAAGCCACTGTAAATCCTCAATAAATGGCAGGCGCATCATCGTGGCGCGGCCGCCAAAACGCGGCATCTCATTGCCACCCTGCGGTTGATGAAAGACGTTATCCATTTCTGCTCCTGAATCTGATATTCAAAACTCAACAGCAGGGATAGTGCGCAAGATGTGCTGGACTTTAAATCGTCCGCCGCAAATACTTAGTTCATTTATCAGTGAAGTAAACGCCATGCTTAACGACGCGACGCTAAACATTCGACAGCTCCAGGTTTTTGAGGCGGTGGCCCGCCTTGAGAGCTATGGCCGGGCCCAGCAGGAGCTGGGGATTTCCGTTTCCGCGATCAGCAACGCGATGTCGCAGCTGGAGGGCCAGCTGGGCTTTAGCCTGTGCCAGCGCGGACGCGGCGGCTTTGTGTTAACGGAGAAAGGGCAGCATTTTTTACAGCAGGCGATCCGCGTGCTGAGTGAACTGAACGAGCTGGAGCGCCAGTCGGCGCTGCTGAAAGGCGAGCATAGCGGCACGATTTGCATCTCAACGCTTGACTCCATCGAAACGGAAACCGCGCTGTCGCTGCCGGTGGTGCTGCGCAGCTTTAGCGATAAGTTTCCTAACGTACACATCAAGCTGATTATTCGCACCCCGGCGGAACAGCTGAACGGCGTACTGAATAACCATATCGATCTCGCCATCGGTAGCTACAATTCGCGGGTGCATAACATCATCAGCGAACCGCTCTACCGCGAGCAGCACTGGCTCTACTGCAGCGACCTGCATCCGATGTTCTTTAGTCGCCAGCTCGATAAAGATCTCATCAGCCAGTGTCCACTGGTGACGCGCAGCTACTGGAATACCAGCGATCTGCGGCGGCGCGGGTTCAGCAAGGGCAGCGCCACGGTTGAAACCGTCGATGCGCAGCTGCTGTTGATCCTGTCCGGGAAATACATCGGCTATCTTCCAGAACACTACGCCTGGCCGTGGATTAAAGAGAATCGCCTGCGCGTGCTGCTACCCAATGAGTTTGGCTTTCAATCTCCCTTCTCGGCGATCTGCAAGCGCGGGCGCAGCAATGAACCTTATCTCAAGGAGTTTCGCAATCTTCTGAAGAAGAATACCGTAGCCAGGCCGAAGTGGAGTGCATGAGTTTAGTAATGAATGAGAAACAGCTTATGCCTGATTTTATTGGGAAGTAGACCGCTTAATATCAGGCATATAGCAGACGGCACATCATTAACTATATGTTTTTAAGAAAAAACTCAGATAAAAATATCGCCTGGTTCCAGGATAATTCCCACTCTGTAATTGGTCAAAAAATAACCTTTTTATGTGTTTTTTCTGAATTACGAGTAAATCCAACCTGTAACGTTGTTTGTTAATTTTTTTTCTGCTGGAATCGAGAAATATATTTTTTGTGCACTATTTTTCTAATGGATGGGAAAATGATAAGAAATAGCTTATTGGCATTGGTGTGTATTTCTGTGGGTGTATTGCAGGGGTGTACTAATATTAAAAAAACAGATAGCGCACTAATAAAGAAAGATGTGAGTCAAACCGAACAGCCTGCACAAGTTCCTGCTTTACAGCAGTGTATCCAGGATGCGGATGCTTTAGTTAAGCTGGATAACAAGTTCCAGAAAGATTCAAGTGAACTCTATGGCTTAATTAACGACGCTAAGTTTTATGCCTCTGTTTCGGGGCAAACCTCAGCCAGCGTAAAATCAACCATTACCCCGCTTTTTGAATATAAGATAAATGATAAGTGTAATAGTATTTCTCAGAAATTAATCAAGGAGTTCGAAACCCGCGCCCGGAAAGCCGATGTTAAAGATGGGCTGACCAGATGATGAGCCTTAAGGGGAAACTGAAATTATACGATCTCAGAGGTCTTGCGATTGTATTTGCTCTCTCTACCCTTTTTGTCATGCTCCCTGCTCGTTCCGAGGGGGGAGACTTCCTTGATAATATCAAGAAACTTGAAATTAAGGATCCGCCGGCCTCAGGCGCCGCTAGCGCGGAGTCGGCCTCGTCTAATCAGAATAACGAGAGCCGTGATAAAAAAATGCCGCCGAAGCAGGATGGCGTCAGCAAAAGAATAAATCAGAGCAATAAAACGCAAAGTACGATTAACGCTCTGCGCAAACAGAATGCGGAGCTGAGCGCGGCAGCCAAAGCGGCGGAGAAAAAACTCGCTGAAACAACGCGCGAACTATCGGCGCAAATCGCCGCGCTGAAGGCGCAGAGTAGCCAGGGTGTACAGAAAGAGGGGGGCGATCCTGCCGCGGTGAGCGCGCTGACTAAAAAGAACCTCGAACTGGCCGCCACTGCTGAAGCGGCGCAGCAAAAGCTGGATGAGACCACCCGCACGCTGTCGGCGCAGATTGCGGCGTTAAAGGCGCAGCGTGCACAGGACGAAAACGGGCATAAGAGTACTCTTGAAGCACTGCGCAAAAAGAACGCTGAACTGAACTCCGCTGCCGAAGCGGCGCAGAAAAAGCTGGATGATACGACCCGCACGCTGTCGGTGCAGATCGCCGCGTTGAAAACTCAGAAAGGGCAAAGTGAGAACGCTCAGAAATCAACGATAGACACGCTGATGGGCAAGAACCTTGAACTGAGCGCTGCCGCCGCAATGGCGCAGAAAAAGTTGGATGAGACCACTGGCACACTATCAGCGCAGATTGCCGCGCTGCAAAAGCAGAACGCCCAGGGCGAAAGCCAGCAGAAATCCGCGCTCGACGCGCTGAACAAAAAGAATGCTGAGCTGAGCGCCGCTGCCGAAGCGGCGCAGAAAAAGCTGGATGAGACCACCCGCACGCTGTCGGCGCAGATTGCCGCGCTGCAAAAGCAGAACGCCCAGGATAAAAGCCAGCAGAAATCCGCGCTCGACGCGCTGAACAAAAAGAATGGCGAGCTGAGCGCCGCAGCCGAAGCGGCGCAGAAAAAGCTGGATGAGACCACCCGCACGCTGTCGGCGCAGATCGCCGCGCTGCAAAAGCAGAACACCCAGGGCGAAAGTCAGCACAAATCCGCGCTCGACGCGCTGAGCAAAAAAAATGCTGAGCTGAGCGCCGCAGCCGAAGCGGCGCAGAAAAAATATGCTGAGTCAGTTGCTGCTTTGAACAATCAAAATCAGAAATTACAGTCTGCCCTTGATAGCCAGGCCATAAAGGAAAGTGAGTTAAAGCTTACTGATAAAAGCATTAAAAATGCCTACGCACTCGGCGTTTTCTATCTGACTCAGGCGCTATCGGATGTGAATAAAATGGCTGACAATGATGTGAAGCTGTCGCCTTCGGCGCTGGTTTCAGGCTTTAACGATGCTTACCATAAAAAGCTGAAAATCAAAGAAGGTGAAATAGAAACCATCGTTAACACCCTTAATGAACAAATGTCATCTAAGTACGTTGATATTGAAAAAAGAATCATGGCCAAAATTAAAAATAAAAAATATGAGGTTTTGCCTAATGGTGTCTATTTCGTGATTGATAAACAAGGGAAGCAAGCTTACAAGCAGAATGAGTCCTTATCCCTGAATATACTGGAGAAAAAGCTTGATGGTACCCCGATACTCAATACGATGAATTCCAGGATGATATACGACAAACAAATCGATCCCCTGATGGCCAAAGTTTTAACTGCGGGCTTAAAAGGCGGCGCGGTCACGCTATATGGTCAGGCTGGTTCGCTGTACAGCACGACGCCCGCTGACATAAATCCTGATACGTTAATCTCAATTACCTTTGAACTCATTCCCTGATCGTCGATAGCGGGCACCGGCAGATTGGCGCATTCGCAGGGTGGCAGGCCGAATACGTAAGATTCATACCCGTAACCGATATAAGACTGTAGCCCGAAAGCGCGCCGGTGAGGATCCCGGCGAAGACCCCCATCTTAAGCACCTGGCCGCCCAGCACCATGCTCTGGCCGGCTGCTTTCATCTGTTCCGGCGCCGCGAGCTGGCCCTGCAGCTGCAGTGTGATATTCATGGCGTTGATAAAGACGATAAACGTCACCAGGCCAATGAGCGCCGCGTAGCCTTTATCGCGGGCGGCCAGGCCTACGGGGATCCCAACGGCGAAGATCAGCGCCAGGTTCACCAGTACCGATACCGCTGATTTAGCAATGAGCTGGCCGATATTCTGAATAAAAGGATGGCCGAGCAAGGGCAGATATTTCGCAAGGTTGCCGTCGCCCAACACGTTGCCAAAAGCGATAAACAGACCCACTATCGGCAAGATAAGTACCGGCCCATAGAGGGATTTTCCAAAGTTTTGTAGGGCGTTCACAGCTTATTTCATGGTTATCTCTCTTATAGAACTGCGCACAGGGTGCGTCACAGGCATAAAACTAGCGGGATGAAGGGGCGGTAAGCTATTTATCTTATTGTTTTAAAAACAAATGATGCGGAAAGTAGCATGTGACCTTCCGCGGTGTGAACAAGGTAACAGCAGATTAATCAGAGAAATTTTTGTCGGGATAGAGGTATGTGAGTATGACAAGCTGAAAGTAGGGGGAATTAATGAGCGGATTGTATGTTTAAAACAAAAATCTGCTCATCATCCTCCGTGCAGGAACAGGAAAATCCGAGTTTGTTCAGTAAATTTATTGAGGGAAGATTATCTGCCACAACGCCGGCTTTTACGGCTAAAAAACCTTGCTGCTTACACCAGTCAATGACCGCCATCGCAGTTTCAAGGGCGTAACCCTGACCTGCATACCGTGGGCTAACGGTGTAGCCAAGCCAGATGGTCTCGTTTTCTTGTTTTAAGTAGAGATCGCCAATCAAAGTCCCGGTCGCGGTATCGATCGCCGCGAGCTGCATGCCCTGCGTAAGAGAAGCGTTTCCCAGCAACGCCTCGGCATAAGCTTCCTTTGTCAGGCCCTTAAACCCCTGGTACTGCATCCATTCGGCATCGTTGCGATATGCCATAAAAGGCTCGATATCATCGGCGTTAAACGGTCGTATCACGCAGCGTTTTGAGTAAATATTCAAAATTGATCCTGTGAAAATGGGGCGTGTAACGTCTTTTTCGCCATCCTGCGACGTCAAGCCCGTGCAATGCCGATGAGTGCCAGAGAGCATAATCGAATCTCAACTCATGATTGTCTTTTATTTGCGTCAATAAATGCAATGTGAAGCCATCCCTTTTCATCCGGAAACGGAAGGTAGACGAATACAGGATTGAGAAGCAGGCCGCCACCAGGCTACTCATCAGGGGCGGATCAATGTGGTCTCCGGTCCGGAGCATGCTGAACCGCTGCAGTAACGAGTGTCGCGGCCACTTGTGGTGCGGAAACAGGCAGGATGAACAGCGGGGAAGTATGCAACCAGCGTTACTGGTAAGGATTTCGAAATAAAAGAGCGAATGTGGCGAACGGCCAGAGCATAAACCCGCTGAATTTGATGATTAGCTCAAGGCCATCCCCAACAGGAAAACGTAGTGCGCTTTAATGAGAATGTCTGATTTTATCTCATTGAATAAAAAGTGTTTTTTTTCTGACGCACAGGCTTAGTTTTAGGTTCCACAAAAACACTAAAGCTTTATGAGGTGCCTGACAAGGTGCCTAAAAGGTTCAGATTTGATTAGTTGGCATCTGACTTCGCGGGACAAATTGAGGGCACAAAAAAGCCCGCAGGGCTTGCGCCGTGCGGGCTCTTAGGACTTCATCGGATGACTCTGGTAATCACCGATGGAGAATTTTGGTGGGCTGGCGTCCCTGTGTTTTATTTCGCATTATTATGATTTTTATTGTTATTTTTGTAATTCATTTCGTTCAGGGTTCAATAAAGGGTCCTAAAAAGACGTAAGCACTGATTTTACTTTCTCCAGAGTTAAAATCTTCAACATTGTGGACGGTGAGGAGTTGAACCCAAGCAACAAAATCCATCAGGTTCAGCGGTTTTTTACCACAAACACAATGGTAAACATTTTACCACGAACCAAGTGTTCTCTAAGTGCCAAGCAAGAAGGATAGAGTGAAATCCTGCAGAATTATACGTAGGTTTGGTTAACTAATTGATAAACATATTGTTATTAAAAAAACACTTATGGAGTGTAATATTAGCACTTTTTGCAAAAGCCCTTCAAAGCCTACGCTGGCTTGCTTTCAAAATCCCTCTTACAAACCTGCCTAAAAATACACCACATTTTGATCAATTCGTGCTTTTTGAGAGTTGATCGTCATAAGCGATCTGAAGATACTGCATCTATCAAAACAACGAAGGAAAAAAACATGAAAAAAACAAAAAGATTTATGCGATTACCCGAGGTTCTTGAAAGAACTGGATTAAGTAAACCTTGGATTTATCGGCTGATCGGTAGAGGTGAATTCCCTTCTCCTATAAAGTTGGGTGGAAGAGCAATAGGCTTTATTGAAAGTGAAATAGATGAATGGATTGACCATATGATTTACTTATCCAGAAGTAAAGCGGCATAACTAACGTAAATAAAAGAGAGGCTATATATGAAAACAAATATTGAAAAATGCACAAAGAAAATGGATTCATTTGATTGGGGAACTTTAGATATTCTTGAAGAATATTTATACAATGATTGGTTGCTTGAATGCTATGATAAAGGTCCTTTTTATATCATACTTAATACGTACAAAAAAAGTAATCACGAAACGCAGGAAGCATTAAAGCATTACGCTCTTTTTAGAAAGAGAAAGATACAAGCAGAAGAGTGGTAAGTTAGTATCTTGATAGCGAATGATATTTGGAATAAGCTTACGAGCATTTAGGATTATGTATGGAAAAAATACTAAATGAAAAACAATATAACCCACTAGCGCGGCTTATATTGTTTCTTCTGTAATGATAAATATCTTCTATAATAAGCTATCGCACTATATTCGGTTGTATTCATTCTTTCAGCTACTTCTTTCCATTTCAAACCGGATGTTCTTAGATTAAATGCAATAAGGCGTTTTTCTTCTGCTTCTTTTAAATAGTCTTCACGAGGAAGGGATATATAGTTTTTCACAGTAGAAACAGATACGCCAAACTTTTCTGCCATTGCTTTTTGTGTCATTGGTCTTTTCATTCTTTTCTTTATAATCATAAATTCTCCAAAAATTTTATTAATGATTTTGATTTTCTTGTTTTTTTGGCTCTTGCTGATTGGATTGAAGAAAATCTTTCAGCCGTAAAGTTTCTCCACGTCCATTTACAAATACTGGTATTAATCTGTTTTATTTCACTGTATGTCAATGGATTATTATTATTACTGTAATCATTCAGTATTGTAGCTTTTGAAAACATATCAAGATAAAAATCATTATATGTTTTATTTGCTTTATATTTCAAAACTTCTTTATAAGCTATTATTCTTAGATCTTCAAATAAATTAACGTTGCGACCTAAACCATATATTTCACTTTTGCTTTTAATATTTTTCGTCGTAAGAACTTCAGGCACAAACTCAGACAAGTAAGTTAAATCATAGGTTTCATTGACAGCCCACGTTGTGCGCCATTCAGCTTCATTTAACGGGTTTTTTATTAATATATCAGCATAAGCCTTATCAGCATCTAATCTTTCTATAAAACCACATTGAACAATGGACGCAAGTTTCAAGGGTTTTATTCTTGCCGAGTCTGTTTTAAGAACTGGATTTTTTAAAGCATACAGCAAGTGTGCATGGCCATTTCTGGTATTCTGTATGATTATATTAGGTTTCGGCAAATCAGCTAGATCCCAAGCAATAGCGCCGTATTCGTGGTCTACATCGAATACAAGACCGTTAATGAAAGAACGATTATTAAATCCAATATATTTCTTTAGCAATGCCTTTTCTTTAGGGTTTCGATACACACCATTATTAAAATCATCTGTGCTTAATGCGTATTTTTGAATTTGACTTTTAAATTTATCTGCATTATATATATCTTGTTTTAAATACATTTGGCTTTCCTTAATAAAGTAGACGCTCCTTTTTATAAGTTTCTCTGACTGGTAAAATAGGGGCTTTATTTTTTTTCGTTCACAACCAACATAGTTAGTCATAACTTTTATATTTTCTTGTAATATACAAAATCAATAATATATTTTAATACTTTGTCAAGTAGATATTAACCATATCAGATAGTATTTGTTATTAGGTTATTAATATTACTCAGTGAAGCTATATTTATAGTCTAATGGTGCCTTATGATTTTATGGGACTAATAAAATATAAAGTAGAACTAGATCTAAAAAGTCTACAGGGCGAAGCCCAATAAATTAAAGAGCAAAACCATGCCTATAAGGTATTAAAATATTTTCTGTGCCTTATAGCCCTTCATAGACCTTTGCCTGTTGTTGCCCATCGTCAAGATTCGAATCTTTAACAGATGGTGATTGGTTATAAAGATCTATAATAGATTATTGATAGATATTAGCAATCAATAGCCATTGAATCGATCGGTTTTAATTGGTTTTATCGATCGATTTCATGCGTGTGATAGCTTTAGGCTATTGCATTTTGCTTTTCGATCGGTACAAACGATATGACGAACAATGAAAATAATTGAATTCTAGGGCGTTTGCAGGCCAAGCGGTGGTCTGTGTCTCATCAGTGAAGGAAAAAGTATGCGTAAACTTATGATGGTGGCAGTTTTAGTGACGCTATTGTCTGGTTGTGGCGATGATGGCATCTATGGCAACTACGTTAATCAACAATACGGTGTCAGGCTTGATGTTCAGAAAGATGTGATCAAGTTCAGAAATGGCGTTTTTACTGTTAAAAGCTGGGATGAAAGCAAGAAACCCATCTATATAGCCAAAACGCAAAACAAAGATCTTGGCTCTTGGACTTTTAAAATCGAAAAAGTCAAAGATGGCGTCGTCTATCAAGGTGCTGTTTTTAAAAGGAACTGAAAAATGGAAAACAACACAATCAAATGCCCTTTTTGCCTAAAAGAAAGCCAAAAAGGTGTTCAGGTATGCACAGGCTGCCAAGCGTCAGTTCTGTATGGAACATATCCCGGTTGGTATGCGGCGGTGATCATCCTGTTAGCTTTTGGTCTGTCAGTGCTGATTGGAATGTCTACTGGCATGGCAGGAGCTACAATTAGCTTACCAATAATAGCTATTGTCGGTTTTGTCGCGGGTAAGGCAATTTTCTCAGACAACATTATCTTCAGAAGAAGAATGTAAATCAGTCTCGTTTTTCAGGGTGATGCTCCACTACGTGAACCATCACCCATATAAATTTTATTTCCTCCCCCTATGTCATCAAGCACTAAATCGGAACCCGTAAACGGGACCCCACGATTTAGCACTTGACGATTTGTCCCCGCTGCTACGCATAGCTACCAGAAAGACAATATATTATTTACCCTATCTTTTATTTGCTTTTTATTCGTCGTGCAGTGTATTTATTATGTAGCCGCTATTGACAAGTATTTTATATCGGTTATTTATTTAAATATAAGTGTAGTTCAGCTTTTTTTGTTTTTCGGAAACTGAGGCAAGGTGTAATAGCGTATCCGCTATTTACCCAATCCTTCGGATTGCCCTATCTCGCTTTGCTCGTAGGGTTGAAAAAGATCTACCCTTCCGCCTGTTCCCCTTATCAAATGGGAGGCGGTAAATCAAACCCCAAAGATTTACTTTGGATATTATAAATAATATTAGGAGTTATACATATGTCGCACGATTTTAGTATTGAAAGAAAAAAAGATAAAAAAGTAGCTTTCTTTTTTGGTTATGCTGACGCTGTTTTTTATAAGAGTTTTCATTGTGAAAAGTATAATAATCATTTTTCAGGTAGCAATGAAGGTAAAACAATAAGTAAAAAAGGAGCAGAAAGCGCATTAAATAAAATAATAAATAGCGAAGAAGTAAAGAACTATCCAGATCCTGAGCGTATCAATGACATTAAAGATTTTTATAATAATGTTGTTTTAAAATCAAAAGAAGAAGATAAGTTTTATATTCATTTTAGTTGAGGGGGGTAATATATGATTATAGCAATAGCAATGATGCTTCTTTGTATTCTTTTAGGTGTGTTTATGATCCGTAGTTGTATGGGTAAAACAAACACTTCAAGCGAAGCAACGCAAGCAATATCAGATGTTAGAAAAATAATAGATAAAAAAGAACTTATAAAATACAAAAAGAGGCATCAACAATGATTATGGAATATGAAATGAAACTTAACATATTAGCGCGTTTTTTCTATTATCTTGAACAAGATAAAGATGTATATTTTGATTACTCAAGCTATGACGAACAATGCTTATGTTATTTTGTTGCTAATAGATACATTAACGAAAATAAAGCTGATGAGCTTATACAAGCATTGATAGATACTAATGACGATGATTATATTAAAGCTATAAGAGATTATGTTCAGTATACAGCTTTGAATGAAATGAGAAAGAAATATGAAAACAGATAGAAGAAGAGGACGTATAGAATTAAATCACGAAGAACGCAGAGATATATCTATACAGTTTAGAGTAAACAAAGCAGAGTTTGAATATTTAAAAGAACTTGTTGAGGCATCTGGCCTTGAAAGAGGCCATTACATTAGAAAAGAGATTTTAAACTCTGAACCTATTGTTAAAAGAAAAATGCCGGATTTTGAACAATCATTGTATAGAGAAATACAGCATCAAGGTAATAATATAAATCAGATTGCTAAAAGACTACATACTAATGAAGACTTTAAACAATCGGTAGCTTCAGAAGCTAACTTTGCTATAAAGCAACTTATGAGAAGAATATTAAAAGCTTGCGAGGTTTATACAGTATGAAAGGGAATGTGGCTAAAACAGGGAGAACATTTAAAAATAGGGTCTATTATATATTAAAAGATGATCACAGTTTTATTTGTAGCAATATGTCAAGTGATTATAATAATGTTAGTGATTTAACTGATGAATTTAAAAGTGTAAGCAGCTTTAGACAGGATATAAAAAAACCTGTTTTTCATGCGTTTTTATCTCTTCCAAAAGGTGATCATTTAACAGATGAACAATGGCAAGAGATAGCAAAAGACTATTTGAAAGAAATGAATATTGATATAGAAAAACATCAATATATTTGTGTGCGTCATAATGATACAGATCAAGACCATATCCATATAGTAGCCAACCGCATCGGTTTAGGCGGTTCCGTATGGCATGGTCAGCACTCAGCATTTAAAACAATAGCCGCTTGTGAACGTTTAGAGAAGAAGCACGGCTTAACTATTACGAATGGCTTAAAAGGGCAGAAATCAGACGTATCGGCCCCAACCAAAGCAGAAATTGAAATGGCATTGAGTACAGGTGAGAAACCAGCCCGTTTAGTGCTTCAAGCCTCTCTACAAGCGGCTATGGCAGGAAAACCAGATTTAGGTACTTTTGTAGAAAGTCTGCAGGCTGTAGGCATAGAGCCGGCTTTTAACGTCGCTTCTACTGGCAACGTCGCCGGAGTGTCATTTGGTATCAAAAATAATGAAAAAAACATTTTCTTCAAGGGATCATCTCTTGGTAAAAAATTCAGTTGGAACACAATTAAGGCAAAGGTGAAATATGACAAAAATAGAGATGATGAACTCATTAGAAGATTCGCAGCAAGAAAAACAGATGACGAAAATAGTATTGGACGATTACCTATTGAACCAAATATCAATGACGATAGAACCATTATCAGAATCGATGATGATTCTTTCGGAGTCAGTCAGCATAGCATTAATTCAGACGCAGGAAGTATTAGAGAAGACAGAGAAAACGGCTTCAAAGATATCATCATTACTAAATCTGTCAAGGAATATGATAGACAAACAAATAGACGATTTAGAAATACAAAACAGAAAAATACACAAATACTCAACGGAGTTAAAAAACAATACAATCAAAAATCAAACAAAATTAATAATCAAGGTGGCTTCAGTCGTTGGTGTAATAAATATGATGGTAGTTATATTAATAGGATACTTGATCATGCAGAAACAGCTACCACAGCCACAAATAACTTTAGACTCAAAAAACGTAGCAACATCAATAGTGGAGCAACTAAGATCGAAGAAATGAGAAAACGATTAGGAATAAGTAAAACCAATATAGTCCCTAAAAATAAAGGAATAGTCATTCATGAGGATATTAAAAAACAGCTAGTTCGTATAACTGAATATGAAAGTATATTTAAAATGAAATTGAAATCAAGCTTGAAAAAAGGCACGTTAAAACTACAACAAGAAGACGCAGAGCAGGTTGCTAAACATAAAATCTCTAAACCAAAATAAAAGAGGCCTAAAGCCTCTTTTATTTATGAAACTGAAGGCTAGTTATTTTTTCTTATTGTAATTGCTTCTTCAACAGCATTTGCTAGATGCTCTTTTATCCAATTGTACTTTTCTTGGCTTGTAGAGCCCGTGGGATTATAGCATTTCACGATAGTAGAAAGCTTTTTCCCTGTATTACCATACCCAATATAATCAAAAGGATTATCACCTTTAGTAGAGGTATTTCCACCGCTATCTTTTAGGCCATGAATATAAATGCCTACGACACCTTTTCCGTCATCCCACCCTTTAATGATTTCATGATTGATCCATTTGCGATTGGCTGTATCGCTACCAACAAGCACAACAATGCATGATTTACCATACATTTCGTCTGCAATCCATTTTTTTATCGCAGCCTCTCCGCCTTTTTTAACTGTTTCCCAGTTATTATCTGAAGTAGGGCTATTACCCTCAATGGCTCCGATACTACGAACTGTGGCAGCACGCCAATTATCTGGTATATAATGAAAACTGTAGAAGCAATTACGTTTAGTCATGATTTAGTCCTTATTTCAATGCTCTAAGTAAGTCGATTAAAACACCCTTAATCGTTTCCAGATCTGAGTTTTGATCAGAAATTTTATTTATGTGTTCTTTAAACTCTTTAGGGAATTCAGCACTATCAAAGTATCCATCCCGAGAAAGTTTATTATAAATTTCTCTTGTCGCATATTCAGTTGCGCCTACAGGTATTAACAAAAGTCCGTTATTTTTTGCTATTTCAAACTCTTTAATTAAACCATCAGCGATAACAACATTGCCATCTTTTATTTTATTACCAAAAACAAAAATCGCTATCCCAGCATGCGAAATCATATCTGTACGATATTCATTCCATATTTCTGAAATAGGTCGTTTACCAACTTCATACTGTGGAAAAGGTCTTAATATTAACTGATCAGAGTCTAAACGCCTACCGCTCATATATACATTTTCTAATACACCGGTAATAACGGAGCTACCAACGCCTAACCCAAATCCAGATACTATTCGGAATCCTAAAGCAGCTATATCTTTCGACAAAGAGTAAATAAAGTGTTGGGCTTCATCTGATTTCCATCGACTATACTCATGTGCCGATCCAGATAAAAAAATTGTTTTTCTTCTATATGCCCATTCCAGTTTATGAAGAATATCTGTTATTTCTGAATAGTCAGATACAAGTATTGTTTTTATTCCAAATCGAAGCAAGTCTTGAATAAAGAGCTCTTGTTTACGTTTTCTATATTCTGTGTCGGCTTGAGATTCCCCGGCAGCTGAGGCCACAAGTTTCTGAATGCAATAATGCTGCCTTTGATCATTTGAGTAAGCAATCCGTACTCTGCTAAGAATATAATCAAGGTTCGGATCTGTAAAACTGAATCCTAAAAATAAAAATGTCTTTGAGACGAGATCACCGCTTAAAGCATTAATAAACGGCTGCATCTTGACATGATAACTCTCGTAATCATCTTTCGTGAGCACTGCTTCATCTGGATTCTCAATATCTCCGTGCATTTTGTAAACAACAGCATCTCGGCCCCGTTTTGTAAAGCTCAGTTGTTTGACACGATATTTTGTATCAGGTATTTTCCCTGCTTCAGTTAATGATTTCTCAATAAGTTTATCGTAGTTAGTTGTCCAATATGTAGATATTGGAAGTCTTGCAAGAATTTTATGGTTTGCAGTTATTTCAACATCATCAGATAGCTTATTTATCAGGAGCTGATTGAGTTTACCTCGGTTTGCTGAGTTTGAATTGCAGTGATATTGAGCTAAAGCAACTAAATCTGTTTCTTTTTCAATTTCAAGTTCAAGATCTTCAGCTATAGGACGGAGTAATTCAGTCCAGCTTACAAAGCCTGCGGGGGCGGACAGGCCCGCACCTGCAAAAATAGCCAAATTATCTTCTGCTAAATCACTAAGCAATGTAGCAATTAATCGTTGTTTTTGAGGCTCCGTAGTTGCTTTCAATTTTTCCACTCCATAATTTACAATTGGTATTTCGTGATTTTTATCTGCTACACAATGTAAACCAAGCTTAAAACTACAACATAATTAACCATTACAATAAGTAGGTCAACAGTTAAATTGCTAAGTCAAAGCTTGTTTTTTTATCTAATATCGAGGTGTGAAAATTTATATATAATACAGATAGTTATCGCTTTAAGGGGATTTTGGAAGGTATGAATGTGGGCAAGAATTCTGACTGTTCGTAGAAGCGTTGTGATCCGTAAAGGGTATGTAAGTCAATCGTTAGCTTATGCATAAGAATCTTGGTGTTTAAAAAAAATCAGTGATATTAAAGGCATCAATAGTATTAGTTAAGTGATGATTGATAATTATGATTTAAATCATAGAGTTGCACTTTAGATGTAGATCCTGTCTTTCCACGGCGGAAAATTAATAGAAATAACAAACATGCCAATCTTGATAAGCAGAGTGGCTGTCCCATACAGACCACTCAAATTGGAACTAATTGTATGTAATTAGAATCTATACTTCTTAAGAAGAGTTTTATGATGTTCAACTTCTTTTAAATACCATTTGAGACTCCATGCCCAACTCTCCTTTCTTGGTTTACAATCCGCGCATTTATCACAATTTGATTGTTTGAAGCTATTACCAAAATCATAACTGCCAGTACTGTCATATAATTGACTTAATAAATTTCCTGTTCCTTGAGCATGTCCGTGTTTTAAGCAGATTAAGAGATGCATCCCGCCGAGAGAGTGCATTCTCAATGATTGGGCAAATATTCCTCCGGGGCGATAATGAACGAATAAATGCTCACAGTTTTTCATTATATTTGTGGGATCATAATTAGCAAATCCAATTTTAAGGAACTCATGATGTTCTCCTTGTGGGTCATCAGGGTCCATTCCTAGATTTTTGGCCATACTCAAGAAGTATTCTTTTTGCTCTTCAGTTGTAAGATCATAAAAATCTTTTTGACTGTCAAGACTGATAACATGATTTTCTATTTCTGTTAGGGCTTTCTCAAAATCTGGAAAAGTTGAAAGAATCATTTTCCGATGGGGTTGGGTTGCTTTAGGATTTTGTTTTAGTAAGGTGGCAGTAAGGAAGTATAATTTTTCAATTTTTTCAATATCTTTTGATAATACACAATATGTCATTACTAATAATGACATTCTTTCATACCAATCATCTAGAAAATCAATGGATTCCTTAGAACCTCGTGCTTCATGGATTCCTTTGAATATTAAAATTGATGCATAGATATCAACAAAAAAATCTGAGAGTATGTGATACTGCTGATCTCTTGTCATACGATTACATAACTCAATGATCTTTTGTAGGGAGATACAACAATCTCTATACATTATTTGAGTTTGATCATTGAAAATATAACGTTCTAAAGATTTTTCTTCGAAGTGATTGACTGAATGATGACTTGCATGAAGCTGATCCAGCTGAGCCTTAAATTTTGCTTTCCTTGATTTTCCTAAAGCAATTAATCTGTGAATCCGACTTTTTTGCTCTCTGGCTAATAGTATCAAATGCTGGCAAATATGAAAATTTTCTCTGTAAACTTCTCTCTTGATATTAGTATAAGGAGAAATTGGCTTTGTTGAATAAATCGAACTTTTGCTGAGTTGAAGGATCCGATCACGCATCTTCCCGACAACGCAGACCGTTCCGTGGCAAAGCAAAAGTTCAAAATCTCCAACTGGCCCACCTACAATAAAGCCCTCATCAACCGTGGCTCCATAACTTTCTGGCTGGATGATGAAGCTATTCAGGCCTGGTATGAGTCAGCAACACCTTCTTCACGAGGCAGACCTCAGCGCTA